>NZ_AKVZ01000059.1 GCF_000273745.1 Rickettsia australis str. Phillips
CGCAGATAATATACTGCTATCATACTGATCTGCATATTTAAGCTTTCCATCAAGAGACTTAAAGAACTCAAGCTCACGACTAATTGCAGTCAATATTTCATCGGTAGTTTTAGCATTTTCTTTCTCCTGCTGAATTGCCTGATGTTGGGTCTCTAATTGATGACGCTCTAAACGGCTATCAAAATGCTTATATATCTCTTGCTGATACTACATCTTTTAATTTAGGTAAAAGTTCTTGTTCCTTGTATTCAAGAGCTTGTTCCCTAAATCCACAAATTCATAGTTAAATGTTGTATATTTAATCTGTTCTAGACGTTCCTGATAGTCAGCATAAACCTTATAGCTAGTTGTAACTTGCTCATATGATTTCTGCTCCCAAGCTTTTAGGCTACAATGTTCTTCATATACTGCATTTGCAATCTTGTTTTTGTCAGCAGCATCCAGTGCGTATCTATTATGATACTCTGAAATAGTACTATACACATCTCGTGCTATCTCTTTATGGTGGCTATCAGGTAAATCATTGATATTCATCCCAAGTTGAGCTGAATGCGGAATAGATACGTCACGCACAATATTTTTGTATAACGTTACTTTCTCATGTGATTCTCCAAAGTTTTGAACCATCAGTTCTAAATAATCTCTGTATACTGCGTACGTCCCTGCTGTGCTATCATATTCTAATACCTTCTTCTCATATAGATTTTGAGTATCATCTATTAACTTTGTTTTTGTCCCTATAGTTTCAATACTAGTAGTGCTGTTACTACTTATATCCTGTGTTTGGTTTTGCTTGCTAATGCTATTACTTAACTCCTTGATATTTCCACTTAAACGCTCGTCACGCATTGCAAGATTAGTGAACATATCTTGATACATAAAAGAGTCATATTTTAAATAATCATGTGCGACTCCTCCTTTGCCTGTTGCCTCTAAATATTTCACGTAATTATTTGATTCTTCTGAACTAAAGAAAGTAGAGACTTTAGACGCATTTGCACTTAAGATTGTGATTTTCTCAGCATCTACAATCTTGCCTTTAAATACCCACTGCCAAATATTACGTTTAAGTAGCTGCGATACGTGCAATGCTTGTTGTTTTACAGTTTTTGCTGTACCTACTACTTCACTTGACTCTTCAGCAAGCATATTAGTTAATTTAAAGCGAGCACCATGAAATACGCTCTGTATTTGCTTGTATATCTAAATGAGCAGCTCTTACATTTTCTATTGCCTCTTTAAGATTTGCAATTGTCATCCCTTCAGGCATCTTATCTGCTAAATCCCATTTTTCAGGCAATAAGTCTTTATAAACGCTACCATTAAATTGTAGCCTTGATGGATCAACAATACTGACGAATCCTATATGATTATTTGCTTTATTTAGCTTATCTTTAATCACCTCTGCAGCTTTAAAGCCTGGCTCATCATTATCTGGCCATATTATTACATTGCACCCTTTCAGCTGACCCCAGTTCACTCTATCAGCAGAATTGCTACCGCCCATCCATGATACAACGTTATAGTCAGGTAATATTCTAGATGCAACTATAGCTGCCTTCTGCCCTCTACGATCAATATAGGTTTGCTGCCGGTAGTAGCTTTCTCTATACCAAAGATAGGTTTGTCACCTTTATCAGTAAAGCCTTTACTCCGCCACCACCCCTAATAGATGCCGCATATTGCCTAAATATTCTCTCTATATCGCTACTGGTTAGAGTGTCCTATACCTTATCAAAACGAAGTACTGGCTCTTTTGTGCTACTACGCTCTCTTCTACGACTCGTACCTTTGCCAGTATTTGACAGAGTATTAGTGTTAGAATTAGTGGTTACGGATTGTACATCCTCTTGTTCTACTGCTGCTCTATCAGGCTCATTAATCCTTGTATATTGCTCATTTTGGTTATTATAGTATTCACACAGTAAATCCTGTACTTCATCACTCTCAATTAAAGACTTGAAGCTTTTAATATTTAAGCCGCTACCTGCCTGCATTGTCTTTAAACTACTTAAGAACTTCTCTTCTGCGTTACTTGCTTTTAAAGACTCAAGAACATTTAACTCTTCTTTAAGCACTACTATTTTTTGCTCTTGCTCTTTTATTAAATCATTATCCTTAATCTCGTTTAGCCGTGACATACTCTCCTCATATCTTAGAAGCTGCACGCCGAGTTTACCTACATGCTCTATGGATTTACGACGACTAGTGCTTACTCCAAATATCATGCCAATACCAATACCTGGTAACTTTCCAAGTATTGATGGATTAGACTGAACACGCTCGATTAATTCTTTCACATCTCTATTAGAGTTAGCTGCTTTAACTGCCTCCCACTTCTCTATTACTGCTGCTCCTTGCTGCTCGTAAATACGTCCTAAATAATTAGGTAGTAATGTTTGTACAAAATGACCGCTAACTTGCTCTTCTTGCTTGAGATCACTTAAAGCCTTCTGACTCTCAAGCAAATCACATCTCTTAAGCGCTATTAATGCCTTATTATCCCAATTATAATTATCAATACCGGCAATATAGCTATTTACTAAACTCATTAGCTTGCTATTTGTTAAGGCATGAGAAGCGTGCTGGTTATTACTGATTACGTCCCTTGCAAGCTCAATAAGATTTTGATATGAACTACAACTATTTAAACTACTATGCGCAGATATGTATTGTAGATAATACTTATACGGCGCTATACCTGCATGCTTCTGAATAGTTTCATAATTCAGATTCAATTGGATAATCCGCTCACCCATCGATGCAGTACCATTATTGCTAATATGATAAGAACTACAGATTAATGATGCATGTTTCTGCATGCCCTCTTTGGCAAGTTGTAGCGTGCTGTACAACTGCATCAACTCCTCCCGAGTAGCACTAGGCAAGCATGAAGCGATTAAGCTGTTGCTCTGCTTAACGCTCAGATCACTAAAGCGTAGCTTTGCTCCTGTCGCTTCATAATCAGTTTGAACCTTGACAGCTTCTTTAAAAATATCCTGAACACTAATATCTTTATTATCCGCAGATATCATTCCATATGGATCAATCTTTAAATCTTTGATATTTACCTCTAAGGACACATTAAAAGCCTTAGCAGCTAACTCTATATTGCGGTGCAATCTTGTTATATTGCCCGTGGTTTCAATATTGCTCTGCCACTCTCTTAGCTTACCGTGACATTCAAAGACTCGTGACCTTGCTTCTAAATACTCCTTGATGATTATCTGATTACCATCAAGTAGCCTATCACTCTTATAATCTATTGCAAAGCTATTATTGGCTCTTCTGCTAACTGCAAGAGTTAAACCAATTAGCCAGTTCGGTATTTCTTCCTTTACTTTAACTGTATATTCTTCACCTGCAGAATTAATACGCGTCTCATCACGCATCTCATAACTATTAATCTTGAACTGCTTTCTAACCTTCTCTACATCACTATCAAGACGCTGATATACTAGGCCCTCTAACTCTTGTGCGGACGCATGAAGTGTCACTGCCTCTCTATGACGTGACATTAATACTAAAAACGCCTCATAACCAATAGAACGGTCAAAATATACATGCATGCGGTCTACCGTCTCACCTTGTAACTTGTAACCGGTTAATGCGTATCCGTGATTTAGCTTAATCCGCCGCTTATTATTTGCAGCGTCAGCCGCAGTATCAATATTTATTATATCCTTTGAGCCGTCTGCCTTATGTACTAATATTTTAAGTAAACCGTTGCCATCGCTCTCACCATTACTATTTGTACTGCCACTAAACGATTTAACCGAAGGCTTGACTGACAATATTGTCCCAACTTCACCATTACTAATACCGTATCTTAAACTATTCTCGTCAAATACTATTTGATCGCCTTTCATCAGCGGTAGCATTCTACCGCCACTACTAATTAGTACTTCCTGTCCCTTTAACGCTCCTCTATGCTTTAACTCCGATCTTACCTTGCTGTTAAATTCAGCTACCTTCTCATTCGTATACGCACCAATTGCAATACTTCTAATAGCTATTAAATCATCTCGCTTAAGACTCTCCATCTGCTCAGTATATTCTTTAGCAAATGATGCAACTAAGCTAGTTTTAGCCTCTTCTTCATTATCATTAATATTAAAAATATCTAATTTTCTGTATATCTCAATGGCGTCAATCATTGCAAAGCGTCCCATAGCTTCAGTGGCTTTCCTGTGCTCTATGTTTTCCTGTCTTCTAACCTTAGTAAGCTTGAAGCACCCTGCTATCTTACGGGCTTTGTTAAATGCTCCAGTCATACCTACAGCTGTAAACTGGTTGTTATCTCCAACAAGTACTAGCTTAGCTTTAGACCTTAAAACTTCATAGGCTAAATAGTCCATATTAGCAAGCTCTATCATACTTGCCTTATCTACAATCAGTACGCTCTTGCTATCCAGGACTTCCTCAGGCTTGCCGCTGAAGACAGCATCACAACCAATAGATTTTAAATACTCCTCCTCCTCATAATATTTACTACTTAAATCTAGCTTAAAATTCGCTCCTCTTGATTCTTCTATTTTCGTACGTAGTAAGCTCGTATTATCTGCTTTAATGCCAGCATTACGACTTAAGACCTTAGCAGATATGCTACTTGGACCAGTACCTACCACCTTAAATCCCGCTGCTTTGTATTGATGTACTATCTCTCTCATCACGAAAGTCTTAACAGATCCAGGATTGCCTTCAAGTACACTAACATCAGAGCCGTTACAGACCGATAAGATCGCTTCAATCTGCTCACTACTAAACTCATTAGTCTTGCTGCCAAATATATTAAGCTTTAAGCCTAAACTACCTCCTATCTTATCATTAAACTTATTCTGTAGTTTTGCTCCTACTACATATACTAATTTGCCTATTTGTTCTTTAAGACTATTTCTATCTCCAATAGTGCTATCTAAAATATTAAGCTTATGTGCTGCCTTAGCATTTAACTCCTCTATAGCAGACACATAACGACGTTCTAAATTTACTCTAGATTTCAAGGAATACAGAGTTCTTCCCATCAAATCTTTCTGATCCATCAGATCAATCTGATCAGATACCAGTAACTGATTATAAAGCCTTAAAAACTCATCTCCATATTCCTTGTTTAAATGCTCGATAGCTGGGTTATTAGTGCTACTGTCTGCTTGGTCATTAGCAGCCATTACGACTGAATTATTCTTTATATTTTGTGCTGCATCTTTACTACTACCTTGTTCCTGCACTAACCCCCTGCCAAAGGCTCTAATAGCTTTTTGCTGCTTAGTAATATCACTATCTTTTGACACTAAATGCACCATTAGAGTATCCGATAATGCTATAGCTATATCTTCTTTAGTAAACACAGGCTGCGTATATGAAATACGACCAAATACTATCTCTGGATTTTCATATATCTTCCTTGCATTCTCAATTATTATTGCTTGATTCTTTGCCTCAAGCTCAGTAGCCTTCATATAATGAGCAGGTCCTTTATGACGCGTCGGATTTTGATCTAGTCCCAGCTCTTTGAATGACTTAGCAGTTACCCTAAAAGGTAACCCTACTTCCTCATATACTTTGTTGATTTCGACCTCACATTGCTTCCTAAAATTATACACTGCCTTAGTGGTTTTTATATCTCTTGCTTTAATCTTTCCGAGTATCACTTCACCATTGTCTAAACGCTCTAGTCTTCTTGTTAAAAACTGGAAATGTACATGCGGGTTATCTACATTATCGTAGTGTATATTTACATCACATACTATACCTCGTGCTACTAGATTCTTGTTTACATACTCTTCTACTAATTCAATATTTTTTTCCTCACTCACCTCACGTGGTAGGGCAAAACAAATTTTTTCAGCAGTTCTAGCATCATTCCTTGTTTCTCTTGCTTCTGCCGTGTTCCATAACTGCTCTCTATCTTGCAGCCAGGCTACATCTTCTAAGCCTTCAGGCACAAATATCTTACTATATGTCACTCCTTTCTTTTTAGTAAAATCATAAGTAATACTAATCGCTTCGCCACTTTCTTTATCAATAGTTTTATACACTAATTTACTAGCTGCAATGTACGCAGCTGTAGCAATAGCATTTTGTCCTTTGCTTCTTTGTACAGATGAAATACTAAAGTACATTAATGCCATTATTAATACATACCATTTCAATATTATCTTGCAGATATTTTTTTCTATTTACTGAACACATAGCATTTGATATAAACAAAATGCGGTAATGCGCTTAACGCGCTTAACGCGAATATTTTTACTACATCATACTTTATTATCTTTTGCAACTTATTTTTACCTATCTGCTACTAAAGGGTTTTAATGGGGCTAAGCTGCCACCTTAAATGATCCCCCTCTATATCTGTAAAAGCACTATGTGTAATGCTGACTTTTGCTTGACCGACTATTATTTTTGCTGGTATACTAATTTAGTATTAAACATCAAAGACTCGATTAATTTCTAAAGTATGAGGAACAATGGCAACTAAAATTCTTGGAACCGCTACTAAACTTGCTAATTTAGAGCAACTTAAAAAAGAACGCATTGCTAAAATAGAAGCACAACTAGCACACCAACAAACTCAGTTGCTTCAGAAGCGTAAGGAAGAATTGTTTAATATCTTTAGAACATGCAATGCTCTAACTATTGATGATAGATTGCTAATTGGATTTTTAAAGTTTCTTAAAAACTCAGATAATAAAAATCATCCTTTTTTAAATGAATTAAAAGAGGTGCATAAGAAATCTAAAATGCCCAGTAAACCACAATCAGGAAACGTCAAAACTGATTAAATTAATTACAAAGAAATTATGGTATACGCGTATGCAATTACAAAAAGCAGTAGCCTTTGATCGCAAAACTGATGCCAGAAAAAAGATTATGTTAGGCGGATTATTTGTTAAAGCAGGACTTGATTACTTGCATCCTGATAATGCTCATATTCTCTATGGCATGCTACTTGATTGTAAAGAACAATTAATTATTAATCCGCAGATTATAGATAAATGGCAAAGCAAAGGTAGGGCATTATTAATCTCTAAGCATTAAGTTTAGGAATAATGTGCAATATCAAATCTTGTTTTAAAAATCTTTGCCTAATATGGTGGTATTTCGTATCAGACAAAAAGAAAATTATTCCTGCTCTTGCCATATCAACATGTATGGTATTTTATCCCATCATAATCAAGTTACAGCATTATAATTGGGATGCCATATTTGCATATACTCAATGTTGTTTTTTAAATACAGAATCTACAATCAACATATGGAGTATTCACAGTGAAATAATATCAGTACGTTGTGTAGATATTTTGAACAATACCGAATATACACAAATAGTATATTCTAGCATAATATTATTAATATTAACGTTACTTTCTATATGTGTTATGCCAGTTATTATACTGACAATAATCTTTGTAATATATATTATAATCTCAGCACTAGGACTAAGCACTAATATTGATAATGAATGAACATAGACTATTATTGGACTAAAGATCATAAATATTATAGATTAACTACTCAAGCTAATTTATTTGGTACTACTGATCTTATATGTAGCTGGGGTTCTTTGTACTCTAATAAAGGCAATTATAAAGTGATTCATTGCACTACCCAGCATGAAATAGATACGCACATTAAGCGTATCACTAGGATCAGGAAATCAAGAGGTTATATCCTCATACATACAAAGAAAGCATAACACACCTCCTAGGTTTTTAATAAAACTATATGAATAAACAGGATGTTAATCAACATATATCCGGCATCATAGAACGTATTACTGATCATAACCCTGATAATGAATTTTGTGTATTACGTATTAAGGTAAAAGGTCATAGGGATTCAATTACAGTTACAGGTAATGTACCATCTGCACTCGTAGGGGAATATATAAAATGTAGTGGTATTTGGTATAACGATAGAAATCATGGCAGACAATTTAAGGCACATTTTATCAAAGCTTTACCACCCGATACGCTAGAAGGTATAGAAAAATACCTAGGTTCTGGATTGATTAAAAGTATAGGACCATATTTTGCTAAGAAATTAGTATTAGCATTTAAAGATAGAGTGCTTGAAGTTATTAAACATGAGACTCGTCTTTTATCTACTATAGATGGGATAGGTAAGGAAGAGCTAACTGCATTTGCAATAACTGGCAGGCACAAAAAGTCATTCGTGAAATAATGGTGTTTTTACAATCGCATGGCGTAGGTACCACTAGAGCCACTAGAATCTACAAAACATATGGTGACAGAGCGATTGAAATAGTATCAACTAATCCTTATCAATTAGCTAAAATATAAGAGGGATTGGATTTATTTCAGCAGATACCATAGCGTGTAATTAGGTATTGATAAGAATTCTTTAATCAGAGTCAAAGCAGGGTGAACGCACACATTACTTGAAGCGACATCAGATAGTCATTGTGGCTTACCGAAAAAGATATTACTACAAAATATTCAGGAATTACTGAAGATAGAACAAGAAATAGTTGAGCGGGCTATAATAGAAGAAGTAGCATCAAATGTATTAATAATTGATACTATTGATCACGTTGAATCTATTTTCTTAATCAGTTATTACATATATGAGCAAAACATCGCTAAAATACTAGTCAATTTAACAAAAGCTTCTGTCACTTGGAGCAAAATAGATACCGTTTCCGTTTTGCCATCAATAGAGCAAGCGCTAGGTATTACGCTTGCAACAAGTCAAAAAACAGCTATAGCAAAAGCACTACAGCATAAGCTGATGGTTATTACGGGTGGGCCAGGAACAGGGAAAACTACCTTGGTCAACTCATTACTTAAAACATTATCTACACAGAATTTAAATATTAAACTGTGCACCCACTGGTAGAGCAGCTAAATGCTTAAGCACGGGACTTGAAGCTACCACTATACATAGATTGCTTGAAATCGACCATACTTACGGATGGTTTAAACGTAATGAGGATTCACCATTATTGTGTGATTATTTGGTAATAGATGAAGCTTCAATGATTGATATATCACTATTTCATGCATTATTCCACACACTTCAGCATTACTAAGAGTTGGCGATGTAGATCAACTGCCTTCTGTATGTGCTGGGCAAGTATTAGAAGATATTATTAATTCTAGAGTGATACCGACGGTCAAGTTAACTGAAATATTTAGGCAAGCAGCAACAAGTAATAATATTATTATTAATGCTCATCAAGTGAATAAAGGTATCTTGCCGGATCTTACACCTACAAAAACAGAATCAGATTTTTATTTTATAGAAGCAGAGCATGGAGAAGATATCATTAATAAAATTATTATGATGATAAGGGATCATATACCCAATAAATTTAATCTTAACCCTATAAATGATATACAATTATTATGCCCTATGCAAAGAGGAGGCGTAGGAGCTAGATCATTAAATGGGTTATTAATAATATTAATGAGCAGGACCAAGAAATTGCAATAAACTTTTATAACCGTGATGTTGTTTATGATTATAGTGACCTTGATCAAATTACTCTAGCTATGCTACAACAATACACAAATCTCAAGGTTCGGAATATCCAGCAGTAATCATTCCACTAACTATGAAAAGTTATATGATGCTTAAACGTAATTTAATTTACACTGCCATAACCCCGCGGTAAACATCTAGTTATAATAATTGAACAAAAGAAAACACTAGCTATAGCTGTTAAGGATAATAAAACTTCGTGACATTATTCAAAACTGAAGGAATGGTTAATTTGTTAGATAGCATGAAATATATTAGTACGTAAAATATGTGTTTTACGACATAGTCTCTATCATCTATTTACAAATCCCAAAAAATAGGTTATGTGTATACGGTAAACACTGTCGTATTGCAGCACTGTACGACAATCAACTAAAAAGGGTTTTTCATACATGTTAGTCGGATATATGAGAGTTTCTAGCGAAAATGATCGCCAAGTGTTCGATTTACAATATGATGCTCTTATTAAAGAGGGCGTCGATCCAAGGCATATTTTTCAAGATAAAGCAAGTGGGGCTAAAGATAATAGAAAAGGATTACAAGAAGTACTGGATTATTTACAAGATGGAGACTGCCTCATTGTATGGAAATTAGATAGGTTAGGGCGATCATTGTCTCATCTCATTACACTTATTGATGGTTTTAAGCAGAAAAATATTGGCTTTAAATCCATAACCGAACAAATGGACACAACAACCCCTCACGGTGAGTTTTTATTTAGTGTATTTGGGGCTCTTGCACAATATGAACGAGCACTTACAAAAGAACGTATTATGGCAGGTTTAAAATCTGCTAAGAAACGAGGAAAAACAGGAGGAAGACCAAGGGTTATATCGCCTGAAAAAATGCAAGCAATTAGTGAAGCCCTGAAATCCGGCACAAGCAAAGCTGCAATATGCCGGACATTCAATGTTAAAAGAACTACTCTCTATAATAATCTAGATAAGATGATCACTTGTCTGTGAGGCACAATCTAAAATTCTACACTTAATGATGCTGCTGTAATGTCTCCTATGACTGAAGTTTCATCGTTTTCCAAGAATATTCTGCAGTCCCCCGGTATGTCTATAGGGTTCTCAGGGAACAATGTTATATATTTTAAGTCAATTTGCTTTAGTAACTGACTTAAAGAACAGGACTCATGTAGCGGTTCTAAATCAGGACGCAAAATATAAATACCAGTTTTTATTTCTTTTACTTTGTTACACAAATTATAATCATATAAACCTCCACCTAGCCTTTTATCCACCGGCGTATCTATATCTCTAGTAAACTGTAAAGTCGTTATATTACTTTTATTATCAGGCTGTGTTACAATAATAGCTGTATGGCCTTTCACAAGGTAAATATCACCTGGTTGAATTAATTTTAATTGTTCATCTTTAACATCACCACTTAAAAAAGTAATGGCTTTATAGTGATATTCATTTGCAGGATCATTATATGCTGCTTGCATATTTATAGTATTAATACTTTGAATTTGCTCAGTCGTAAGGTATGTTGCTTTACCTACCGCTGTTGAACAATCTTCAGGACCAAATAACAATTGTTCCTTAAAATAACGATGTGCCCCATATTGATAATCTCCAACAAGTATCATACCGTTCTTAGATGCGAAAG
The DNA here is from genome assembly GCF_000273745.1 of Rickettsia australis str. Phillips. Classification (GTDB taxonomy): domain Bacteria; phylum Pseudomonadota; class Alphaproteobacteria; order Rickettsiales; family Rickettsiaceae; genus Rickettsia; species Rickettsia australis. The sequence continues at coordinate 11,128 of NZ_AKVZ01000059.1, forward strand.
GATATGAAGTAGGTACTAGCGCATCTGGTAATTCGTATCCGAGATTCAGAAAAGGAAATGATGTAGCAGCACCAGGCATAATCTTTTTTTCTTTAGTACAGCTAGCAGCAATACTCAAAAGTAATGCTGAACTGACAGAAGGATTTTCATTACCCCAATACTCCTGATCACTTGATGACTGTAATATCGGTAATTTGTCATGGTCTATAGTATTAGTCAATTCATGATAGAACACACCGTTCTTTATTTGACTTATTAATTCTTCTCCTTGTTGCTCTGCCCACTGTTTAGCCATGTTAAGCTGTAAAGAGGTTTTATTATACTTTATAGGAAACCCTATATCGTGCAAGTTCTGATCCTTTAAGTAATTATTTATTGATCCACTAATATTTTCATATGTTTGCAGGTTATGAGTGACTACACTTGCTATCTCTGCATCAGAGATGTCAGGATGTTGCTCACAATATTCAATAATAATTGCTTGCACCTTATTCTGACTATATTTGGTTGCCAACTGTTTTGCTCTGATTTGTGCCACCATATGTGCGCTTTGCTTATTCATAATTTCAAACATTATATTCTCCTATTATAAAATTGAGTCATTTTAAATCTTTATATATATTATACTGCGTGCTATTTACGACAACGAATGTGACGCCCTCACCTTGCTAAAGCCAAGCGATTCCTAGCTATCAACCTTTTACTAGACTTCTAATGCTATTAACTGAGCATTATTACCTATTAGATGGTATTCTTCTATAGCATAGCTTGTTGAGTTAGGTGTATATGTTCCAAATAATAATGGCTCATGTTGATCATGATTACCAAAGAATGATGTTACATATTCGAAATATGCTCTCCAATACTTGATAAATGCACCACTGCCTCTTGTAATTTATTTACTGCATTTAGACCATCATCTATAGCTTTACTAAATAGTTGCTGATCTTTAGTGATGGTATTACTTGTCTTGATGATTGTTTCTACTACCTCATTATATAATAAAACCATTTTTTACTATACTATCTGATTTTGTATCTGTGAAATTTAATTGCTTTGCTTTGGATAAAACGACAGTAGCAAGTACGCCGTATTTATTAATCACCTTAGGTATATCTAAGAAATGATTTACTGATGAATATGTTCAAGCTATTGCATCATTTAAACAGTTAAATGCTTGTGTCATTTTAAATTCGTATCCTTCTTGATCGTAACTCATAACAATACTCCTGATTAATTGAACTTGCCGTACTAAAGATCTTTCTACACTCCTATCCTAAACTGACTTTATTAAACTTTACTACACCACTGAAAAATACTAAAACCTTATACTGAACTATGTTACCATATTTAGTGGTAATATGCAACATTATGCTCTAGGATATAGCCTCGACAACAGGAACGCAGACACTACCAAACTGCTTATAAGACTGAGTGTTAGAAACTGGTATTTGGGAAAGGAATCAAGCAAACCTGGTAGTCTAGCAGCTTCCCTAGGCGTTATTTTTCTTAGATTTTTCCCTTGCTGCTCAATTAATATTTCACTACCATCTTTATAGTATCTAGCTGAAATTATATTAGTGTATAAGATGAGTCTAAAAAGTCCATACAATAAACAATATACCCAACTTGCTGTAACTTATTTAAAATGACTTAAAGCGTTTTACCTTTATCGTGTCCTTTTTACTGCTTAACACTCTCTAATAAAAAAACTTTTTGTTTCTTCTCCAATAAAATCCTTGCAACATCAAAAAAAGAGTTCTTCTTGTATCTGAAAATCCTTTTTTAAAACCCGCTTGGGAAAAAGGTGGACAAAAGAAAGCCAGCTAATAAAATGTCATGGTCTGGTATATCAAGCTCTGAAATTTTGGTAATATCTCCATACATATTCTCTTTACCAAAATTCTCGGTGTAAGTTTTCATGGTAAACTTATCTATTTCAGATGTTTTTAAGTCTACTATTAGACTACTTGTCTCTTTAGTAATAGGTAGCTTTACTTCCACAAACTCATCCTCTCCTGGTAAATCTACTCTTACCTCTGCTGTGGAGCTATCTTCACTGCTTTGCATTAAACGACTTACTAACTTACCTTTAACAAGCCATCCTATTACTCCATCAACTCCTATCTTAGGTATAGCACTACTTCCTGATGCATTTTTATCAAAGTTAAGCGATAATACTATAGTATTATCGAGTATTTTGGCATTCTCTTCCCTACTATCACCGTTCTTTAATATCTTAAGTGCCTCATATGCTGGTCTATTAGCTCCAAGGCCTCCATCTGCATACGCATATAGCACTTCCTCTTGGTTCTCATAACCCTTAATATGCTCTTTATTAGTCACAAGCTTAAAATATGTAGGTGCTGCAGTGGTCGCTAGTAACACGTCCTGAACTCTTATATGCGAACTATAAGCATCATGACTATCAAATATCTTTATCCCCTTTATGGACTTGCTAAATCAGTAACAGGGATTATCAATTTAGATGTCGTATCATCTAATCTTAATTCTGCTAAATGATGATCTAGTATTTCTTTTAATGGTTCTTGACTATGCTTATGGGTAAATATTTGTTTTATTCCATCGTACCAATGATGTTCAAAAATCTTCGGTGCTGCGTCTGTAAATATCTTCACAGCATCTTTGGCACTATATTTAGCTATGTTTGATCTAGGCTCTTTTGGAATAGTTAGCAATGCTCCAATGAGACCGCCAACACTAGTGCTTGTGATGATCGGGAATAATTCCGATATAGATTTGCCTGTACGCTCCTCTATCTCAGCTAGTACCACAAGCTCTGCTATCCCCTCTTAACTCCGCCTCCGGATAATGATAATATTCGGTTACCCTTGATTGATTCTGATACATTATTATCTCCTGTAGTATTTTACCGGTAGATGCTCAAACTTTGGACGGGGAAAGCATCTACCGTGTTGTAAATCTGTGTTTATTTATATACATAAATCTGTGTTTATTTATAATCTGTTCTCTATGATTCTATATATTTGACTATTATTTGTACGTCTTATATATTCACACTCATACCTCTGCAGATTTTTTATATTTTTAAATTATCCTTATTTTAAGATTATAATTATAATTTATGTATATACATAAATCTGTGTTTATTTATTCTCCGTGTTTTTCTTTTAATAATTTAAATCCTTCCATGAAAGCTTCATTCATTTTAAATCTATGTCTAGCACACCATGATTTAAAATCTGCCCTTCTAGCTTCCTCTATGGATAATGTAATAAGTACTACTTTACTACTTGCTTTATTTTCATTGTTTGCTTTTTAGTTGCTTTTTTTCCATCTGTGACATCTTTAATCAGTTCTAATAGAGGTATTAATTTGCTTTCTCTAAAATATCACTCATAGCAATACTCCACTATTTTAACCCCTACACTTCCTGCAAATTTGCGTATCACATGCGAGTAGTTATTTCTGATCCAATCCGCCATAAACCTTGTTGGCATTTTAAGCATTAATGTGCCAGTTTCTTTGCACTCTTTAGCTACAGCTTTTGCAAACCAAGTCCCATCTATTGCTTCTCCTAATTCCTCTATTAAACCTTGTCTAATATGATTCCACGCTGCGTTTTCTTCTATTTTATCTAATCCCTTACTGCTATCTAAAGTTCTAATATATTTGCTATTAGAGATAATAGCAGATGGCTTAATTTTAGAATATTGCTTTTCTATCTCTTCTTTTCTTTCCACTTTCCTCTTGCCTCCTACAGCATATCCTACATCTACATCTCCAACCGTAGTCACATAATACCCGTTATTGCCATATACTGCTTCTATTTGCGCGCTTAAGATCTCTATTTTTCTCTCGCTTAAAGCAGGCTGGTTTGGGATTATTGCTGTTATAAATCTATTATCATTACTTGTTTTGAATTCTATTTGTTTCAGTATCTGATATGCAACTTCTGTACTAAATCTTCCGGCTATCTTCTTCCTTACCTGCATTTCTTTACTAGTATCCAAGGAATTCTCTATTTGGTTTAGGTATTTCTCATATTCAAGTGAGTTCTTCTCTTCTACGTTGATATTACAGCTAAATCTAAATGTTGTATGATTTACTAGCGGTCCTTGATGTTTCTCGTTCTTGAGTACCTTCTCCATATAACTCAAGAATGTAAACTTGTTCTTAAATCTCTTCTCAGGATATTTGATGTAAAGTTTCAGTAATAATTGATTCACAAAGTTAGTGCTGAACTCTCTATTGGCTCTAAGGTTGAGCGTATCTATATCTTTTTCTGAGAGCGGATAGAAATACCTAAGTTCTTTTTGTGATGTTGTTTTCTTAATGGTGGTGGTATGATCTATATTTGGCTTTTGTCCTACAGATTTAACTACCTCTCTTGCTTTTACAGATATATCTTTGACGGTTCTAGAAGTAGGTTCAGAGGTAGTATTAGTACAATGTTGTTTAGCATTGACAGAATATGTAAAAGAATTATTACAAGACTCAGATGGAAACGAGCAAAGCTCGTTTTCCAAAAACTCTTTTTTAACAATTTTTGTAGATTGAAGATATTCTGAAGGATTATTTAAAGATAAGTTTTTATAATTCGGATAATTTGCATCTATATAATCTATATTTTCAACAATACTATCCTTTAATACAAAGTTTTTATTATATAATTGACTAGAATCAGTGCAAGCAGGGTCATATTTGGTGCATTCCAATTCTTTAGAGGATTCCAAGGCTTGATTGTCATTGTATCCTAACTTAGCTTGATCGCTAATCATTGCTTGTTTTTGACCTATATGCTCTTCTTGATAATTTTGTTCTGCTCGGTCTGTTTGTTTATGCTGATCATTAGAATTAGTGATGAGGGGAACATTAAGCACTGATATTTGCCATAATGATTTATCTGCTCTACTGTGATAATCTTCTTTATCTTTTATAAAAAATCTATGTTTAGAGATAAGGTTATTATCTTCTAAAGTCTTTAATGCTTTAGCAAGACTATTTCTATGTAATTTAAGTTCTTTTCTTAATTCTCGATAAGAAGTAACAATGGAATATGAATTATGAGTTACAGCACTATCAGACTCATCATAATTATACTTATTAGCAGAAGATTTATAAAGCTTAGTAAAAAGATAAAGCATTATAACTTTAGATGTTGCAGAAATGCTACAATTAGAATTTAATTGCTTTAAGAACAGATAAGGAACCATTATAAACATCTTAGTTTTTTCAAGATGTTGTCTCTTACCTTCTATGGTAGGTATAAATATTTTATCTATATGTTCTAAACTCTTAGAGTTATTTTGGTGTGTTGCTTCATCATTTATATCACACAAATCAAATCTATCAGGCTCAAACTTGAGATCATTAAAAACCTTATCAGGTATTGTTGTGGTAATAATGTTACGATTATTCTGTCCTTTATCGTTCTTGTCTCTCTGGATAAGGAAATATCCTTTATCCTCTAGAGAATGCTGTAAAATAAATACCTCAGATTTAGAGCAAGAAAGTCTTTTCGCCCAGCTTTTAGCAGGAAGAGAAACAGATCTATTGCGTCCTTTAGAGGAGTTAATACAAGAAAGAGAATCAGCTAAGATATAATATATCTTCTCAAGAGAAGATAACTCCGAACATGATAATATGCGAGACAGTATGCACCCAGTTATTGGGATGTATGATTGACGACCATAGATGTATAAAAAAGATTTTGTATCATGGGTATTAGAAATGTCTGTTTGTGACCAAGATAAAGTACTCATGCTTTGTCCTATATATGTTTTGCTTGACATTTAGGAGAAAACGAGTACAATCAATTCGCATGAAGACGTACACGCCTTGGCTTTAGTAGAGGTCCTAAATCTTCTAAAGTCAAGCTCCACACACTATCATTTATTTTGTAAAATGTTCTTTACTTCCAGTAAATCCTGTTGAATTTCATTCAGTCTGTTGATGATTTTATTATCATTTTGTTTATCTAGAAAATTCCATAATGCTCTCTTAATAAGTTCTGATCTTGTAATTTTATCTGTTTCTAATTTTTCTTCTATAAGTATAGCAAGATCCACTGGTACTGAAAAAGAAAAGGTAATAGTTTTTGCCATAGTAAATTAATATCATTTATTATAATCTATAATAATATTGTTAATTGTCAATAGTAATAATAAATAAAAATATACATAAATATTTATATATGTAATATTTTATTATAAAATATTATATTAATTTTTAAAAAAATTATGGCAGGTGTATGAAGATACTGACTATAGCAAATCGCAAGGGAGGTGCAGGCAAAAGTACTTGTGCTGCACATATAGCTTTGGAAGCTGTAAAAAAAGGAAAAAAACAATATTAATTGATTTAGATCCTCAAAAAACATTAGAAAATTGGTGGAAAAAAAGAGAGGATAGCAATCCTTTTTTAACAGATATTGATCCATATAATATAGAGAATGCTATCAGTAAGCTAAATATGCATAATTTTGATTTGTGTATAATAGATACGCCAGGAGATACTAGTATTAATGCTATTAACGGAATTAAAGTTGCAGATCTAGTGTTAATACCTTCAAAGCCTACATCACCTGACCTAGCGGCAATAGGTCGCACAATATCAATGGTCAAAGCGGAGAGCAAAAATTTTATTTTTGTTATAACGCAAGCAGTATCTAGAACAAAATTAGCAGTGCAAGGGGTATCAATATTGTCAGAATTTGGTGTGGTAGCACCATCAACTATTAGTAATAGAGTATCATATGCCAATGCCATGAATATAGGATCATCTGCTTCAGCAGATGATAAGGTAGCTCTCGAAGAATTAACAGCGATATGGAGTTTCATTAACGATAAATTATTTACAACAGGAGATTATCATGAGAAAGAAAAAATTCGATTTGACATCTGATTTGGTTGAAGTGTCTCACGCAACGCAAATTGCTAAAGCAAACAATGAAAATAAAGCAAGTAGTAAAGTAGTACTTATTACATTATCCATAGAGGAAGCTAGAAGGGCAGATTTTAAATCATGGTGTGCTAGACATAGATTTAAAATGAATGAAGCTTTCATGGAAGGATTTAAATTATTAAAAGAAAACACGGAGAATAAATAAACACAGATTTATGTATATACATAAATTATAATTATAATCTTAAAATAAGGATAATTTAAAAATATAAAAAATCTGCAGAGGTATGAGTGTGAATATATAAGACGTACAAATAATAGTCAAATATATAGAATCATAGAGAACAGATTATAAATAAACACAGATTTATGTATATAAATAAACACAGATTTACAACACGGTAGATGCTTTCCCCGTCCAAAGTTTGAGCATCTACCGGTAAAATAACAACCCCTAAATAAATATGAGGTCATTTATGAATATAATACATCATCACGGTGTTGGCAATAATAGTAGAGTTAGTATCTGCTCCTTTTGTTAATTCCCATAAGGATTTAGCTTGTGCTGCCTCTCGGAACGCTAGCAACTCTTGTGCGTTGCTACAAAAACCTCATTCACAAAAAAGTACAAAATATAAAGCTGCAAGATTAGTTAATGATTCACATGGCCATAATAAGCAATTCTTATCAGCATCCTTCACTTCTAAAATAATCACAGTATTAATAAGTTTTTTAAAACTTGATAAGTATGACGATGCATGACTAAAGCTATGTAAGCAATTACTGTTACTGAAAAAAACCCTTGCATAAAATGCTATAGATCTGCATTATGTTGCTTTAAGTAGTCAATCAAAGCTCATCCTGATAACTACGCAGTATATTACTTTTGTGGCTTGGTACATAGAGCTTTACTGCCTATAGCGGAGTAAGAGTCTTGAGATTCCAGTTCCAATTTTTGGTCATTTATGTGATTTATTTTCACAGATACCATTGGTAAAGCAGTTTTGCAATAAACTTGCCTGGGCGTGTCAAGAATGGGCGGAGCTATATCTCTAACTAGATATCACAGGTCTTAGATTCAATACAGCTAGTAACTGGTACGCAATGAAATATAATAAAATCTGTAAGAATAAGTCATGGCAGCAAATGCATATTGCTATGGATCCTGAAATGAATATTCATGATGTTGAGATTACTGATTGCCATACTGCTGATATAGAGATGTTAGAGTCTTTAATACCAGAGAATATATCGGTAGATAGAGTAATTGCTGATGGTGCTTACTATAGTATTGAAGGAATTAAGACATTAAGTAATCGTGGTATTACGCCAGTAATTCCTCCTTCACGTAATGCTAAGATATATGGTCAAGATAATACCATATGGCATGATAAGGTTGTAGGTTATATTAGTAAGAAAGGTAATATTTATGCATTTTATAAAAAATTCTGTTATGGAATTAGGACGAATTGAAGCTCAAATTTCAAGAATTAAGCGATGTATTGGTTCATCTCTATTAACTAAAAAAATATCATCACAAAAACATGAAGCAATTATTATTTCCAACATTATAAATTTATGGAATTCATTTGGTAAATGTGTTGCCGTAAAAATAGGATAATTACGTCAAAAAAACCAACAGATACCCTTCCGAACAAAGCCTATCTTACTTAACTTGACGTACCATTTTTATATATCAGTGACGTAGGCGTTAAAACTGCCAATCGTCTTTACAATGTCACGCCTTAAGTTTGTTGCTATTAGTAGCTTATCGGCAGCATTTAAATATCCTGGCGACTCCCATTCTAGTTTGTAACTTGGGACCGGAAAGCTCTTGTTGCTCTAGACGTTGTTTTTTTATAGCACCGGAATATCCAGCAAGATATTGGGTGGCTATCTTTGCCGGATCAAGCTCATTAGAATTCAGACGCTCTATTTCTGTCCAAGTTTTTTTATTTAACTTTGGGTTATGTTCACGACCGCTAATATTTATAAAAACATTTTCTGCATATTTATTATAATCATCATTTGATTGTAAAACCATGGAAGTTGAGTATGCCCCTCCGGGCTTTAAATTTGTTGGCGTGATTTGATCATTAATATGAGAATATGTAATAAATTTATTAGCAAGAGAGCTACTGATGCTACTATTACGCAGCGTTGCACCACGGTAAGCAGGTAAGAACGAATATGTACATTTGTCAAATAACTCTGGTAACTTTTGTTTTGGTACATCAAGATGTAATTCAATAGGTAAGGCTGGCTTTATATTTTGTTGTTGATATTTTTCGTACAGTTCTTTGAGTTCCTTTGGATTCTTATTATATAACTCATCAGATTTTTCCGGATAAATATCTTTCATTAGTTTATATAATTCTCCATCATAGGCATAGTTTTTACCATCTCTTGATATTTTATCTTTTTGAACAGTACCTGCTATTAATATTTTTTTATTTTTCATTAACGGATCTGGGCTGTCTTTAATAAGTTCAGCTAATTTTCTTACATGAGCGAATCCTTTACCGGCTCTTATCATACCGAATGAAATAATATCATGCCCTCGTTCTTCAGGCCTTTTATCACTTACAGGTACAGTGGGAGGAACATTTATTATTTGAGATTCAAGTAATTTATTATTTAAAGCTCGATTATTCTTATCGTGTCGTTGTTGATACTTAATAGCTTGGTTTTTATCATTTTCATCAAGAAAAATTACTTGATCTGCATATGATAAATATTTTAGGGTATCCGGTTTTAAATTCGGAGCTGCAATTCTGCTTGCAAATTCTACAGCAGTTGCAACAATAACTCCGCCATTTTCTTTAAACTCTTTTAAACCTTGCTTACTAAACGAAAAACCAATAGTTGGAGCATTAATCATCATATGCAATATTTTTTGCTCTCCTTTAGGAGTATTTTTCTCTATATGCTCGAATATAGATTTCTCATCGTTCATGCTAAGGTAATGAACATTACTTCCTTTGCCTAAGGCATTCTTTAAGCTTTGCTCTAAGGTTTTAGTATAGTCTATATCACCGCTACCTGCTCCTCTCCCGCCTTCCTTATCTAAATGCGTAGAGGCAGTGGTAAGATAAATATGAGTATTTTTATCAACTTCCATATCTTCAGATTTTATTGCATTATTAATTGTTACATCGGAGTTTTTAACAGTTGAACCTATTTTTTTAGCTTCATGTATAGTAACAAACGAAACAAAATCCTTATACTGAGCTGAATCTACTGCTAATATTTTCTTAGCATATTCAAATATATTATCGTAATATCCTTCATGTCTTAGCTCAAGCGGTTTATTAATATCAGCTCCTTTTTCCACTAAAAACTTAGCCATATCTAAATTCTTCTCTCTTATAGCTTGTGATAATGGTGTATTATTACCATAACCTGCTAAATTCACATCACCCCCTTTATCAATCATATAAGAAATTATTTTTTTTGGAAAATTCTTATTAGCTAATTCATGTATAACCGGTTGCTCTTTAATTGAGACTCCCTGAGAAAAGAAAAGATCTAATATTTCCATGTTATCGGTTTTTTTAGCTAAATTGCAAGCTTGCATAACATGGCCAGGGAATCCATCTACTTTTATTTCTGCTCCTTTTGCAATCAAATATTTTGTTAGTTCTATATCTTCTTTTAGGATAGCAACATCTAAAAGAGAAGAAGCACCATTTAATTTATGATTTTGCCCACAACGTATCCCATAGGTGTTTAAATTAACATCTGCTCCATATTTTTCGATCATTGCTTTTAACAGATCTTTACAATCGTCTCTATATGCTGCAAGCAATACGACATTGAACCTATCAGCATTTAATGCATTAATATTATACCCCTCATCTAAAAGCTTAATTAAGCCTTCTTTATCGTTTACAAGTAATTTATTTAATAGCAGATTAGCCCCGTCATATTTTCTATCAAACTCCTGGTCTAGGACTGTCTTTAAATTTTGAGTTGGATTTGCTCCTTTATCTAACAGTAGCTTATCAATAGCATCTATCTTTAAATCTTTTGCTTCTTCTGTTGTTATCCACCTTATATCTGCGAAACCATTAGTGATATTAGGTTTTATTTTATCAATATTGCCCACATCAAACAATAAAGTAGTATCTAAATTACGCCTAGTAGTCAGTGTATACGAGAGTGGGCTGCTAATTGGTCCCAATTGCACATCATTTTCAAGCTGACTAGCAACTTTATCATAATGATGTAATTCTATTGCCGGATCGGTAGTAAAATTATGTAGTTTTATTAGAGTATTCTCAAAAAGTGCTTTATTGGCTAGAGTAATCGGAGAAGCTGTGCTAAGTTCCATATCATTTGTTTTAACAACGATTTTTGGAAAAGAATAATGCTGCATAGCATCACTATAATCAACACCCATGAATCTTTGCTCTTTTTCTACCTCTTTACCGACTAAATATTTAGTCACCCCTTCCTTATCTTTTCCTTTTACCACTACTCTCACTGTATTTTCTTTTTCCTTATAATCAAGTACTTGCTCTTGGAAAATCTCTTTTGCTCCTTGAGATTTTAAGTAATCTGCAATGTCTTTAGAGTCGTTTATTATCTTTAGATATTCTTGTTGTGTTTTTCTCTCATTCTTATAAGATAAATTTTTAAATTGTTCATATGTTAATTCAGAAGTTGTTTTAGCAAGATAATAAGCGGTTCTTCCAAACTCATCTTTTTCTTCTAATTTAGCTCCTACCTCTAATAGTTTTTTAACAGCATCTAAATTACCGGTGTTTGTAGCTTGCATTAAAGCTGTTGTAGGCTCTTTCCATATACCTGCAGGTAAATGCTGATTAGGATTATGACCTGCATTTGCTAGTTTCTCTATAATATCTGTTTGACCTAATTGAGATGCTAACATAGTCGGAGTAACATCATTAACCATAGCTTCTTTATTCTTTTCTTGATCATATTTGCTGGCAAAATCATCAATTAATTTTAAATAACGTTCTTGAGGCAAATTTTCCTCTCGAGCCTTAGATAAACCTTGCATTGCTGCATTTAACAACCTAGTATTATCTTTTTGTTCTAATTTTAAACCATGTTTAATAAGTAAATCTAGAGTATTAAAATCCCCTTTTTTAATCATGTTATAGGCATTGTTTAATATACTAGAAGCATTAATATCTACTACCGATTTGATATCAGAGTCTCTTGGATTTGGTACCGCACTTTCAAGCATAAGCGGTATTAACGGCAAACGTTCTTCTATACCGCACGTTGCCATATCAAAAGGTGTAGTAGATAAGAAACCTTCCATTTGCTTTGATATATCAGCTCCATATTGAATTAGTAATTTAGCCATTTTTATATCGGCATTACCGGTAACTAAATTATAAAATGGTGTATAGCCATCAACTGTGATATCAGGACTTACTCCTTCCTGTAATAATTTTTCCACTTGCTTATAATCTAAGCCTTTTACCGCTTTATGTAACAAAGCTGCGTTCTTAGGTGTATTTACAATATCTTCTTGTTTTTTATTTGCCGTAATACTAATATATTTTTTATCTAATTGCAGTTTTACAGGAAGTTTTGCCTCAAATATATTTGAGTTAAACATGATATCAATCGCAGGTTCTATATTCTTAAGGCTGGGATTACTAAGTAATTTTTTTCTATATGAATCACCAATATAACGCAACTCTTGTACCAAATTTAAGGCTACAAATTCCGGTATATCTCGCCCCTGTACTGTTTCTTCTCCTAAAGTTACCGTACGTTCTAATATACTTCCATCTTTTCTAATATATTCATAAGTTTTAGTTGGAGCTATACCATTATAAATATCTCCTTTATCATGCATAGCAACTCTTTTAGTATCACCGTACATCTTAGATGCATAACGTGCATTGCGAAAATATGGGTACCAATGATCGCCATACCATACACCTTTTAAAATATCTTGAGGTTTATTTTTTGTATCTAAATATTTCTTTAGATCAACTGCTATAGTATGCGCACTATCTTCTACAAAACCAGCTAAGCCATGTTCAGGACCTCCTAAAGTAAAAAACACGTTATCATCATTTCCTTCATCGCTTGGAGTATGAGAATTTTTTACTTCTCCTTCAAGCCTTTTTCTTTCTCTTAAGGAAAGTAACTGATTACCACGTTCTAGTATCATATCATAACTAGGCGTTGCATGCTTCAAGGTCCAAGGGAATTGGTTAATTATCACATCCACTAATTTCTCTTCTTCTTTCGTAAGAATATTTTTGCCTCGTGCTTCTATTTCTTTCTCACTTAAACCTATGCCCTGCTTCAATTTATCTTTTAATTTTTGTAAATGTTTTTCTGAATCCTTATATGGGTTTATTCCCTGCACTTCTTCAGCTAATTTATAAGCCCTATAATTACGGTAAGCTTGCTGAATAATCTTAGCAGCTTCATTTTGCTTTTCTTGTTCTTTTAAAGATAATATTTCTTCTCGTTTCATATAATTTAATTATTAATCCAATAGTTTTTTATAACAAAATATTTGAGTTATGTACATTAAAGAATCAATTTAGTTTTTATACTAAAGCACTAGAGAAGTAGCAGCAAGATTTAAGCAAAGTGCTATCTAGTAGTGCAGAACAACTTAATGATGCCGTTAAAACATTTAAGCGGACTATTACTGCTCAAAAAAAATCAATATGAGATACTACAAAATGAAGTTGGAGTTTTAGCTGTATTACCGGAAACAACAAAACAAGCAATAGAACAAATTGTGCCTATTGTAGTGCATGAGATTAATATTGCATATCATGAACAAAGTGCAATCTATGAATGATATGCTTAATAATACTATATCTGCTCATCAAGCGTTTAAAAGCAGTGTTGACCAAAAACTATACGAATATAGTAAAAAACTATCTGTTAGTGCTGCTCATGTTGTTGAGTGTAATAATTATAGTTTTCTAAAGAATATGTGGCTAGTGGGATTATTTTCAGCCATAGTAGCAGGCGGTACTGCATATTTAGTGACTACTAAATTTTCAAGATATTTAACTGTCACAGGAGCAAATAATATTATAATACAAGATTGTGATGTCAGTGTTTTAGGAAAAGCTAAAGATCCTGACAATTTGATGGAAAAAATAACAAAAAAGAAATAGATTCCGAAGACCCTAAGTCAAAGGGTATCCCTTTGCACCTAGGGGTTAGGATTTGAAAAGCTGATGTAGCTCGGAAATAGAGAGCCCTGTAACTTTAGAGATAAAAGAAATATCAGAACCAGCATTAAGCATATTTTTAGCTACTTCATATTTGCCTTTAGCTTCCCCAATCTCCATGCCTCTAGCTTCTCCAAGCTGCATGCCTTTTGCTACACCTTGTTGTTCCCAATGATGAGCGAGACTAGTCATAAGTTTTTCTCCTTGCTGATTATTTAAACGGCTCTTAAGTATTTCTTCTAGTTCTATTTTATCAGATTTTTCAATTTTAATCAATGTATAGGTTAATATCAGCTCCAAGTAATCAATACCAATATTCATTTTAGCAAATTCAGGTAATAGATCAGCAACCTCATACCATCTTTTAAGTAAGTCTCTCTCGTGAATATGCTTCATGAAGAATTGCAGTATTCCTGCCCATGCTTTCTTTTTTAACTCCTCATCAGGAATATCATGAACATTGACTACCTTATGGTCTTTAGTCCAAATATCTTGCATTAGTTCTTTATGCTGACACAGATCCCAAATATTTCTTGGAGCGTTATATTTCTTTGTGCCATTGTAAAACACAAGTGGATATACAAAAGGCAAATGTTTTAATTTAGGATTAAGAGTTAAATGCCTTGATGCAATATCAGTCATGTACTTAAAGAGCCTAAAAGCCATGAAATGATCTGGCGTACTCTGATGCTCTAAAAGAATCCATAAATATCCTGTATCATCTTGAAACTTAGCTGAGAATAGAATATCAGATATAGAAGTTTTAAGATCTGCCTCAACAAAGCTTTCTTTTTCTATCTTTAGAGTATGAGAAGAGAACATCGCCTTAATCTCAAGAGGCAGATGCATCTCAAAGAACTCTTTAGCAACGATTGGGTTCTCTAGAGCCTTACGAATAAGGGCATCATGCCTTGGACGCTCAGAAGTGCCGCTATTTGTACTTATGTCTGTTTGCTGTTGCCTCTGATTATGCTCTTCATTAGTCATGCTTGTAAATCCTTATAATCTCATCGTCATTGTATGTTCTAACTCTTTTTCTAGGCGTAGCTCTTTAACTTCTGCTTTTACTTTTGCAAATGTGCTAGATATTTGCTTCTCATCTACAAAGTAGGTATATTATTTTGCATCTCATGCTTCATATATTGAAGCGGACAGGAATATTTCTTAGATCCTACCATCACATGCTCATCATCCAATAGCTGCTTGATGTTCTCATTATGATGCTCCATATAATGTTTCTCACATGTTTTACTTAAATTCTTAAGCACGTTATGACTATCAGAAGAGTTAAATTGATTTAGTATTTCTTGGTCATTTAATATACCATGTTTTTGGGCATATATTACCATATTATGCATATTGGTAATTAGCGTATCTTGCTCTATAGTCTTAGCATTTGAGAT
>NZ_AKVZ01000001.1 GCF_000273745.1 Rickettsia australis str. Phillips
AAGGAATAGGTAGTACCAAAATAAATCAAACTTAAATGACCTTGCAAATGGGTACTATCAAATTTCTTTCCTGCTTGATCTATAAGAGTAAACTTAATTTTAGGCGAATCGTCTGTATTACTAGTTTTTGCACCAATCTTAAACTTAGACAGAGTTAATGAAGAATAAAATAAACATAAAAATATTATACCCGTAATCATAGCTAAGGCTATAAAAATTTTTATAAGATACACTTGGTTTTTATTATGTCTCATAATCTAAGTAAAACTTATTCTTATCATATATGCAATAAAAATCATCTTTTACTATATTAAAGATCATAATATCCAAATTGTGATATTTTAGTTAAAAATTAGTTAATTTATTAACTAGATTAAAATTTTTTGAGTTAATCTTAAGGTTAAGATTATTAAATAAAAAACAACTAGGCAACAGATTAATCATGTACAATTATACCACTTATGTAAAACATTTAAATTATAAATTTAAAAAACAAGAAAATACGGCAATCGTAAGATAACACTATTTCTGAAATAGCATTTATTTCAAATACTAAATGACAACAATAATGAAACTCAACCGACACACACCCCTAAATCAAAATTCGTTTGAAATAACAGATAATATTAAACACAATAAAGCAGAAAATATGAGAAATACAATGATGTTGAACAAAGAAGAAGTAGAGGAGGCAGAAGAAGCAGAAATGGACAATTATTATATCTGATATGTTAAAGGATAAAAATTTTATCGACTTAATTAATAAAGATAGTGAGAAACATGAATCTATTATTGATAGGAGTAATAAAGCTATAATTATATTAGGACGAGAGAAAGAAGATTGAAATCTCATAGCTAATTTTCTTAAAGACGGTGAATTAATATTAGCAAGTAATGAGTATGGAGATTGGGACTGCTCAAAAAAAAGTCTAACAGAAAGTTCAAATATTTTAGATAGTTTTTATATAAAAAACGACAGGTATTTAACATATAAAAGTTCTTATTTGGATGCTTCTAATTCATCCTATGAATCTACTATTGATAAATTTTTGCTACAAAAAATTCTAAGTACGACTCCTACTAAATTTATATTAGCAATAAAAAATATTGAAACCAAAAACTTTCACTCTTCCCTTGTTAAAGCCAATCTAGAAAAACTTGTCGGTATATTTGAACAATTTACTAAATTATTGAGATATATTGATATAAATGAAGATAATTTATTTATAGTAGTGACCGATAGCCCAGCAAGCAATAATAATACTTAGTATATCTAAAAAAAATTATTGATGACATTATAACACTCGGTAATTTTAGCAATGAACAAAAGAGTATCATTAATAAAATAAAAGGTTCTATTTATTACCTCAAGCTAGCAAACAAGCAAAAGACTATAAAGATCTATTAAATATTACAGATGATAATTATATTATTCCAGATGAATATAATAAAATAACAATCGATGGTGAAAATCGAACATATATTTTAAATTCTATAAATGTAATTGATAAAGAAATACCAATTAGTATCAATGAGCTTAAAACATATATAGCAAAAATTGGAACAAAATATAAAAAGTAATGTAAGTTTTGAAGACAATGGCAAAACTATAGGAATTTTCTTAGAAATCGTTAAAAAACGAAATCAACTTTTAGAAACATCGAAATCAGAAAATAAATTAGAGAACCTTCTAAATTATCGTAAATATTTATCTGACATCAAATTTGCTGCAAAAAAAAATTTGGTTACAATTAATTCTGCAAAATGGTTTAATGGTTTAACGATTTATTTAGTAACCTTGGGGTATCTAATATAAAAAAAAGTTATTAGAATCATTTAAGCATACAATATGCAAAGATAAAGATTCATTCTATAACAAATTAAATGAGACTATTGAAAAATTTTATGAAGATATCAAAAATAACGATGTTTTAGATTTAAAAGCAATCAAGAATATATATAACTTAAAAAACTTTTTACAGCATATTAACAATTCTGACCCTAATGTTGAAAATCTAGATAATATTAAATGATTTTTAACAAAGAGCTTTAAGAATTTTAATAATGTATTAGGTATAACTATAAATAATAGCATTAGTAATTTAGAAAAACTAATAGGCTCAGTCAGCAAGCAAGAAGCTAAATCTCTTGGGAAGTATATTACCGCCTCTAAATCTATTACAGAAATATCTCAAAATCTCGATAAAGTAATATATGATAAGCTTTTACATAAACCTGTGTTACCTGATCAAGAGCTACCTATTTACAATTTATTAGAAAAATTACTAAAAGAACTTCTTAAATCTATTATTGATTGTTATAAAAACGAAAACTTATATAAACATCAATTAGCAGAAATTTATTGTCAACAAGCACAAAGCTATACAGCTCATGGCTCAACAAAACTATCTGAAGAATCAATAGAATTATATAAAAACGCTGCTAACCTTGGTTCTGAAGAGGCAAATATAACACTTGGGAAGATTGAATTTAAGAGCGAAAATTATGTAAAAGCTTTAGAATATTTCAAAAAATACTACTCGTATATCTTATGCACAAGAAGCTTTTAGTAAATTATTACATCTCAAAGAATCAGAACTAAAAAAGAACATACAGCAAAAGAATTCGCAAGATACAGCGAAATTAACATCATAAATAATTGAATTATATTCAAAACAAATTGATTTTTTATAACCAATATAATCTAGATATACCAGTAAAAAGTCTGCAAGATTCACTAAAAGTATGTTGCCTTAAACAAAAGCCCTCATAGAAGAACAAGGAAGACCTAAACCTTATGGAATATTATATGATTTGTCTAAAGAGTTAACATCAATGATTTCTTCACCGTGTAGTCAACTTAAATTTATACAAGAAGCTGAAAAATACAAAAATTTAGCAGAAAAATTTAAAGAAGAAACACTAGAAACTTATTATACGCATATTACGACAAGTCAGTCACATGATTCGTACTTTAAAGCATCTTTACTTAAATTCGATGATTGAAAAACCTTAATTCTTCATTTAGACCATATTATGATAATAATGAAGATTCTAGCAATATGTTAGGTGCGTGTTATAATTCCTCAGAGTATCCTAAATGAGAAAAATTTAATATCTCTTAATACAATTTTAATAGACAAGTAGAAATGTGGTGCTAGTATAAAAATAGCTATATTTAACGATGAATTAGGTTATGACAAATAATCAATTTTCCGAAGATACCAAAAAAATTGCTGATCAAATAAAAGATGCATTAATGGGTATTAGTGATGATCTTGTACTTGAGAGTAAAGAGGTAGAGGAAATTTTTGAAGAATTAAGCCAAAATGAAGAATTTGAGTATGAGATAGAACGAATACTTGCTATCTTAAACGAGCAAACTATGGATTTAACTCAACTGCAAAGCCGAATTATCTTATTAATCCGTAAATATTTAGGTAAAACTAAAAACTTAAAGCTTAAAATGCTTAAAATGGATGAGAAGCTCATTAACAAGAATGTTGCTGAAGTCAGTAATTATTTAATGCATCAGCATTCTAAAATAATTAGAGATGCTAATAAAAACCTTGCAAACCCAAAAGACAAATTGCAAGGTTTAACCAAACAAGCTAGAATAGACTTAAAGCGTTTAATAAAGAGCTTTGCCGTTTATCAAGTTTATATGTTTATGAACCCAAAAAGAATAGCAGGCGAAACAAAGCTAATGAACTTCGCCTATAACATGATAAGAGGAGGAATGAAGCTCGCTAAAAAATATGAAGGCGGCAAGGAAAAAGATATTAAATCATATTCACCTAGACTTATTAAAAAACTTGAAAAAGCTCATGCCGGCTTTAAAAAAAGTGGCGATATCTCAATTTAACTATTATATCTTTTTATAAAGAGCTTATACTAAGCTAACATTAACATTATGATAGGTATCAAGCTTTCAACTTAAATTATGCATGTAAACTTAATATTTCAGAACTAATAACTTGGGTACATCTTGGCTTGCAGTACTCAAGAAAAACACCATGCTCAACTTGTAAAAACATGCAACTCCTCCGGCCTCCTACTGTAACGGATAATATAAACGATACTGTTTGTTATGCAGAAATCGTACGGCTAGTACAAAAACTTGCTTAAGAAAATCACTTTAATCTTATCGAGCATTTAGCCGCACAAATATATGATATTATTTATCAAAATTTTATCAGATCTAAATTAGAAAAGATTTTTCTAAACATAACCGTTACTAAATTAAAATCACCGGTTTCAGGAGTGCATGGCGGAGTTTCTTTTTCTTATTCATGAAAGGAGGGACTATGATTTATATTTCTATAGGTAGTAATTTAGGTAATAGATTTTTAAATATTAAAAAAGCTCTAAATTTACTAAAAAGCTGTAATTTTAGATTGCTTAAGCAATCTATTATTTTTGAAACACAAGTTATTCTACCACCTAATGCCGATAAAGCTTGGAATAAACCATATTTAAATATGGTGGTGCATGGTAAAAGTACTTTAACGCCTAGTAAACTTCTAATTGAGCTTAAAAAGATTGAAAAACAACTAAGTAGAGCAAGCTCTTACGATAAATGGTCTCCAAGAGTTATTGACTTAGATATCCTACTTTGGAGTAATTACCATATAGATTTGCCTGATTTAAAAATACCGCATCCTGAATTATTAAACAGACCGTTTCTTATTCATCTAATTGCAGGTTTAAGTTTGGAATGTCGTTATTCATGTCCGACTAATAATTTTTACAACAATAAAACCTTTGCAGAAATAGCACATTTAATTGAAAATCAAGGAGTTATACGCTCTCTTGTTTTAAATCCTCAATTTGTCGTATTTTAAATATTACTCCTGATTTTTTTTCTGATGGAGGATTAAATTTTCATAAAGAAGATGCCGTTAGAAATTTTGTATGCTTGATAAATGAAGGAGCTAAAATAATTGAGCTGGGATCACAATCAACACGTCCTTCTGCTTTAATTATTAATGAAGATGAAGAATATGCAAGGCTTGAGAATGTTCTTGAAGAGCTTAGGGAAGTTATAAAGGAAAAAGAAGTTATAGTCAGTATTGATCGTTTCACTCCTGAAGTAATTAAACGTATTTTAAAAAAATACCATATTTCCTGTATAAACTTGGTTGAAAATAATCTAGATGACTATACATTACGATTAATTGCCGATTATAATTGTAAAATTATTACTATGCATTCATTAACCGTTCCACCGCAAAAACAAAAATGCCTTGATTTCGATAAATCTCCGCTTGCTAGCTTAGATATATGGACAGAGCAAGAAATAACAAGATTATACAAATGTGGATTTGATAAAAAAAATATCATTCTTGATCCTGGAATTGGTTTTGGAAAATCCGTTTATTAAAATTTATATATTACAACATATTAAAAAATTTAAAAATCTAGGATGTGAGATATTGGTAGGACACTCACGAAAATCTTATATTTCTGCTTTTTATAATTCCAAAACATCGGAAAGAGATTTAGAAACAATAGCAATATCAAAATCTTTAACAGAGCATGGAGCTGATTATTTACGAGTGCATAATGTTATAGAGCATCAAAAACTTTTTGTAGCAGACCATATGATTAAACAGTCATCTCATGAAAAATAGAAAAATCATCGGTATAATGGCATGTGACCCACAAGTAGTGATATGTAATAAAGGTCAGATGCCTTGGTCTTATACTAAGGAGTTTGAATATTTTTATCAGACGGTAAAAAATAATATTATAGTTATGGGACGAAAAATCTTTGACTCTATAGCTACAAAGATTTTAAAAAATTGTATTTGTATTGTTTTTTCAAAGAATGTACACCACAACTTTATAGTAACAATATATTGTTTATTAAATCTTTAGATGATTTTTGGCGGGTAATAAAACCTTTTACTGATAAGAAAATTTTTATGGTTGGAGGAGCAGAAATAGCGATTCTTTTCCTAGAGCAAAATCTTATTGATGAATTTTTACTTACAAAAATAAATAAAAATTATGATGGAGATACTGTTTTCCCTCTGAATCTTTTAGTAGAATGGCATCCTGTAATAATAGATAAAACAAATGATTATCAAATTTACAAGTTCATTAAAAAAGATGTAACATGAAATTTTTAGAACAGCTTAATATTGATCTTGAATAATATAACCTTTTAAATCATCCATTTTATCAATTATGGAATATGGGAAAACTTACTCATTCCACTTTACAAAGTTTACGCAAAAGAATATTATCATCACGTTACAGCTTTCCCACGTTATATAAGTGTAATACATTCCAAATGTAGTGATATACAAGTTAGGCAAATATTACTTGGTAATCTTATAGAAGAAGAACAAGGTGAAGAAAATCACCATGAACTATGGAAACGTTTTGCTGAAGGACTTAGGTGTTTAAGAAACTAGCTCACTTCAGCACCTCAATTAGACTCAACTCAAAAACTTGTTCAAGGTTATTTTAAATTAACAGAGGAATCTTTTTCTGTAGGTCTTGGACTACTTTATGCTTATGAGTGTCAGACTCCTGAAGTATCTGACTCTAAAATTCAAGGGTTGCAAAAATTTTATGGAATTTCAGATTACAGAACTTTACGATTTTTCATCGTGCATAGTAAAGTTGATCAATGGCATACACAAGAATGTGCAAATTTGATTAATAATTTAAGCCCACAAGAACAAAAATTAGTATATCAAGGAACGATAAAAGGTGCAAAACTACTATGGCAATTTCTAGACAGTATACCTCAAGTAAATGAAGAGTTGGTATACGAAGGTCAATTTTAAAAAGAGCAAGGAGTTCACAAGGCGAGGAGCGGAACGTATACTTAATACGTGAGTACCACAGCTCTTTAAGAACGACATAGCCAATTTTTGAAATTCACCTAGTATACAACGTATCAATAATTTAACTATTATTCTCTTTCATAAAATGAAAAATATCTTCCTACATTCCTTAAGCCTCGAAAATTATCGTAATTTTAAAAATCTTGAATTAAAAACAGATAATACACCAATAATTTTAATAGGTGAAAACGGTAGCGGTAAAACTAATGTTTTAGAAGCTATATCATTGTTTTATCCAGGTAGAGGAATGCGGTCGGCTAAACTTGACGATATATGCAAAGCTTCAGAAGATTATTGCATCGTTAAAGCTTTATTACAAAGTCAATTAGGACTGGCAGAGTTTAGTACGCATATCAAACGCAACTCAAATAGACGAATAACCGAATATAATGAAAGTAAAATAACTAATAATGAGTTAAGTAAATTCACTAGTATGGTATGGCTGACTCCACAAATGGAAGGAATCTTTACAAGCGGTAGCAGTGATAGAAGAAAATTTCTTGATAAAATAGTTTATAATTTTGATCCAAAGCATGCAGAGTTAGTTAGTAAATACGAATATTACATGCATGAGAGAAATAAAATTCTAGCAGAAGACATAAGAGATGATAATTGGCTTAAAATTATTGAAGAAAAGATGGCTGATCTATCCAGTCACATTGCTAATAATCGCTTAAAAACCTTAGAATTGATGCAGCAAGCAATAGATGAACTTGAAAATGAGTTTCCAAAAGCCGATTTATCGATTGATGGCATTGTTGAACAAAAAATATTAGATGGCGACGAAAATATTGTTAATTTTATTACTGCAGAACTTTATCAAACAAGAAGCAAAGATAAACTACTTGGTCGTACTAGCTTTGGAGTTCATAAAAGCGACTTTTTAGTGAAGCATCAAAAGAAAAATATCTTAGCCAAATTCTGTTCTACTGGTGAACAAAAAGCTATACTAATTGCAATAACCCTTGCTGAAATGAATTATGCTATAAAGCTAACTAAAATAGCACCGATTTTACTTGTAGATGAGGTCTTTGTGCATCTAGACGACAAAAGACGTCAATATTTAATCGAATTTTTTACCGCTTTAAGCATGCAGCTATGGGTTACCGCTACCGATCTAGAGGGAATAGAAAATTTTGCAAGTAAAGCACAATTGATTAAGTTATAGGTTGTATAATAATGTCATTTCTAGCTAAAAACGCTGTTATTGCATGGCTTTTATGTATTCCTACTTAAGGCTTGCTTGCGTGGAATAATCCACCGCTGTCATCCCGTGACTTGGATCGCGGGATCCAGTTAAAAATACTAATGATTTTAGTATTTTTTATTGTTTTTTAGATACCGTGGTCAAGCCACGGCATGACATTATAGAATTTTTCTAGAGCCATACAATAACACTTTATAAAAAATATTGCTTAATCTTTTAAAACTCCTTAGAATTATTTTTTTATTAAAGAAAAATATATGACAAAACAAGCTAATAAAATATCCTATGATGAAGTACCTTATCCTCCATTTACTTTCAGCTATACCTTCCCGCCGTATTTAAGAACTATCGGCAAACTATTCGGGCTAAACCCTTCACCTCTTGAGACTGCTAAAGTACTTGAGATCGGTTGCGGAGTCGGCGTTAATCTTGTTAACTTTGCTGAAACATATCCTAAATCACAATCTTTAGGTGTTGACTTATCCAAAATACAAATAGAATTAGGTCAAAAAATTATCAGCGATTTGAAAATAAAAAATATCGAACTAAAGGCATTATCTATATTGGACCTTGATGAGTCATACGGTAAGTTTGATTATATAGTTTGTCATGGCGTATATTCATGGGTGCCTAAAGAAGTACAAGATAAAATACTAGAAGTCTGTAATAAACTGCTAAATCCAAACGGTATAGCCTTTGTAAGCTATAATACGCTGCCTGGCTGGAACATGCAGAGAACAATACGTGAAATGATGATGTTTCATGCAGAGTTGTTTAATACTAGCCATGATAAATTACAGCAAGCTAGATTACTTTTAAAGTTCATCAATGACTCATTAGAAAATTCTACAACTCCTTATTCTCATTTCCTCCGAGATGAAGCAAAATTATTATCTGCATATACTGATTCATACGTACTACATGAATATTTAGGTGAAATTAATACAGGTATATATTTTCATCAATTCATAGAAAAATCTCAAAAAAATCATTTAAATTACTTAGGTGATACATCCATGACCGCAATGTTTATCGGTAATTTACCTACTAAGGCAGCAGAAAAGCTACAAGCCGTTAATGATATTGTGCGTACTGAGCAATATATGGATTTTATCACTAATAGAAAATTCCGCTCGACATTATTATGTCATCAAGACATACCTATAAACAGAAAAATTGAATTTAAAAATTTAAAAAAGTTTTACACTACCCTGAATATTAGACCGGTAACTCCGGAAAAAGAAGTTGATTTAACTAACGAACAGGAAAATATTAGCTTCTATTATGAAAATTTACCTGAGCCTTTTATTTCAACCACTTCGCCGATTATGAAAGCTATTTTATATGTATATACTGAAAATATTAGCAATCCGATAAGCTTAGAACAAGTAGCAAAAGAAGCTTTTAAAAAGCTTAATAAATATCAACTACAAGATTTCTTATCAGCATTAGAACAGCATTTGATCACATTCATTTTTCAAGGTTATCTCAAAATATTTGAAACCAAGCCGCATGCTATAGCAACTATCACTGAAAAACCTAAAACTAGCGAATTTGCAAGATACCAAGCAAAGCAAGCACATTTCAATAATTCAACTCACGTGTTTAGTATTACTAATAGAATTAACGATATGATAGGTATACCTATACACGAAAAATACATTTTAGAAATACTAGACGGTACGCATAATATTGATGATATTAGGAAAGTAGTTCTTGAAAAAATTAATTCAAAACTTTTAACTGCTCGTGACGATAAAGGACAAGAAGTAACTGATCCAAAATTGTTAAAAGAATTTGTTAACTATGTAGTTACTGTGTCTCTTGAGAAATTCCGGATGAACTATCTGTTAGTAGGGTAAGTTAGCATGACCTTGTCGTCATTGCAAGCGACTAAAAGGAGCGTGGCAATCCAGCAAAAATATACTTCAAGTAATGAAGAGCAGCTATACGAAGTTCAACTTGAAAAAGAGCAAGGAGTCTGTAACCCGAGGAGCACTTAATACGTGAGCATCCGAGGACTTACAAAGACGACGTAGCCAATTTTTCAAGTTCAACGAGTATATCTATGCTACTAATTTTTCACGTAATACTTCAACTAACTTATTAATTGCTTCGGTTGGGTGGATGTTTTCAAGGATAGCAAGTTCGCCTGCAAGTCTATTTAAAGCTGATTCGTATAGTGTTCTTTCACTGTAAGAACGATCATTATCAACATTTTTATGTAAGTCCCGTAATACTTCGGCTATGGCTACAATATTACCTGAGTTAATTTTGCCTTCATATTCTTGGGCTCTTCTACTCCACATCCTATTTCCTTGTTTTGGTTTACCTTGAAGAGTTGAGTATATGACATCTAAATCTTTTCTGCTTGCAACCGCTCTAAGACCAACAACCGCAGCTCTACTAACAGGCACTTTTAATGTCATTTTATCCTGTGAAAAGGAAATTACATATACTTTAATTTCAGTACCTGCAATAGTATGATATTCAATATTTGTTATTTCACCAACTCCATGTGCAGGATAGACAATTCTCTGCCCTATTTTAAACTCGGATTTTTGTGCGGTTTTATTTTCGGATTGTGTTGTATTTGCCATTATTAATTCCTCCGTAGTGGTTTTAGTGCCTAAGAACTTAATGTTAGACTATTATTTTTTATAGCATAGCACATTTTGCTTCTATTATAAAGTAGATATTTTTATTGCAATAAAATTGATACGCTTTTATTGTAGAGAGAGTTAATAGTTAAGGGAAAATTATGCGAAGTATTTTTATCGTGCTGATGTTTTTATTATTTTTGAGTAGTTGTTCAGAAGAAACAACACAAAATAAGAACCAAGAAGAGAAACAAATAATCGAGCAGGAGAATCTGCAAAACAACAACACTTCTCAAGAAATAAATCAAGAAGCAGGAAATTCTGAAAATGCAGCTGAATCGATAGTACCTGCTAACGATAATAATCAGACTGATGAAGTAGCAACGCCGGCTTCACAAGAACAAAAAAATCCTGAAATAAAACCTGTTAAAGTTACTTTTAAAGTTGATGTTAATGATATGGTTCTCGGTAACAAAAAATCAAATGTTATAGTAGTCGAGTATTTTTCTCCTACCTGTCCGCATTGTGCTTATTATCATCAAACAATTTTTCCGGCACTTAAGAAAAAATATATCGATACTAATAAAATTGCATATGTGGTTCGTGAATTTATTGCTACAAAACAAGATTTAGACGCTGCAATTTTAGCCCGCTGCAAGGGTGATATAAATAGTTTTGTACAGTTTCATAATATCATATTACAACAACAAGATAAATGGGCATATAGCAATAAATACAGAGAATTATTAACTGATATAGGTCAGCTTGGCGGTGTTACTCCGGAAGAATATAAGCAATGTTTAAATAGTGATAAAATTAC
The DNA here is from genome assembly GCF_000273745.1 of Rickettsia australis str. Phillips. GTDB lineage: Bacteria > Pseudomonadota > Alphaproteobacteria > Rickettsiales > Rickettsiaceae > Rickettsia > Rickettsia australis. Next base: position 11,488 of record NZ_AKVZ01000001.1, read on the forward strand.
TGAAACGCTAATTGCTAATACTAATTTTGTAGCAAAAGCACCAAAATTTATAGGTACTCCTTCTTTCTTCGTTAACGGAGTACAAACTGGAAATTATAGTATAGATAGTATTTCTACGGCAGTCGATAAAGCTTTAGAGGAGCAGAAAGAAAAAGCAAAAAATGAGATGAGTTTGTAATTTAATACTACGAGTAATTAAAGCATTACTAAACGAAGTTTAATTTGGAAAAAAGCAAGGAGTATATAAAGCGAGGAGCGGAGCATAGATAAACTACATGTGCACCGCAGATCTTAGTAATATGACGTAGCCAATTTTTCAAATTAAACGAGTATAGTATGAATACGGAAAAACTAAAAGATATCAAAGCAAGAATTAAAGACTTAAAAACTTCTAAGATTTCTAATTCTAAGGTTCAGCAAGAAATTAGCCAATTCACTATCGCTGTAGATTTAGTTTCAGGTACAATGGTAGGGGTCGTGATTGGAATATTTACGGATAAGTTTTTTAATTCTAAACCATTATTTATTATTGTATTTACAATAATAGGAATAATTGCCGGCTTTAACATTATAATGCAGAAAATAAGGAAATGACTCACAGCCCTTTAGCACAATTTGATATCAAAAAATTGATAGACATCAAAATGTTCGGTTTTGACATCAGCTTTACTAATTCGAGTATCTATATGTTACTTGCTAGCATCGTAGCTCTAACTTATTTTTACTTAGCTTTTTATAACCGAAAATTAGTACCTTCTAGATTACAAGTAAGTGCTGAAATAATTTATAATCTTGTAGCTGATATGTTAAATCAGAATATAGGAGTAAAAGGACGCAAATTTATTCCGTTAGTTTTTAGTTTGTTTATTTTTATTTTATTTTGTAATTTGCTTGGTATGACACCTTATAGCTTTACTGCTACTAGTCATATTATCGTTACTTTTACCTTAGCAATTCTAGTATTTTTAACGGTCACTATAGTTGGTTTCGTAAAACACGGCTTACGTTTTTTAACTCTTTTTTTACCATACGGTACTCCTTTATGGTTAGCACCCTTGATGATAGTAATTGAACTGTTTACATATTTAGCAAGACCGGTTAGTTTATCATTGCGACTTGCCGCTAATATGATGGCGGGACATGTTTTATTAAAAGTAATAGCCGGTTTTACCGTTTCATTAATGATTTACTTGAAATTTCTGCCAATCCCTCTTATAGTGATACTAATTGGGTTTGAAATTTTTGTTGCAATACTTCAAGCTTATATTTTTACTATTTTATCTTGTATGTATCTTAATGATGCTATTAATTTACACTAGGCCTGTCACACAACTTGCTTCTAAAGGTAATTTGTACGTCAATCCGATGCTTGAATCCTCACGTGCTTTTTTGGACGCTGCGGTTCTGTGCTTTGTATTTCCTTCAAATTCCTCTTTATTAACTTCGTTGTGCAAAAAGCCTATTATACAGTTAGATAAAATTTTTTGATTAATTAAAAGTTAGGTTTTTTATGGACATGGTTTCTTTAAAATTTATTGGTATAGGGCTTATGGCTATCGGCATGTACGGTGCGGCTCTAGGTGTTAGTAATATATTTAGCTCTCTACTTAGTTCAATAGCACGAAACCCTTCAGCTGCAGAAAACTTACAAAGAATGGCTCTGATCGGTGCAGGGCTTGCTGAAGCAATGGGACTTTTTTCCTTTGTAATTGCTATGTTACTTATTTTTTCTTAAAATTCATTTTTAAATAAGATGCCTCAATTTGATATTGCTACCTATTATTCACAAATTTTTTGGCTTATTGCTACTTTCGGCTTATTATATATCTTTGTTTATAAATTTATAACTCCAAAAGCCGAAGAAATTTTTGATAATAGACAGACAAAGATTCAATATAATATTACACAAGCCGATATGCTAACCCAAGAAGTAGAAAAGCTAAATAAATATTACAACGAGGAAATAGACAAAACAAATACCGAAATAGATAGGCTAAAAAAAGAAAAAATAGACTCTTTAGAATCAGAATTTTTAATTAAAAAAAAGAATCTAGAGCAAGATTTAAAAAACTCTATCAATCAAAATATTGAAGGTATAAATTTAGCTGCTCAGCAATTTAGAACTAATAAAAACGAAGCAATAATAAAGCTCGCAGTTAATATTATTGAGAAAATAGCCAGAATTAAAGCAGATATGAATTTACTACAAAATATAAAAGTAAAATAATGCATTTCCTAGATGAAAGCTTTTGGCTTGCCGTTAGTTTTGTAATTTTTGTATATTTAATTTATAGACCGGCAAAAAAAGCCATTTTAAATTCTTTAGATGCTAAGATTTTAGAAGTCCAAGAAAAAGTTCTAAAAGCTGAAAAGTTAAAAGAAGATGCTGCTTTGCTCTTTGAACAAACCAACGCACAAATACAAAAATTAGAAACTTTACGCTCTCAAATGATAGAAGAAAGTAATGAAGTTACCAAGCAACTCATTCAAGAAAAAACTAAAGAAATTGAAGAATTTTTAGAGCATAAAAAATCTGATGCTATACAGTTAATTCAAAACCAAAAATTAACCGCAAGTAAAGAGCTACAAGATGAATTTTGTGATGAAGTGATAAAACTTGTTTCCGAATATTTCCAATCAGCTAAGCTTTCAGAAAGTAATATTGCTAAAAATTTAATGGATAAATCTGATTCTTCTCGTGATGACAGTAAAACTACATAGTCACACTAATCACGACCTAACAATTTCTTTAGAATCGCTTTATCATCAACACATATCCGTAATATCGAGCCGTCAATAAAATATTCTGGATACTCGGTTGCTATTTTTTTTATTAATGTATGGTAGAATATAGCAAATTCTTTTTCACAAGTGAAATTTTTATTAGTATTATAAATAGCTATTAAACAAATTGCTTCAAAACATAACATTTTTGCTATTGCTATATTCTTAGTATTTGCTAAAGCTCCTAGTTGTTTTGCTAAATATCTATCACCTAAATAGCCTTTTACCCCTCATTTCCTAAAATTGAGAACTTACGATTCCATTTATCTTTAACAGCATTAATAAATATTTTATTTAAGACTCTTTTTTGTATTTTGTGTTTAATTTATAATAAGCAGCGCCAATGTTATAAGAAAGCCAGCAATATCATGGTGATTGCTTTGATACCATTCTTGTCTTATCTTTAATGCTGCTTTATGGTATTTTAGTGCTTTTTCAGTATCACCTAGTTTATCGTAAACTGCTCCAACATTATTAAGAGACATTGCAATATCCGGATGATTTCCTTTAAATAATACTTTATATATTTTAAAGGTTTCTTGATGATATTTTAATGATTCCTCAAATTTATATAATATATAGTCTTTATAACAACCTATTTTTTGATATAAATTTGCTTTCTAAATTTATCAATTTCAATATTATCATTTAATATTTTAATCACATGAGGATAAAGTATTTTTACACTTTTCCAGTCTTCATTTGAAATATTAGTTAATTGGGGGAATAAATCATCTAAGGCTTCTACTAGTTTAGCATGAATTTCTTTTTTATTTATTATATGCTCGAAGTGGTCGCTTATATAATTTTTTATTGAGATTTGTACTAACCTATGTAATTGTAAATTATTTTGTCCATTTTGGCATATCACGTTTACTATAGATAATGCTTCTAATCTTTTTATAGATTCTTGTAATTTCTCTTCATCTATTAGAAACAATTCTTTAAAAAAATCTATGTTAATAAAATCAGATTCTAAATACACTAAATATTGTAATATTTGCCAAACTGCTGGAGATTTTTCTAATGATTGCACTAATAAAATTGTTTCTATGTAATAATTTTCACTATTTTTTAAATTATTAATATAATCATTTACTTTAAGTAATTTATTTTCCTTTTAATACACTGCAGCTTTAGATAATTTAAATGGTAATACCTACTCTTCACCAAGCTCGTTTACTGCTTCTTTGCTAAAAGGTAGTAATTTAATATTTTCTATATTATCGCTTGAATTATTATGTCTAGTAGTAATTATCACCTGTGTCTTATCGTTAGGTATATTCATTATACTGTTAAGATAAGGCTCTATATCTGTATAGTCTTCGACATTATCAAAAATAAATAATATAGCCGGTTTTAAATTAGCAATCTTTTTATTAACCAAACTTATTATTAATTCTTCTGTTTTATTTTTATTTTTAATATTGATTCCTAGTTCCTCAGCAAGTTGTCTATATGTTCCAAGGACCTTGTCTGCAGAATCTACATAAATAAAACGTACTATTTTCTTTGCTTTATCTCTTTGTTTACAATCATATTCTATAACTATAGTACTTTTAGTTCCGACGAAAGCACTAACTGTTACAAATCGTTTTTTGTTTAAAGTTTCTTCTATTTTTTGTAATATTTCATTACGGACAATCAGATTATAAGTTGATCAAGGGGGTAAATTGCTAATTCTATTTTCTGTAACTTTAATTGATTCATTAGTAGTATAAGCCTTGCTATCTTCAATACTTCTTTTGCTTTAGGATTAACTTCAATTAACCTTAAAATGTGCTATCTTAAATCATCTACTTTAATGTTAGGTGAGCTTGTAAATATGTAGTCTTTGCTATTTTTACTTTCTATTTTATATTGCTCTTTTATGGTTTTTAATTGTTGTTTAACTAAACTCGATATTTTTTGTGCATCTATCTTTAGATTATTTAACTGACTTAAATAGTAATCGCTGCTTCCTTTATTATTCGTATTTGCTATATCTACAGACAAGTTTACTTTTGCTGTACGATAATGTCCTTTGTAAGAAAGTTCAAATTTGCCCTCAGGAGTTATGATCTCTTTTGACGGGTATCCTTGTGCGGCATTATTTTCTAAATGCTTATAAACCTCTAAAAATTGTCCAGTTGCAATATTACCGATTATAAGCTGATCGATTACCTCTAAAGAAGCTTCCAAATGTCGTTACAGTAGCATTTTTATATATGAGATTGCTTGCTAAAGGTATAAAATCAAGTGCCTTATTTATTAGTGTGTTATCTTTAGGATTATATTCTATGCGAGGCCAATCTAATATCTGTTCATATTTTATCGGCTTACCGGTTTTGGGATCAAAACTATCTAGTATTGGGTTAAGTAAATAGCTGGATAATGATAATACGCCATCTAACAAGGGAGTATAGTTTTTAATTATCGGTGTTTTATTTAATATATTTATTATCTTGCCTGTATGCTTTGGAGTAATTTTAGGGAATAATCTATATGATTTATTAATATGCGAATTACAGACATTTACAAAATTCGTAGCTGATAAATAAGTTGTTATATTTAAATTTTTCACGTCAAAGGTAGTTTCATGACTATGCATCTGTGGTTGAAGACTTTTTGTAGTAAAACCCTGACTATCAAATGTGATTGCCTTTGCTTTTGGATAATGAAAATCTCTATGAGCAAAATATAAACTAAACTCTGCAAGCCATGCACCTAAAGAATGGCCGGTAAAAGATAAATTATAATTGTTCCCTTCAGCATATTTGGTCATTTCCCCTGTAGCTTCATATGCGGGCGCTTGCTGTACAACTATCTGTCCACCCAGAACACTTTTAAAATAAGCTTTAAGCAGTGAATTAGTTTTAAACAAATCTAACTTTTCAAATGTAGCACCTCGATAAGCAAACACTATTTGTTTTGTATTTTCATTTATATATGCTAATATCTGCCTATTTTAGGCTTGTTAAATATTTTAAATAGTTTCCAATCTTTTAATTGTTCATTTCGGATTTTTACCTTTTCACTATTTTCTTTTTCTACAACAAATTTTACAATATCATTTTCTTTAGAATCTATATAAGCGTGCAAACTAAATAAACCATGCACAAAGTCATTAGGATGATGCTTATAGTTTTGATTATTTAAGATAATTTTACTTTCGATTTTTTGTACAAGATCATTAGAAGCATTAGGCATCTTGCCACAGCTTACATTACCGATAAAATTATTATTTTGGATTTTAGCAGCTATTTCCTCTAACTGTGGAAGCGTTAAATGTAAATTGCTAAAATCTAGATGAATAAATGAAGGGACGTTCTGTTCTAGACACGTTATAATTGTTTGATAATCACTTGTATTAACCGGATTTTTTGAAGAAAACACATCTGCTTTCATAAATATACTTAGCTCTAATTGAACTAAACCTTGCGTTTTTAACCAAACTTTTTGAAGCAAAATAAATTAAAAGTTATTACTTTCAACTATTATTTTTATTCTGAATTTCAAATTAGATTATTTGAGATAATGAGTTTATAGAAAAATATAGAATGGTGACCCCTACGGGACTCGAACCCGTGTTCCCACCGTGAAAGGGTGGTGTCCTAACCGCTAGACGAAGGGGCCTTCACTTTAAAAGCAGGCAAAAGACATATTAGTCACACCGTGGCCATGACCAGCTCAGTTTTTTTGTTGTCATTCCGTGATGTATTCACGGAATCCAGTTAAAAATACTAATATCAATATTTTTAGTTTTTCCCTGGATACCGTGGACAAGCCACGGTATGACAGTGATAGAATTAATCTACGACATGACAGTAAGTTAGAAGTTTTATACAACAACTTTGCAAATATTGCAAGTATAAAAATTATAGGTTGACCTTAAGCTTAACACTACCTTGATGACTTCTATAATGTTTATTTAGATAATAATTATAATCCAACGAAATAGTAGTATTCTTGATACTTCCTATAATACCCGTGCCTAAATTATAGGATGTTTTCGGTTGCTTCGGTATTAGATAATCCTGTTTGAATGTATTATCAAATATTTTAACAACTCTATTGATTCTTTGGGTTTTCTCTTTAAAAGTATGTTCTACCGCTCCTTGGAACGTTAGACCTAAATTATTAAATTTTAGAGCATCTTTTAAAGGTACTTTGACTTTAGTACCGACAATTCCGGACAATATATTATTCTCTTTCATTGTAAGAGCTATTTCTTGTACGTTAATACCAGTTTCATTATATACCCCATCTCGTGACTTCCCATATCTTAAGCCGATATTTGGGGTAATAACAAACTTGTTCTGCAAAAGATAATTATAATTCAGTAATGCTTCCGCATTATAACTATGATTACGATGTTTTACATTACTTCCAATTTTAGTATCACCGTATGAATAAGTTGTCTTATCTTTAATAAAGTTTTTAGAAGCAGATACTAAAGCTTGTAGTGCAAAATTCCTCGGTAATTCTTTTTGTCCGTAAATAGAAATCACATGACTATCAATAAGTTCTTTGTCATTATTTTTACTATTTTTAAATTTAAATACTGAATGAACATTACTGTAAGCTATACCTAAAATATTATTGTCGATTTCAACGTCAAACCCAATAGTAGCACCTTTGTTAGTACCTCTATAACCGTTCATATTTTCTACGCGTCCATGATTATTAGTGCCGTACATACCACGCATCCACAAACCTCTTTTTATACAAGACTCTTCTTCATCACCTGCTCCTACCGCTACAATATTATTAGCCATATTCATAGATGCATCTAATCTGTTACGAATCATATTATTTACAATAGTATTAACAACTTTCGCTTGATTTAAAGTAGGAGCATTTTCTGAAATTTGCGTTTGCATTTCTTTTTTTGCTTTCTGTTCAAGAGGAATAGCAGTATCAACTTCTGTTATTTTAAGGTTATCCCCATCGTAATCGGATAATTGCTCTATTATTTCTGCTTCCTCTTCAAATCCTGAATCATACCCTTCTTCATCTTCGCTACCATCGCCTAATTCTAAACATTCCTTTTCTCTATCGTCACTTAACGCCAATGCACACTCATTACTTGATACATGTAGTGCAAGTAACCCTGTATCTCCTGCTTTTTGAATACCAAATTCTGTTACTTCTGTGTCTTCTAGTTCTTCATGGCCTACAGGTAAGGTAGATTCTGATTTACCATCTGACACTAACATTTCTTGTAACAACGACTGAGCAAAAATATCTTCAGCTTCCTCGCTCGTATACTGCTCTAGAAGTAACGAAGAAATTTTTTCATCATGTTCTTGTAATTGTGCATTTATTGCTAAAAGCATTCTTGCATCTAATTCATTTACATCATGTATACTATTACTTATATAAGCTATTGCTTCTTTAATATGAGTAAGTTCTTCACTGCTAGAACTTGAACCAAGCAATTCTTCCATTTTTTGTATTTTATTGCTTAATACTCTTATATAGGTATCTACAGAACCCTTATTAGTTTCTATAGTTAGAGTATCTACTGGAGGCACAACATCACGACTACTTAAATCATGACCGTTGTATAAGCTGTTTAGGCTACTAGCTGAAGATGAACGTAAAAATACCGGCTTACTCTCAGTTACCTTAGGCTTAGATTCCGTATCTAGATACTTTATCTCCCCTTCTAACCAAATCTTTTCTTTCGACATCTCAAATACTTCGAGCATTAACTTCTTAAATTTTGGATCATCGTGATTTAAAGTATCTAACTCCAATTCCTTAGCTTTATAATCATTGGTTATTTTTTCATGTTCAGATTTTAATTTCCCTAATTTCATAACATTAGAACCGCTTAAATCCTCTAAGCCGTTAATTGAAGGTGATAACACCGACTTATATTCTGCTTGCTTTAATTGTGATGATACAGATCCAGCTAAATCAAGAGCTTCTAGACTTTTTGATCTAGGTTCTTTTAACTGTTGCGATTCTGCAAGAACTACCAAATCCAAACTATTAATGGAATCAGTCACTTTTTTAGGCGTTTTATAATATTTCTGTCTATGCTCATCACGAAGGTCTTGCGTTAATTTAAAGCTATTATTATGTTGCCCAAATAACTTAGCTGCATTTTCTACTGCCTCTTTTGCCTGAGTACTATTTGGAGTTTTTATTGCATTTTGAACAGCTTGGTTATGTGCCGTTTCAGCTTTTACTAGTTTAGCTTCTGTCTCTTTCTTCCTATTATATGTTAATATAGGTTGTATTTTAGGATGAATTTCATTTGCCACTGCTCTAAATTCATCATCACTTAATGCTGATGTTTCTGATAATAACATATTTGTTATTATCAGGGACTTTTCTTGCTGTATTTGGCTTAGTGAAGGAAATGACGCTAGGTTATTTAATTCCTCTACATATTGAGGTATTACCGAAGCACCGATTGGCAAGCTCCCAAGTCCTAAATCAATGCTTTTAAGCCCTTCTTCTTCCGGATATAAGTCTAAATATGTTGTAAAGTTAGGATTTGAACCTTCTTTTGAACGATTTTCTTGTATTTGCTGCTGAACTTTTATTGGCTCTAAGTACCCATCTTCATCCTCCGGCAAAGTTCTCTGAAGCTCATGACTTAATGGCATTGTTGACTTTGCTGTTAGCAACTGCTTAGAAATAGTAGCAATAGAAGCAGTGGTTGACGGAGTAAGAACTAGTCCCTCTAGTTTTTTTATACTTCCTTCAATCTTATCATTTGTTACCATTGCAACATAATTGCCCATTTGCTCTTGCAGTTTTTTTAGCTTTGTTCTACTTACTTCCTTTTTTGCATCATTCAATATTTTTTGAGCTCCATCTGCCGCCACTTTTATAGCTTTTTCTTGCTTCTTTATTTTCGATAATTGTTTTTGTGCTTCTTGTCTTTGCTTTTTATCCTCTATAGCTCCTACTTTTAATTCTAATTCTTGCAACATGTTCGATGTTGTATTAGCATTTGATATTTGCTGCATTTTGTTTGCAATATCTTCCCTGAGTCCTAATATATCTCTTGCTTTTTCTTTTTGATAATTTTCTTCTTTTCTTTTCTTTTCTCTTTCAGTGCTTTGCTTATTATCCTTTTGTTGCTGTTTTTTTGTTTTTGCTTCAGCAATATGTTGTTGATTTTGTTCTAATTGAACTCCTCCTCTTTCACTTATTAGATCTTTGTATTCTGCACTATTTCTTTTTACTTCATTTACTTCCATTCTCCTTTTATTGACTACAGCTTGTCTAGCAGCATTGACTTTCTGCTGTTGAGTAAGCACCTCTAGTTGTTGCTGCTGATTTAAGAATGGCCCAACCAGCGGCATCTCCGTAACCGGAGCTTTTCCTTGGGGTTTTGTTAAAACTATCCCACCTATTTCTCTAGATAAACTATTTGCTTCCTCGTTTTTATTTGTTAACTTTTGTTGAAGTGCATCTATTTTTTTATTATTTTCTTTTACTTTTGCACTATCTTTATCCAATTCACGCTTATTTTTTACTCCTCCTGTCTTTTTGTTCCAACTAGCTAGACTCCTATTTTCTTCATCTAATTCTTTTATTTTTATTCCTATCGCTGCAGCTTCTAACTTTAGTGCTTTTGTTTTTTTCTGTGATAAAACTATCTGTTTTTGTAGCTGTTGTAATGGTTTTTTATTTTTTTGCCTTGGGTATTTTTAATTGTCGATTCTACTTCAGCTAACTTGATTCCTAACATCTTATTAACTCGTAATATATTACTTACCATTCCTGCTGCAATTTCAGTACTGCTTTTGTTGATAGGCAACGGTATAGGTGTTGTCGGTATCGGAGGAACTATTGATTTACTAGGCTGTACTGTCTGTTGCGGTTCGCTACTGCTAAACGATAATCTTCGTACTGCCTTTGAGTTTGTATTTGGTGGTGTCTTAGCTCCTAAATGATCATTTGGTTGAGCATCTTGAGTAGGCTGATACGGAGTCGCCGGTGTTGATGACGGAGTACCAAGTGCCATAGTATAATGTTCCGGTGATGCCAGAGTAGTATTTGGTGTATTAGGTGCAGTGACAAAGCCATTTGAAGCTGGGCTAACAGTAGGCGAAGACGCTGTTATCATCATTTCTGGTTTTTGAGGAGTTTGCTCTGTTGGTTCAGGAGTATAATTATTTTGATTTTGCTCTACTTTTTCAGCACCTACAAGTGTTTTGCTTCTAGTAATTGGTCGTGCGTTTCTTGCTTTCCCGACATCAGACTTACTACGTGCTACCACTTTATAATGATCCTCTATAGGAATATCTTTTAATGGATTAAATGCTTTAGGTTGCTTAGATATTTCCATTTCTCTTATTGCAGATGTAGTATATGTGTTTACTTCCGATTCCGGTACAATTACTGTCCCTATTTGCGGCGAGGTACTTATCGTATCTTTATTTAGCGATAATTTCCTACTGAGTTCGGTGCGAAATGCTTCTTTACTCATCGCCATTCCTTCAACAGGCATTACCATTACCGCTCCTACTGAAATAGAGGCAAGCATAGAATATTTTAAAAATCTTGATTTTTTTAGTAAATTTTGTTCTGTTAACTTATTCATTACAAATATCTCAATTTAAATTAAAATTTTATATACATAAACGTTGGGCATTATAATAAATAAGTTAATAAAAAGCAATATATAAGTTAATTGATCTTAACTTATAATTACAAGAGAATGTTATTCTAATGATTGAAAATATAATAGATATAATGTAATGTATTTTTAACTGTTGATTGGAAATGCTACAATATTTTAAAAAACTTTGGAAGCAGTATAATTTTAAATATTTGGTATTTTGTTAGTTTTATTTATGGTATTATTGTTTATTTTTTGCTTGATTTTGAGTTTTCATTTATAACAATTTTTTTCATTTTTTGTGCTTGCTTAATATCAACCTTTACTAGATATTCTAATATATTTTTACAGTTTGTTTACTGAATGATTATTGCTTTTATTTTTGGCGTATTTATCTCTAAATATCGTGTGACAAATTTACACGGTGCAACACTTCATAAACCAATAATAACAAAAATTAGCGGTAAAATAGAATCAATAAAACCGACTACTATAGGAGAACAAGTAGTATTAGGTAGTAGAAAAAATTAATCGTGGTTTACGAAAAGTAAAGATTAGCATACCGAAAATATATACAAGAAATTAGGGTAAATGGCAGAATTACTTTGCTTGCTAAACTCTAAGCCGCAAAATAGTATACTCCCCCCGGGGGATATGATTTTGGTTTTTATGCTTATCTATCGGATATAAGGGGCAAACGGCTATGCCATGTCGCAGCCATAAATTATAGAACGTAACGAGACAAATTTTGATAGCTTTATTTATAGAGTGCGTTCTTATATTTATAATAATTTAATAGAAAAGCTAGGGAATGATAAAGGAAATTTTGTAGCTGCGATATTACTCGTTAAGACAAAAGGTTTAAACAGGCAAATAATGCAGGATATGAGGCAAAGCGGTAGATCACGCGTGCTTTGCGTTTCAGGTTTGCATTTATCTTTAGTTGTGATGATTATTTTCCTTATTACAAGATTTTTATTAAATCTCTCAAATTATTTGGCATATAATTTCAATATAAAATTAATCTCTGCTTATTGTTCACTAATAGGAAGTTTTGGTTATTTAGAGCTAAGCGGTATGCAAATTACAGCAACTAGAGCATTTATTACTGCTGCAATCTTTATTTACGGTATTATTATCGGACGCTCTTGCTTTCCTCTTCGTTCACTTGCAATTGCAGCTTTTATAATATTATCGTTAAATCCCGAATATATTTTTCATCCAAGTTTGCAATTATCTTTTATCGCCGTATTATCGTTACAGGTTCCGAGTTTTACTTAAAAAAATTCTTGGTTAATTGGGGAAAATAAAGGCATTTTTGGAGCAGTAAATTTTATATGGCTTCAAATATTCATTCAAGCCTCTTAGCAAGTATTATAACAGCTCCGGTGGTAATTAATCAATTCTTCATATTTTCCACTTACTCAGTACCGGATAACCTCATTGTTGTTCCAATAACATCATTTTTTCTTATGCCGCTTGCTTTACTATCTCTGCCTTTTACTATGATTGGGTTTGATATCTATATATTAATTATCATAGGATTTTTTATTGAAATAATCATAAAATCAGCTGCCTATTTTAATAGCTTACCGGGAGCTGTATGGTATTTCGGTGATATTACCAATTTCAGCATATTACTTTTTTATTCGGTTTTTTTTTGGATTTGTATATGGAAAACCTCGTGGCGTTTGCTTGCTCTTGTAATTATTGATAATATCTTTTATATTTATGTTCTACTCTCCAAAGCCGGAATTAATATTTGACACAAATCATATGGCAATAGGCATTAAAGACAAAGACGACAAGCTTATAATTGATGCTGATAAAATGCCTACATTTAATAGAACTTATTGGGCTACTTGGTTCGGACAAAAAGGTAATATGGTGTTACCTTTAAAAGATAATGTTTTCATAACTAATCACGGACAGGAAATTGTCATTAATAATAATCATCATTGTGAAAAAGCCAAAATTCATATCAATCTCAATTACAAAGCTAAATGCCACGGGAGCTTAATAACGATTAATCACGATTTTTAAAAAAAAGCCCTGTTATACTTATCTTTTGCAATAAAAAGGAATGTACGGTAAAATCTACTCGAGGTCATCCCCGCGTAGGCAGGGATCCCTAGGCTAAAGCGAGATAAATCGAGCTTTTTAAAAGCTTTAAAATACTAGATTCCCGCCTACGCGGGAATGACATAAAGGAATGAGTGGATGACCCTAGGGTCTTTTTAAAAACTACCCGATACTATAGGTAAAATCAAATAATGCAAGTTATACATACAACTTTAAAAATCCCTTCAAAAGGATATAAAAAAATCTTGAGCCTTTTAAATAAAAAAGGACAAGCAAGACTTATTGGCGGCTGCGTACGAGATGCGTTACTTGAAAAAAGCAGTTATGATATCGATATAGCTACTAATTTAATACCGGATGAAGTAACAAATATTTTATTGAAAGCTAATATCAAAACTATCCAGACCGGTTTAAAATTTGGTACGATTACGGCTATTTTAAATAAGGAGAAATTTGAGATTACAACTCTTAGAAAAGATATCGAATGCAACGGTAGACATGCCAAAGTAGTATTCACCGACGATTTTGCCGAAGATGCTGCAAGACGAGATTTTACTATTAATGCTTTAAGCTATTGCCCCTTTAAGAATGAGATATATGATTATTTTGAAGGATTTAAGGATTTGCAGCAGGAAAATGTTGTATTTATAGGGGAAGCTCTAGATAGAATTAAAGAAGATTACTTACGAATCCTACGCTTTTTTCGGTTTTCTAGCTATTATGCGAATCAACTTGATGACGACATCTTTAAAGCATGTAAAGCTTTAAAAGACGGCTTAAAAACTTTATCACGAGAGCGAATTAAAAGTGAAATGGATAAAATTATCGTTTCAAAAAGAGCAGCACAAATTTTAAAAGCTATGTTTGAAATAGGAATATTAGAACTAATATTCTCTATCCAAAATTATGAAATAAAATTTTTTGAGCAATCTAAAGCATTAGAATTAGCAACTAATTATGCTTTATTACTATATAATTTAAAAAACATAAATTCAAAGCTTCTTCTCGATTGGAAATTCGCAAGACAGGAAGTAATACAAATATTATCGATAATCAACTTTTTAAATGACGCTGAATGTGATATAAAAAAAATTTGGTTTGAAAAGAAGAACTATAAGGAATATTTATTAGCAGCTAGCATAATCGGTAAATTAAACCATTCACAAGTAAAAGAATTTATCCATAAATATGATGCATTATTACGTCCGAAATTCCAAGTAAACGGTAATGACTTACTAAATATGAATATAGAAAAAAAAGAGATAGGAGCAAAACTAGAATATCTAAAAAATTTTTGGATAGAGCAGGATTTCAAGCCTAGTAAATTGGAGTTGTTGGAAAAGTTATGAAGATTAAGATTTATAATATACTTCTAATGTCATCCCGCGACTTGATCGCGGGATCCAAAAAAATGGATACCGTGGTCAAGCCACGGTATGACATCGGAAAGATTCTAACTTTACTATTCCTTACATTCTTCAGCCTTACTAGCTACGCTAAACCTAAGATAGTTGTAAGTATTACGCCAATTGCTAGTATTGTTTCGATGCTTGTTAAGGATAAAGCTGATATCGAGAGTTTAGCAGTAAACAATGATTGCCCTCATCACCATAATATAAAGCCAAGTGATCTTGCTAAAGTTAAAAATGCCGATATAGCAATTTATATTAATGAACAATTTGACAGTTTTGCCGAGAAATTAATTGATAATCATAGCAAAAATATTATTAAAATCAGTAATATTAAATCTTTAACCACTATAAAAGATAATTGGCATATTTGGCTTGATCTTAATAATACTGCAATTTTACTACAGGAATTTGCACGCATATTTAGTGAAAATTTTCCTGAGCTACAAGAAGATATTAATAATAACCTTTCAGCAGCACTTAAAGAATTAAGCAAGCTACAAGAAATTAAAAATAATGAATTTGCAACGATAAAAGAAGTAGTTTTATTAAGTGATAGTAGCGAGTATTTTTTTCTTAATACTAATATTAAAACTGCAAAATTATATAGTGAAAGTCAAAAAAGCCTACGATATATAAGCAAGTTAGAAGATTTAATTAAAGAGTCTAATAACAAATGTCTTATTTTAAGTAACGAACAAAATTCACGATTATACGACAAATTAAACGCTAAAATAATAATATTAAATAGCGAAAACTGGAATATTCAGAATATTCATTCAAACACTTTTCAGAACCAATATTTACAAATGATTAATCAAGTTAAAAAATGCATACGCTAAATAATGAGGAAGAGACAAAAAAACTTGCAAAACTCTTTGCACAAAGCTTAAAGCCAAATGATATAGTTTTACTTAACGGTGACCTTGGAGCAGGTAAAACATTTTTTTGTCGTGAAATTATTAAACATTTTTGCGGTGAAAATACGAGCATTATAAGCCCGACTTTTAACTTACTGCAAACATATAAAGCATCTAACTTTACTATCTATCACTATGACCTGTATCGTCTTAAATCACCTGAAGAAATTTACGAACTTGGATTTGAAGAGGCATTAAACGGCAATTTAATTTTAATAGAATGGTCTGAAATTATTAAGCATTTACTCACGCAGCCTTTAATCGAAGTAAATCTAGAAGTATTAGACGAAAACAAACGTTTGTGTAGCATTATAACAAATTCGTCAGAATCTTCCCTTATTGATTGTTTACAAGCTTCTCCGTTATTTGGTACAAAACTTGATATTCAAAGAGATAAAAGCCCTACTAGAAAAGTTAAGTTATAGTCTATTACTTTACACAGTCTAATATATTATTTAAAAAATCTTTACTCTCTTTCTCTAATAAAAAACCGCTTTTACTTTCATTTTTTGCCTGCATTTTCCAATACATATCTTCAAGCTGATTAAATTTCTCATATTCTTCAGGTGATATAAGAAGTTTGCCGTATTTATTTATAATTACTGGTGATTTTACTGCTTGAGTCATTGATGCTCCAATTTTAATATCTAGCTAATCAATTGTCATGTAATAAAAACCCCTTTTCAATAGGAAGTAACTTTAATTCCGGTAACATCGGCATAATTAAATCTATTCCGGCTTTTTCGTTACTATTACCGTGTACTAATATAAAAGAGCCGTCTTGAACTTTTTCGCCTTTAGCAAGCCATGCATTGCTGCCAAGCGGAATAAATCCTAAATCTTTTAGCTTTTCTATTAATGTTTGATCAGAAACTAATCCTGGGAAACGAAAGAAAGGCGACGGAGCAATATTATAACTTACTAATATTTCCCCTGCTTCTAATACTTCATTTTCAAAATCATCTTTATTGGAAAGAAGAAAATTATCTTCAAGAGGTTTATCTTTAAAGTAAGGATGGCTAAATGAATGATTAACCCATGTTATTTGTAAATAACCGTTTTCTTGTTGCTTTAATAACCATAAGAACTCTTCTGTATGCTTATTAAGCCATAAGCCTGAAACACATATAGCAATCGGAATAGGTTTATTTAGTTTGCTCGATAATTCTATAAGCTTTTTAAAAAAATCTTCTTCAAAGCTTTTGGAAGAAGGACACATATCAATCGTCAAGAACTGCCCTTTTACTTTATACATGCTACTCGTAGCACCGTAATTTTGTAACATATAAGGTGCAGAGTTATATTTATTTAAAGCTTTAATATACGGCGTTTTATTTAATTTTTTTAGAAGATTTGCTTTTTCTGTTTTATTCGTAGGTAAAATTACTAGCTCTTGTAGGGTTAGCTCAGTTTTAAAAGAATTTGGATCTACTAAAACGAAATATAATTTTTCATTATTTAAATAAGAACGAATAGCGATTTTTATTCTTTTATTCTCAGCAATTACAGGCAAAAATACTGGTTTATAATCAGTTATAATCGCTGCTTTTTCATCCGCATAACTTAAATTAAAAAACAATATTATAAAAATAAAACTTAAAATTCTTTTCATTTATTCATCTACATAACGCTCGTATAAAATTCTGCAATTTTCTCTTTTACCTCTGCAGGGTCGTTCATCAAATTAACGGCACCTCTAAACTCTGCTGAATTTGGTAAACCGCTACTATACCAACCAATATGCTTACGAGCAATAGGTACGCCCACAGATTCGCCGTAATAATCAAGTATTGCCTCATAATGCTCGGTTACGATATCTAGCTGCTCTACTATAGATGGAGCAGGTTTTCCTTCACCGGTTTTAAGGTAATGATCAATTTGTGAAATAATCCAAGGTTTGCCGTATGCTCCTCTACCGACCATAATACCGTCTGCACCGGATTTTTGCAGGGCTTCTTTTGCTTTAGCAAAATTAGTGATGTCACCGTTAGCAATAACCGGAATTTTTACTGCTTCTTTAACTGATCGTATAAAATCCCAATCGGCATTACCGGAGTAAAACTGACATCTCGTTCTACCGTGAACGGTGACCATTTGAATCCCTGAGTTTTCAGCAATTTTAGCCAAAGTCGGAGCGTTTTTCGTATTATCATCCCACCCCATACGCATTTTAACCGTTATTGGAATCTTCACCGCTTTAACGGTAGCTTCAAAAATCTTAGCTGCCAGCTGTTCATCCCTCATTAGAGCCGAACCTGCATAACCGCCTACTACTTTTTTCGCCGGACAGCCGAAATTAAGATCGATAATTTTTGCTCCCATATCCTCGTTCATTTTAGCAGCTTCAGCTATTACATTCGGCTCACAGCCGGCTAGCTGCACGCATGCACTTGTCGGATCGTCATGCATGATAGCACATTTTTGCATTGACTGCCTAGATTTCACAACCATTGCCCGACTTGCTATCATCTCAGAGACTACAAGCCCTGCACCAAATCTTTTTACCAATTTTCTAAATTCTAAGTCCGTAATATCAGACATTGGAGCAAGAATTACATTTGAAGAAAGTTCTATATTACCGATTTTGATCATAAAAAAACCGTTATAAAAATAAACGCTTATAATATCATAATTAGTATTTTTGTCTAATATTACTAATTAAGAATAGACAAAAGATGATTAATCTATTATAAGCTTATTGTTGTATTTGACTTTTCAGTCATTGTGAGGAGCGAAGCGCGACGCGTCAATCCAGAAAAAGATTAAAAAAATTCTGATTTACAGAATTTTTTAACTGGGTTGCTTCGTCGAATTACTGCGTAATTCTTCTCGCAATGACGGAAAAACGACTCCACTCAACAATGTCCGCTCTCAATGACTATTTAGGCATCCTCTGAATAAATGAAGAGTAGACGGAGTGTTATTTGGAAAAGAGCAAGGAGTTCACAAGACTAGGAATGCAGCGTGCTTATACGTGAGTACCGCAGTACTTGTAGAACGACGTAGCCAATTTTTCAAATAAAACGAGTATACATGGCCACGTAGCTCAGTCGGTAGAGCAAAGGACTGAAAATCCTTGTGTCGTTGGTTCAATTCCAACCGTGGCCACCACCACTCCTTAAACTTTAAATCCTGTTTTTATATCCTCGATTAAATATCTATTGTATTTCTAAACTTATTTTTATAATGTTAATGAAGTTTAATAAGAGTAAATTATGTTTGCAGATATAAAAGAATTTTTTGAAATAGAGTCTGATGAAGTATTATATGATAAAC
>NZ_AKVZ01000002.1 GCF_000273745.1 Rickettsia australis str. Phillips
CATTAAATAGATTGAGCCGAGAATTACCTATTTCAATGATTCCGAAATAAAAGTAGAAATTCAAGAATTGTTTCATAATGAAGATGTAATCATAATACAATCCACATCAAAGCCTGTTAATGATCGCTTAATTGAGCTGTTCTTGCTAGTAGATGTAGCAAAAAAAAAGCTGGAGCAAGTCGAATAATTTTAGTAATGACTTATTTCGGTTATGCAAGGCAAGATAGTATAAATTCTCAAAATATAATTCCTGCTAAGTTAATAGCGGATTTTTTAGAGAAGCTCGAAGTAAACCATGTAATTACTATTAATTTACATTCCGATAAAATAGAGAAATTTTTAATATTCCTGTTTCTAATCTTGAACCTATAAATTTATATAGCCCGTTTTTAAGAACTTATAGCAATTTCGTTATAGTTGCACCTGATAAAGGAAGTATCAATCATGTTCAAAAAATTATTAATTTATTAAATATAGATTCAGCTTATATAAATAAAAAAAGGATATAAATAATAATTGTGAGATGATATTAATAACAGGTAATGTAGAGGGTGCAAATTGCATATTACTTGATAATATTATAGATAGCGGTGAAACAACCATAAAAGCAGCAAGATTTTTAAAAGAACATGCGGCTTTATCGGTTAGTGCTTTTAACTCATGCTGTGCTTGCTGCTGGTTCTAAAGATAAAATTGAAAATTCGATAATAGATAATATTTTTGTTACCGATACTATAGAAGTAGGTGACTTACCTCCAAAATTTCATATAATACCGGTAATGCCAATTATCGTAAAAGAGTTAAGAAATATACTATGAGCTTGTGTACTCTAGAGATAAATATATCTGCAATAAAAAATAATTATCTTTTATTACAAGGTATTTGCAAAACCTCATTAGTCGGTGCTGCTGTTAAAGCTAACGGTTACGGTCTTGGAGCAGTGCAAATTTCTAAAGCTTTAATAGAAGAAAATTGTAGGCATTTTTTTGTAGCCACAAGCGAGGAGGGAGTGAATTTACGCAAAGCTTTAGGGTTAGATGTTAATATTTTAGTTCTTAACGGCGTTTTTGAATATGATGCTTTAGAGCTTATAGAATATAATTTAACCCCTGTTCTAAATAACTTAAAACAAATAGAAATTTGGCAAAAATTTAGTAATTTGAAACACAGATTATTGCCTTGTTATCTACATTTCAATACGGGGATTAATCGTCTTGGCTTAAGCTCTGATGAGATAGAGCAGATCATTAATGATCGTGATTTATTAAAAGGGCTAGATTTACAATATATTATAAGCCATCTAGCTATCTCTGAGGAAATAGATAATCCTTATAATCTAGAGCAATTAAACATATTTAAAGCTTATTTACAATATTTCCCAAACGTCAAAGCAAGCCTTGCTAATTCCGGCGGCATATTTTTAGGGCAGGATTATCATTTTGATTTAGCAAGACCAGGGGCTGCTTTATATGGGCTTAATCCTGTAATGAAAAATCCCGTAACCTTAAAAGCTCCTATAATTCATTTACAAAATTTGACACTAGATAGTCATATCGGTTATAATATGACTTTTACAACTAAACGTGATAGTGTTATTGCAACGTTACCGCTTGGTTATGCCGATGGGTTTAGTCGTAATTTTAGCAATCAAGGCGAAGTATTTATTAATGGTCGCAGCGTTCCTATAGTAGGGCGAATATCGATGGATTTGATAAATATCGATGTTACCGATCTACCACCGCTTGATATTTTTCTAGGGCAGGAAGTGGAAATTATCGGAAATTATTGCACGCCCGATAAAATAGCAAGTATTATAGGTACTATAGGGTATGAGGTATTGACTAGTCTCGGTAGTAGGTATAAGAGAATTTATATTGAGTAGATTCCTATGTGTGATGTCATTCTAGTGTATGAACATTCAGGGTGTCATTCCTGCGAAAGCAGGAATATAATAAAATATCTTAAATATTGGTATGAAAAATGCGTGTTTAACAAAATAAGCGTATAAAAACTTGTGTTTATACGCTTTAACTGGATTCCTGCTTTTGCAGGAATGACATAGAGTACTTAAATTATAAAGAATATACACAAATGTTATTAAATATAGCTAATTCGGTTGGTAAACGTACTATAAAGTTTGCACAAAGTGTAGGCAGCTTTTCTCTGTTTAGCTTTGCTGCCGTTAGCAGTATAATAAGACCGCCTTTATATTTGAGTTTAATCATCAGACAATTAGTATTTATCGGGTTTCACTCGCTTCCGGTTGTTGCGATGACGACTTTCTTCTCAGGTGCGGTACTTGCATTACAGAGCTATACTGGTTTTTCCCGTTTCTCAGCTGAAAGCTCTATTGCAACGGTAGTAGTATTGTCGCTGACTAGAGAGCTTGGACCTGTCTTAGCCGGACTAATGGTATCGGGAAGAGTTGGAGCATCAATCGCCGCTGAAATAGCGACAATGAGAGTAACGGAACAGGTAGATGCTTTATATACTTTATCTACCGATCCTATTAAATATTTAGTTTTTCCAAGAGTAATAGCAACTATTATTACAATGCCTTGTCTTGTTTTAATCGGTGATATAATTGGTATTATGGGCGGTTATTTAGTAGGGGTATATAAACTTGATTTTAATAGTACGGCTTATTTAACTAGCACTTTTCAGTATTTAGAACCGATTGACGTCATTTCCGGTCTTGTTAAAGCGGGAGTTTTTGGGTTTATTATTTCTATAATAAGTTGCTATAGCGGTTATTATTCAGGTAAAGGTGCTAAGGGGGTTGGAAGAGCCACTACCTTGGCAGTAGTAAATTCTTCTATCATTATCTTAATAAGCAATTATTTAATAACCGAATTATTTTTTAAAGTATAGACTCGTTTAATTTGAAAAATGGGTTTTGTTGCGTGGTTAGAAAAACTCGCTTGGTGTCATGCCGTGGCTTGACCACGGTACCCAGAAAACAACTAAAAACACTAATATTAGTGTTTTTAACTGGATCCTGCGATCAAGTTGCGGGATGATAGAGGTAAAAGTGAGTCGTACGCAGCCTTGCTCTTTTCCAAATTAAATTTCGTCTACAGTTTTTTTATTTGGAGTATGCATGAGTGTGAAAGAATTTAAAATTAAAATTCGGTCATTATATAAATCATTTGCTAATCATAAGGTGTTAGACGGAATAGATTTGGATGTAAAAAAGGGCAGTTCATTAGTTATTTTAGGCGGTTCCGGTAGTGGCAAATCGGTTTTAATTAAAAATATAGTAGGACTGATTAAACCTGATAAAGGTAAAATTTTTATTGATAATGTAGAAATCCAAGATATCTCAAGTAAACAAAAATTTGAGATTATGGACGGTATAGGCTTTTTATTTCAAGGCGGAGCATTATTTGACTCCTTGAATATACGTGATAATGTTACTTTCGAGACTAAAAAATTATCTAAGAAAGACAAAAACGACCTTGCCGGTGCAAAGCTTAATTCCGTCGGTTTGTCCCCTAGAATACTTGATCTTTACCCTTCCGAATTATCGGGAGGAATGCAAAAAAGAGTAGCCCTTGCTAGGGCTATTTGTAGTACACCGTCGATTTTATTTCTTGATGAACCGACCACAGGGCTTGATCCTATAATGGCAAATGTTATAAACGAATTAATTATAAAAATCCAAGAAGAGTTAGGGGCAACTACGATTACTATAACTCATGATATGATTAGTGCCGAAAAAATAGCTAAAGAAGTAGCTATGATTTATCAAGGAAAAATTAAATGGTACGGTAGTAAAGATGAAATGCGTAATAGTGATAATCCTTATTTAAAACAATTTATAAATGGATTAACTACCGGTCCTATAGAGGTATAAAATGTTTAAGCACTTATTATGTATAATAATATTTCTAGGTATAAACCTAAATGTTTATGCTATAAACTCTAGCTCTTATACGACAGATGATATAATAAAAATAGTAATTATTTTTGGAGTAGTTATTTTAATTTTTAGTCCTGCAAAATTTCGTATAATCGTTATCGGTACTATGTTAGGCTTGGCTTGTGCCTATTTCACATATAAATACATCGTACCTATCTTTATTTCTTCACTAAACGGAACGTAATTAGTTCTTGACACTAGGGGAGTATTACTTTATACTTTTCATTTATTGTATATTTATGAGTTTTAAGGTATTTAGCTTATGTCACGTAAGTGCGAACTCACAGGTGTGGGTGTTTTATACGGCAACAATGTATCACATTCTCAACGTAAAACTAGAAGACGTTTTGAGCCTAATTTAAGGTCAGTTAAGTTTACAAGTGATATAACAGCCGGAGAATATAGATTATCGGTTAATGCGAGATGTATTAGTTCAGTGGAAAAAGCCGGTGGTTTTGATGCATATATTTTACAAGCCGATGATAATGTTTTATCAAGTAACGCTAGAGCTATTAAGAAAAAAATAATTCAGACTAAAACGGCAAAATCATTATGAAAAGCGGTATACATCCAGAATATAAAAAGTTTTTGATTAAAGTAGGAAGCGATGTTTTTGAAACAATGTCTACTCATCCTACAGGTGAAATTTTAATGGATGTTGATTTTAGAAAACATCCTGCATGGAATAAAGATTCCGGAAATGTAGTAAATCAATCCAACAAAAGTGTTAGTGATTTTAATAAAAGATTCTCAGGTCTTTCTTTCGGTGGTAAGAAAGAAGCTAGTTAGGCTTTGTTTGTGGATAACAAGTCGTCATGCGAGGAAATTGCATAGCAGTTGTATGTCCGTAATCCAGTAAAAATTCTGGTTTATGGAATTTTATTATTTTTTTAGATTGCCGTGCAATCTATGATTATTCGTTATCTATGCAAGAATGACACTAACAATATTCGCATAGTATTAGACTAAATCACAATATAACACAGATAAGTTGTAAGTTCTCAATTATTGCGGGGTGGAGCAGCTCGGTAGCTCGTCAGGCTCATAACCTGAAGGTCGTTGGTTCAAATCCAGCCCCCGCTACCATATTTTTAAATGTCATTCTAGCTCACTTATAGCGTTATTGATGCCATTCCTAACTCAGTGTTGTTGCATGGTTTGGTTTCCCTGTCTTTGCGAAGGCATTGCTGTGTGGATCAGTTGTCACCCCGTAGTTTGATCCAGAGGTAAAATTGATCCACGCGACAATGCCTTCTTGCAATGACGACAAAACCTATCCATATAATAACGTCTAATTTTTCTTACAATGATTATACAACACCTGCAAATTTATCAAATCTAAAAAACTATGATTAATAATGAAAAAGCGGTAAATAATAAAAAATCAACTGATGGCAGTAAGCTTTTTCGTCATCAAGTTAAATTTGTAGCCGGTGCTATGAATATAAATCAAATCCCCAATTTTTCATTACCGGAAATTGCTTTTGTCGGTAAGTCAAATGTCGGCAAATCAAGCCTAATAAATACGATATGTAATAATAAAAATCTTGCTAAAGTTTCTAATACTCCGGGACGTACTAGGCAAATCAATTTTTTTAACCTTGCAGATAAACTTATTATAGTTGACCTGCCCGGTTATGGTTTTGCTAATGTTCCTATATCAGTCAAAGAACAGTGGGAAGTATTAATTAGTTATTATTTACGAAATAGTCATAATTTAAGGTTAGTGAACTTATTGATTGACTCAAGAAGGGGTATAAAAGAAAACGATAAGAAAGTAGCTGAGCTATTACTTGCAAATAAAAGAGAATTTCAAATTATTTTCACAAAATCCGATAAAGTTATGGATTGTAAAAACCTTAACAATGAAGTACAGAATTTTCTTGCAACTTTAAACTACTCATGTAATGTTATGTATGTCAGTAGTAGGAGTAAAGAAGGTGCAAGAGCACTTAAAGCTAGTTTGGCAAAATGCACCAAACCTTAAAAAAGAGGTAGATAGTATTTCTTCATTAGATAACATTGCTATAATTAAGAATATAATAAAGTGTAGTAGTGAGTTGCAGCATCAGGCAATAGTTCTAAAATTACCTGCTGCTATTATTATTGACGATAAATTATTTACGGCTTTTATTAAATCTATTAGATTGCTTGAGATATGCGGTGCTAAAATATATATAGTACATGATCATATTGATTTACGAAGTTCGTTTTTAATATCACAAATAGATGAAAATTTTAGTCAAAAAATTAGTAAAATAAGCGACTATAGTTCTCTAAATAATCCTATTATTATGGAAATTTTATCCAGTTACGTTAACAAGCTTATAGTAACAAAGTTAAGTAGTATAGGTTGTTATGCAGTTGGTATCTCAGGTAAGGATACTAATTTACTGCAAGCAAAAAAGTCAAAATTATCTCACCGAAAAATTGTAAATCAGGATGTTATAAATATTGGTTTTTTTTAGCGAGTCTATTATGATTAATCCAGAAATTTTATTAAATTTTGAAGAGAATAATATTATACCAGTGATAGCACCATTTGCGAGTGACAATCAGGAAAAAACGCATTTATTAAATGTTAACTTAACGGTAGCAACAATTGCTTTTGTATTAAGTGCGGAACATTTAATATTGCCATATGAGATATTACAGGTATCCGAGATATTTCCGTATAATATAAAAATACAAGATATTAACTTATTGAAATCAATGTTAGATGATAGTAATAATTTCATCGAAGAAGAATTAATTAAGAGAGCGGTTGATGCGCTTGAAAATAATAACGGTTACGTACATTTTGTGAATAGTGAAGTACCGAATTCAATATTGTCAACTATGTTTGATATTAACATAAATTAATAGAGGTTTTTTATGTCAGGAGCATTAGCATCCGATCTTTTATTTGTAGGGTTAACTAGACCGCCGATGATATTTGGAGTAAGTATTAAGTTTGCTGCATTAAATATGATAATGACGATGATAGTATTTATTTGGAATAACGGCATTATGATTTTATTCATTGCAGCTGCTTTGCATTTGGTAGCTTATATTATATGTTTTAAAGAACCAAGATTCATAGAGCTATATTTAAATAAAATGTCAAGAACTAGCCAATGTCCTAATAAATTTTACTACGGAGCAAATTCGTATAATATTTGAGTTTTATGTCATTCCCTCGTGGATGCTAAACCTACTCGATGTTATCCTTCGCGTAGGTAGGGATCCAGAAAAAAGGTATAAATACAGCAAATTTTTGAAATTAAAAGTTCGATTTATCTCGATTTATGCTGGATTTCCGCTTTCGCGGGAATGAAATAAAGAGCATTTACCGGTCTACGCAACAATGCCTTGAGAGCAGCGGTAGGCTGACAGTATAAAATTTCTGAGATTGCCGCGTCTCGAGGCTTCGCCTCTTTTCGCAATGACAAAATAAATCAAAATCGTTAAATCAGGTGAGGTAATGAAGTTATTTAGAACTAGAGCAGCTAAAGAATTAAGGTCTAAACAAGAAAGACCAACTTCGCATTTTATTCCTTATAAATGTCATTGGGATAGTAATACTATTTTAACAAAAGATAATTCTTTATTACAAGTTATTAAAATAAACGGATTTTCTTTTGAAACTGCTGATGATGAAGATCTAGACATTAAAAAGAATGTCAGAAATGCCTTACTTAAAAATATGGCTTCGGGAAATATCGTTATGTATTTCCATACTATTAGAAGACGTAAAGCAGTAATATTTGACGATACGGAATTTACGTATGATCCTACTGTAAAAGTCCCTAATGATTTCATTACTTATTTAGGTGTAGAATGGCGTAAGAAACATGCGGGTGCTAGGTCATTTTTTAACGAATTATATGTGAGTATTTTATATAAGCCTGATACCGGCGGTGCTGCTATAGTTGAGTATTTTCTAAAGAAGCTTAGACAAAAATCTAATAAAACCGCTTGGGAAAATGACATGAAAGAGATGAAAGAAAATCTTCAAGAAATGTCAACTAGAGTGGTTAATACATTCAGAAGTTACGGAGCAAGATTACTTGGAGTTCGTCAAACGCAGTCAGGTAGTTATTGTGAAATTTTAGAATTCCTTTCATCTTTAATCAATTGCGGCGATTCACCAGGTCCTATAGCATTACCGCGTGGTACTATTGACGAATATTTACCGACTCATCGTTTATTTTTTGATTCTCGTACTATTGAAGCAAGAAGTCCGTTTGGCAAAAAATATGCCGGAATGATCAGTATACTTGAATACGGGCCTAATACTTCGGCAGGAATGTTTGATGGATTTTTGCAAATGCCTTTTGAATTTGTCATGACTCAAAGCTTTGTCTTTGCTAATA
This sequence comes from Rickettsia australis str. Phillips, assembly GCF_000273745.1. Classification (GTDB taxonomy): domain Bacteria; phylum Pseudomonadota; class Alphaproteobacteria; order Rickettsiales; family Rickettsiaceae; genus Rickettsia; species Rickettsia australis. The sequence continues at coordinate 8,278 of NZ_AKVZ01000002.1, forward strand.
GAACCATAGCGATCGGTAAAATGCAATTACAGCAAAATAGAATGATACAATCTGGTGATAAAGCTACTTCGCAAATTGCTGAAATTAATACGGCCCTTGATATGGCCACTAGCGGTGATATCGGTTTCGGTGAGCATCATTTATCGCTTTTATGTTCTGCAAATAATATTAAAGCTTTGGAAGATATATTATCAATGGCAGCAGTGGAGCTTTCTAATTCAGGAATTCAGCCGGTTAGAGAAAAAGTTAACATGGAACCTAGCTATTGGGGACAGTTGCCGGGAAATATGGATTATATAGTACGTAAAGCCACTATAAATACTCTTAATATGGCTAGCTTTGCCTCACAACATAATTATCCGCTCGGTAAAATTAGAGATAACCATTGGGGAGAATATGTCACGGTACTTGATACTACTTCAGGTACGCCGTTTTATTTTAATTTCCATGTAAGGGATGTTGGACATACTCTAATTATCGGTCCAACTGGTGCCGGTAAAACAGTTCTTATGAATTTTTTATGTGCAGAAGCACAAAAATTCAAACCTCGTATGTTCTTTTTTGATAAAGATCGAGGAGCCGAAATATTTATACGTGCTTTAAACGGAGTTTATACGGTAATTGATCCGGGATTAAAATGTAATTTTAATCCCTTGCAGCTTGAAGATTCTAGTGAGAATAGAACATTTATTTTAGAGTGGCTTCGTGTACTTGTAACTTCTAACGGTGAAAGTTTAACTGCACAAGATAATAAAATCTTATCTCAAGCAGTAAGTGGTAATTTTAGATTAGAGAAAAAAGACAGAAGGCTTAGTAATGTTATAGCATTTCTTGGTATTGATACACCAAATAGTTTGGCAAGTAGGATTGCAATGTGGGTTGGTAAAGGTTCACATGCTAAGATATTTGACAATGAAGTAGATGATATTGATTTACAAAAAGCAAGGGTATTTGGTTTTGATATGACTGAATTACTTAAAGATCCTGTGCCTTGCACCGGTATTATTATATATTTCCATCGCATTAATATCTCTTTAGATGGACAGAAAACTATGATAGTACTTGATGAAGCATGGGCTTTAATCGATAATCCGGTATTTGCACCTAAGATCAAAGATTGGTTAAAAGTGTTGAGAAAATTAAATACTTTTGTTATATTTGCTACGCAGAGTGTTGAAGATGCCGCAAAAAGTAGAATTAGTGATACGTTGATTCAACAAACAGCTACGCAGATTTTTTTACCTAATTTGAAAGCTACGGATATTTATCGTAGTGCATTTATGTTAAGTCAGCGAGAATATATTTTAATTAAAACTACCGACCCTACTACACGTTATTTTTTAATAAAACAAGGAATAGATGCCGTAGTTGCTAAAGTTAACTTAGAAGGTATGAATAATATAATTAGTGTTTTATCAGGCAGAGTTGAGACTGTAATATTGCTCGATCAAATTAGAGAGAAATACGGCAATGATCCGGATAAGTGGTTACCTATATTTTATGAAGCAGTTAAAACATTATAGATTTAATGGATACCGAGTCGTCATTGCGAGCAGTCGTAGACTGCGTGGCAATCCAGAAAAAGTAATAAAAAAATTCTGTAAATTAGAATTTTTTACAGGATTGCTTCGTCAAAATTTTCAATTTTTCCTCGCAATGACGTTAAAAACTATCTCATACGAGGCAAGTAACTAGTCATGAAATTATTTCCTCGTAGTATACTTATAACATTAGTATTAAGCTTCGCCCTAAATTTAGGGCTAGTGACTAAAATCCATGCCGATAATACTCTTGATAGCATTGTAGATATTTTGAGTGGCTTAACTTGCGAAACCCAAGGCGTAGGCGATTTGCTGCGTACTGAATTTTCTCATACATGTATTGTTGCGCCGTTCTTTACTTTTGCGGCCATGAATCTTGTCTCTCCCGTTTTATACATGAATACGTTTTTAAAGCTTAAAATAAACGACAGTGATTTATTTAACGATAGTAATTTTGGAAATTTCCCCGGAGGGCAATGTACTCGTGAAAACAGAATTGATCCTAAAAATCCAGAATTACATTTTGCTTTATGTAGTAATGCTAAATTAATTGTATCTCGGGCAAAATCTGTTGCTGAATCGGCACTTGCTATTGCTAAAGCCGTCTTAACAGGGAGTGACCCTTGGGATGATATAAAGCAAGCGTGGGAAAATAAAAAAAAGGAATATCATGTTCCATATAGCGGTAAGCTTGGTGATGACGGTTTTGCATTTGATGTAGGCTTCCCGGTAATATATTGGAAAGTTATTCAAGATAAAGATAGAATATGCGTATCGACAAAAGGATTTACAGGAGACGTCCCTGTCGGCTGTAAATATATGAAAGAGCCGTTTCCGAAATCCATGTATAATAGTTTTATGGATGTAGCAGATAAGGATTTTATTGAAGATTCTAAGGAAACGCCTGCCGATCCTTTAGCTTTAGTGTCTTGTAGTGCAGCAGGCGGCGGATGTTATCAAAAAGCTTATAATGCTTCAAAAACTGCAGTAGTCATGACTTCTCCTCTTATAGAATGTATGAGGCAAATGATTGCTAGATTACTAATTAGTAAAGATGTTTGTAGTTTTGATAATGTAGATCAAGTGGTTAATTTTGCTTCAAGGCAAGATAGTGCATTATTTCAATTCCAAGTAGGAATGTATAAAATAGTTACGGCTTTTCTAACTTTATATGTTATGTTTTTTGGCTTTAAACTATTACTTGCAGGTGAAGTGCCGCCAAAAAGTGAGTATATCAATTTTATATTGAAAATGATATTCGTAACTTATTTTTCAATAGGAATTAATATAACCCCTGGTAATGGCTCTCCGTATGATCGGCTAGACGGTATGCTTCAGTGGGCGTTTCCTTTCTTACTTAATGGTATAAACGGTTTAGCAAGTTGGGTTATGAATGCTGCTCCATCCGGTTTATGTAAATTTCACAACCTTTCTTATGACAGTACCGTTTCTTATATTGCATTATGGGATGCGTTAGATTGTAGGGTAGCTCATTATTTAGGACTTGATATATTATCTACGTTACTTGTCGAAAATGCTTATCGAAGCCATGATTTTTTAAATTTTGATTTCTTTAGTTTTAGTGCTCCACCATATATTTATTTGCTAATTCCGGCGATAATATCCGGTAATATGATGTTGGTATCACTCGCGCTTGCTTATCCGTTACTTGTGATTTCGGTTGCTGCCTTTATGGTTAATGCAACGATTATGTGCATGATATCGATAGTAATACTTGGTATTCTAGCTCCTCTTTTCGTGCCTATGTTTTTATTCACCTATACACGAAATTATTTTGACAGTTGGGTTAAGCTGATGATTTCGTTCTTGCTACAGCCTATGGTGGTAGTTACTTTTATGATTACGATGTTTGCGGTATATGATTATGGTTTCTACGGTAAATGTCAATATAAGAGCAAGTTAATTCACAATAGTATAGAAGACAAAATTCAAGGTGGTCTTACTTCTAAGAGGGATGTTTTAATATTTTATATTAATAATGATTGGGATGATACGTCACAATATCCTGATAAAGATTCAGTAGAAAGCTGTCAAAATAGTTTAGGTTATATGTTAAATAACCCTATTACCACGGCATTTAATTTTGCAAAAGATAGTGTAAGTGAAATAGTTGATAGTAAACCAGGAGATACCCCTACCGATAAATTTCTTGCTAAATTCCAGTTTTTATCGGGAGTAGTTTTGGGACCCGGAATGTTTTTCATGTCTCCAAAAGTGCTTTTTGAGAAAATTAAAAATATTTTGCTTGCGTTAGTTACGGCATGTTTTACATTGTATTTGATGTATAATTTTAGTAGTCAGCTAGCTGAATTTGCTGCAGATATGACGGAAGGAGTAGCTCTTAATAATGTTGCTATAAAACCGCAAGCAATATTTAAGGTAGGTATGGCAGCTCTTGCTGCTGCGGGTGCAGCAACTAAGGGGGGCGATCAGATAGCAAGTAGAGGAGGAGTTGGTGATTTAAAAGCTGGTCAAGGTGGAGGAGTAAGTGATAATATTGCTACGAGCGGAGGCGGATGGCCAAATGATAATATTGCTGCAAGTGGAGGTACGTCGGTACCTGCAGTAACAACACCGACAGCTTCGTCTTTTGTAGCCACTTCTAGCCCAAAAACAGTAACCAGTGAAGTAAGATCAGATGTTGTTACTCCTCTTTCTGCTCCTCCAGAAGCTGTTTCACCACCGTATGCTAGTATTAGAACTTCTATTTTTATACCTGCACCACAAAGTAATATTGAAACTGAAAGTATTGGAAAAATCATAAAAGATAATAATCAAGAAAGTAAAAAAGAGATTGATAATACTCCGCCTCCACAGGAAAAAGTTGATAATGCAGCTCCACAAAAAAAAGTTGATAGCACAAGTAAAGGTACAGGAGTAATTGATTATAGTTTTAACTTAAAGGAACATGAAAATCCGGTAGGAGTAAAGCAAATACGAGAAAATGCAGAGATTCGAGATAAACGTATAGAAGTAGAGAAAGCGTGGAACGAATTAGTAGCAAGCAGTGGAGGAAAAATAAGAGATCAGCAAGGTGAAGAAACATCGGAGCGACGTGCGAATGCAGAAAAGAAATGGAATGCGTTAGTCGATAGCGGTGTAGTAACTGAGATAAGAGAAAGAGATAATAGTGTAACTAATAAATTTGATAAATTAGCTGATGCACTTAATAAGTCAGAAAAAGCAAAGGTAGAAGAAAATAAAAATATAGAAAATGACAAACAAGAAGATAATACTACTACGTCACCCCAAGAAAAAGTTGACAGTACAAGTAGAGGGTCAGGAGTAATTGATTATAGTTTTAACTTAAAGGAACATGAAAATCCGACAGGAGTAAAACAGATACGGGAAAATGCAGAGATTCGAGATAAGCGTGTAAAAGTAGAAACAGCATGGAATGAACTAGTAGCAAGCGGAGGAGGAAGAGTAAGAGAACAAGAAGTAGGAGAAATATCAGAACGACGTGTAAATGCTGAAAAGGCATGGGATGAATTAGTAAAAAGCGGCGTAGTAACAGAAAAAAAAGATAATAGTTCTAATGAAAACTCTTAAAACCTTAAAGATATTTATTATAGTTTATATAGTGTCTGTAAACTTAGCGAGCTTTGCCGGCTTTGGAGAATCATGTTCTAGTTTACCGACTACTTCAGATGGGTATTTAGAAAAGGACACGGCATATGGCTATATAATTCGTAGTATTGATATGAAAGATCCGAGAGGCAATTGTAATTCAGTTGCGTCTAGTATAACGTTTTGTTTTAAAAATGTAGAAGGTAGTAGTAGCCCTTGCACCATATATAATTTAAATGAAGGTGACTCTAAGAAGATTAGTGATTTAAGTACTGATAATAATCCTGATCTTGGAGCAAATCCTATATTAAAGAATATCGTTTTAACGGTTAAAAAATGGGATAATGATCTATGTTTAGTTATGCCGACGTCAAGAGGACCGATGCCGGTAGCATGTAAATCTTTAAGTGCTACTCCGCCGCCTACTACTCCGCCTAATGATGAAAATTGTAATATAGGAAAAAGTTGCTATACGGGAGCAAATTATAGCCAATCTTTAATTAATTTTTCCGGTCTTGCAGTTCAGTGTTTGAGCGAAACGCTTAATAAAATATTTTTTGCCGGAAATGGTTGTAGTTCTCAAGATCAAAATTCTAGAATAACTCATCTTGCTGCTTTTTCTACGTTTCAAGGTTATTTAAAGAGAATTATAGGTGCGGCATTAATTCTTTATACTATGTTTTTTGCCTTTAATATGGCTCTAAATAAAGAATATGCAAGTACTGAAAAAATAGCTCTTTTTGTAATAAAGTTCTTATTTGTTACCTATTTTTCTATTGGTCTTGAACCTTTAGATTTTAGCGGTGGTCAGCCGACAAAAGAAAACGGTATGTTAAAATATGGATTACCTCTTTTGACGGGAGCAGCACCGGACTTTGCACAGATGATCTTTAATGCAGCAGGTCCTAGAGGATTGTGTCAATTTGATAATTCAAAGTATAAGGATGGTTATAAATTTTACGGTTTATGGGACGCGATTGATTGCCGTATAGGTTATTATCTTGGCTTGGATTTACTTTATAATATAGATAAGAATGGAGTTTTAGGGAATGCAGTCGGTAATGGTCCCGGCGGTAATAATACACCTATACCTAATTTTGATCCTGACGGCAAAAAAGATAGACCGAAAGATTTAAGTAAAGCAGGAGCACTTAGATTTTTTACTGTTATGTTTGGATTCTTTATGTCCGGAAACGTTATTATACTTGCGGCAGGTTTAGTATTTTCTGTAATATTTTTATCTATAATTTTATATTTTATTACGCATTATTTAGTTTGCATGATTACTATTTACGTTATGACATATATTTCTCCTATATTCATTCCTATGGCTCTATTTACTCGTACAAAAGCTTATTTTGACGGGTGGTTAAAAGTATGTATTTCATGTGCATTGCAGCCGGCAGTAGTAGCAGGTTTTATAGCTTTATTAATAACTATGTATGATTCCGCAATATTTAAAAATTGTGAATTCCTTAGATATGATTATGAAAAAGGGGATATTAGATTTAGCACTTTTGAGTTAAGGCTCCCTAACAGCGGAGCAGATAAATGTCAGGAAAGTTTTGGATATAAAATGTTACAATATTATGCAGGTGAAGGTTGGGAAGAGCATTTATTGATATTTTTCCCAATAAAATCAATTGTTAGAGATGTTGTATCTATTTTAGCGGAACTTTTGTGCGTATTAGTATTTTCGGTTATTTTTTATTATTTCTCTAGATCGATAGGGCGATTTGCTTCTGATTTAACTAATGGTCCTAATATGGATGCAGTAACGGCAAGTCCAACTAAAATCGTTGATTTAGTAAAGAAAGGAGCAGCTTTCCTTAAGGATGCGTCAATGACTTCACCAGGTAAGCCGTCGGTAGGAGATAAGCCTGATGTTGGAGGTAAGCGTAAAGAGGGAGAACAGCAAGGCGGTGATTCAGAAAGCGGTGCAGGTGGAGGATTAGCTGATTTAGCAAGTGGTTCGGGTGGAGGTAAATAATAGAATATGCAGAGTAACTTATTAAAAGTTTTAGGAGTACTCGCTATAGTAGCAACGTTAGTTTGCTTTATTTTTGCAGCACTTGGTATGATAGGAGCAGTAAAAGTCGGTGACGGCTGCTACATGAGATATGCTCTGGACGGTAAAGGAGGTTCAGATTCAATAACTGGTACTATAACTCTTAATGCTAATGCTAATTATGTAAATACTTCTAAGATATTGTCCGACGGTACGACTCAGCTTATTCCTGATCCCAATCATTACGGTGAATGGTTAAATACTCAGGTACTGGTAGAAAAAAGCCAACCGGTGAATTTACAAGTGGTCGGTCAGGTTAGTTTATGTTTAGCTTATGTACCAAAAGATAATATACAATTTACTGAAAGTACAAGGCCTGGTAAATCTAATTTAGACGATAAAGGTAACATGATTCCGATTCCTCGTATTACCGATGCAAATAATCCGCCTCTCTCTCTAATAATGGATGCAAAAAATAATGAATGGCGTAATATTGCCGAATTATACGCTAATGATAGAGTTTTAGTTTCCGTATCTCCTAATTTTGCCAATACGGATGCGACAGTTGCGGATGCTTTTAAAGATGATAAGGTTACGAAAGATTGTTCCCAAGGCAAAACTTCTTATGAGTCGATTTGTGGAAAATATTCTATTTATTCCGGTAAATATGTTAATGCTTGCGAACTGAAGCAAAATTATTGGCAAGGTAATAAGCATCGGGAAAAATGTCATTGTGTTTTTGGATGTATTCATCAAGAAGATGTTGCACAGTGGGTATGTGATGCTGCTAATGCCACTTCTCATTGTTGCCTTGGTTTTACATGTGACTCCTTACCTGCTTGGATAAATCATGAGGGCTACATGCCGGAGGCTTATAAAGATGACGGTAGTTTTACCTTTAGCTGGTCAAATAACCCCAGTAATTTATTTATTGATTATGCGGGACTGCAATGTTCTAATAACGCCAATATTCTTCCAAACGGTAAATGTCCTGATAGTGTCGAGAATCGTAGTCCTAAGGATAAAGATTATATTGGAGGTGTAAATTGTACTTCAGGAATATGTAAGGATGGAGATTTTCAAAAGAATCGAAGATTTTGGTATACGGCGGACGGTAAAGGAGGCAAAGGACCAACTGGATTAATATATCAAATGAATGATGCGGGTTCTGTAAGTCAAGCTCTGCCTTCTAAGCTAGAATTTGCTGAGTTTGTTGCGGAGACAGAGCAACCGCCTGACTATAAAGATAAAGACGGTAAATATTTATATAAAGTTATATATAATAGGCCTTTTAACAGTAATATTGAAAAAAGCTATTTACAATATAGGCTTTGGCATCCCGTTTCACAAGATGCTAGTAAGAATACGGGAGGATACGTTTTAAATATTAAACAGACTAAATGCTATAGAGAGAATGGTAATAGTTTTAACGATACTTTTGATGATCGTGGACGAGTGCAATACATAATAGTAAAGCCTTCGGAAAATCCGAATACTAGCGGTAAAACCTATTCACCTCAAGGAATTAGCGTTGATAGTGACGGTAAATATAACTTTAATGCAAATGAGTCTGGTTATATATGGATGAAAATTCTAAATGATCCTAGTAATAATTTAAGGGACTATAAAGATAGTGAAGGTAGCTATAAAGTACATTTCTCAACATTCTTAAAAGTAGGAAGTTTTACTCTTAAAGTAATGAATCCGTTACTTCAGTTATTTAAAACTAAAGTGCAAGGAGCAGCTACTTCTATTTTTAAAAATATGGTATGTTATAAAGCCACTGATAATGCATCCTGTACTAACTTTTTTACCTATATTAAAGCGATTTTAATTTTATATGTGATGACTTATGGAGCAATGTTTTTGCTTGGTTTCGCTAAGATAAATCAAAAAGAGCTAGTAATTAGAATAGCAAAAATTGGGGTAGTTAGCGGACTTATGAACGGTAATACCTTTGAATTTTTCAATAATTATCTTTTTGATGCAATTACTAATTTTTCAGACGCAATTATTGCTAATATGAGTGGATATAGTTTGTTTACTTCTACTAATACTATTTCTAATCCTTTCATGTTTTTAGATGCAGTAATGAGTAAAATATTTTTTAGTCAAACCTTTATAGCTCAATTACTTTCACTTCTTTCTCTTGGGCTTAGCGGTATTATATATTTTATAATTACTTTTATTGCGGTTGGTATAGTAATTATTACGGCACTTAGAGCTGTCGCCGTTTATATTATGGCATTTATGGCAACTTGTATATTAATCGGTATAGCCCCTTTATTTATTAGTTTCTTATTATTTGATTTTACTAGGTATTTATTTGATAATTGGGTGAGGTTTACGATCCGCTATATGATAGAACCGGTAGTTATGATGGCAGGTATTATAGTGCTAATCCAGCTATTTACCATTTATCTAGATTTTGTTTTAGGTTATAGCGTTTGTTGGAAATGTGCTTTACCGATAAAAATTCCGTTTATCGGTACTATTTTACCTATTGCATTGTTGAATGTACCTATCTTCTGTATTAATTGGTTTGCCCCTTGGGGAATGGATTATATGTCGGGTATGATGGGAGTAAATATGCAAAATATCGTAGCTCTAGTTATTATTGCTTACGGCATGTATGGTTATGTCGAATTTTCAGGGCGTATGGTAGCAAAATTAACTAGTGCTGCCGGACCTTCGGCTACTGAAATTGGTGGTAGAATGTCTCATGATGCAGGACAAAAAGCATTAAGTCCAATAGGAATGGATGATAAAATAAGACAAGGTATTACCGGCAGAGCAGAAGCACGATTAAAACAACGCAATAAGACATTAGATCAAGCTGAAAAAAATAGGAAAAATACGCCAAAAGAAGGAGGCGAAAAGACAAATGAAGAACCGCCTAAACCTGAAACACCGAAATAGATGGTGAATCGAAAATCGTCATTGCGAGTGGGTATTAGTGTTGTTGCATTGCTAGTTTTATATCATTTCTGCTCTCCCGCGTGGATGACATAGAGTGCATTTTTCGAGCCATATGCAACAACGCCTTTGGTTGTTGGGTTGTTGCATGGATACCCGAATCGTCATTGCGAGGAGCGAAGCGACGTGGCAATGCAGCAAAATAATTAAAAAAATTCTGTAAATCAGAATTTTTTACTGGATTGCTTCGTCGAGTTACTGTGTAATGCTTCTCGCAATAACGGAAAACCACGCCATGCAACAATGTATTTGGTTGTTCGCAATGACAAAAAATAAAAACCACGGTATGATGTGTTGGATAACAATTTAAAATTATGAAAATTCTTAAGAGTTTAGTTTTATTAGTTTTGTTTATGGCGATTCCAGCTAAAGCTGATGATGCTTTTTCATGGATGTCAACCAGTTTTGGTGGGTTAAAAAGCTTATTCGGTTGTTTAGAAGTGCCTGAATTTACAAGTTTTAAAGAGGGTAATATAGGAATTAGTTTATCTACAGCCGGAACTTGGCAATCAACAGGTAATACTGTTGAGAAAGGTAAATTGTTAAAAATAAACTGGTCTACTTCAGGTATTACTCCTGAACCTAGAAAATATCTAGTATTATATAGAATTGATCCAAGGTTTAGTACGCCGCAAGTTTTCATTAAAACTTATAATTATTCTAAATTACAATTTGAAGCTTTAGGATTTCCGCGTTTTGTTACGGACAATAACAGTGCAACACCGGGGGCTATACCGCCTGATAAAGACCTTGATTCACTGTCATTTACTAAAATGTCTGATTCTGTTAAATATTTTAACTATTCTAACGGTAATTCGCGAATTGAAGTTAAGGCCGGCGATGTAGTAAATATTAGTTTAGTTGGTAAAGATAATTTTTTTAGCCCTAATACTCTAGATAATATTTTAACGCAGGAACTGGATAGTTCAATATTTGCTGCTTCTGCACTTTATACTCAAAGTAATCTTGGAAATTTTGACAATAGAATAATTTACTCATCTGCAAAGGAGGTATGTGATCTTATAGACGCTTTAAGAAATCCTGATAAACCAAGCGGGTGTAGTGGTACTGGATCAGCTACAAAATATAAAAGTATAAATAGTAACGAAGCATTAGTCGGCAAACCTATGATAACGAGAGCGGTACAGAATTTCATGAGCTTAATTAATTCTTGCCCTGCTAATGCCGGTATAAATACTAGCCCTGCTTGCTATTACGATCAAGGTAGAGGGATGATAATTAAAGTAGGCGGGCAGGTTATTAAGGAACGAGATCAGAGTTTTGTAAATTTAGGCAGCACTCAAAGTAGCTTTATATATTATCAAGCCACTAGCGGCGGTACTATGGATTTTACTAGCGATTGGCAAATTAATAACATGTTTAGTAATTCAGTTTTAATGAGTGATTGGAGCCGCAATTTTTCAAATTATGCTAATTTTGTAGATTATATAAATAAGAATGATTGGTCAGCTAATTTTTTATATTTTGGTCGTTATTCGATGATTGTTGAAATAGGTAACGGGACAAATTCAATAAGTCTGGGTGATCAGCAAAATATAAGTTTAGAATATTTAATAACATCTGATGGTACGTTACCTGATCCATCTGTTCGTGGTACGCCGGTAGATTATAACTTTGCGGCTGATGCACCGCAAGATGGATATTTATGGTTAAGGGTGGTAAATCCTAATAGTAATATACAAGGGGTAGTTAGTGTAAATTATGCTAATTATACTGGTACCACTTGGTTTTCTGATATAATATATAATGGTGCTATTAAACCTATTACCGATCAGTTTAGAACTTTTAGTCAGAACTTTTATATTAAGTTAGTTAACAATTCTGCAGTGCAGAATATAGCTAAAGCTGCATTAACTCTTTATGTTACTATATTTGGTCTAATGTTTGTTGCGGGAGCATTAAAATTAACTGCCATAGAAGTGATAACACGTATATGCAAAATAGCTATAGTAGCTTTTTTAATTAGAGAAGAAAGTTGGAGCTTTTTTAATACATACTTCTTTAGTGCATTTACTAACGGTATTGATTTCTTTGTAACTAACGTAATAGGTGCTACAAGCTCTAGATCTAATATTTTTGGTTTTATTGATCCTATATTTGATAAATATACTAACGGTAGGATTTGGGGATTATTATTTATTGAATTATTACAAATACATAATGGTTTAGCATTTATCGCTATTATAACCATTTATTCACTTATTACTTATTTTAGAGCTATTTTAGAAGTGATAATAGGTTATGTTATGGCATTCATAGGGCTAACTGTTATGATTTCATTAGCACCGTTTTTCATAATATTAATGTTGTTTGAAAAAACTAAAAGTTTATTTGATAATTGGGTATCGACATTGCTTAGCTATGTAGTGCAGCCGACAATATTATTGATTTTCTTTTTATTGATAGATCAGGTTTTATCTGAGCAGCTTTTAAAAGTAGTAGTTAGAGCTTGTTGGGATACTCTGATACCAATCAAAATAGGGCTTGATTTAACACATCTTGGTATCCCGATTAATTTCTCTTTTACATTACCGTTCTTACCAGGAATACCTTTCTATGTACCGGATGTACCGGAAATTAGTAGCTCTAATCTTCTAACGAACAAGGCTAATACTTTCTTAGTACTGTTTACTACAGCTTTATTATTTTATTCATATTGCTTGATGTCATATGGTTTAGTAAGCTTTGTAAATATAGTAGTTGGAATGCTTACAAATGTTACACCGGCACGAATATTAGGAAATTATCAAGAACGTTCTGATCCTGTGGGAGCTGTTATGCAGGATATAGATTTGGTAACAAAACCGATTAAAAAGGCGGCTATGGCTCCGGGTAGAATTTTCAAAGATAAGATAATTGATCAAAATTATAAAGCTAGAAAACCGGAAGGAGGTGGTGAATTTACAGATAAATTCCTTGCCGAACGTAATGATCTATCGAAGAAAGAGGCAGAGAGAAAGTAACAAAATTATTTTAGTGTCATCCCGCGACTTAAAAATCGTCATTGCGAGCAGCCGTAGGATGGTACGGCAATATAATGAAATAATAACAAATTCCTGAGATTGCTTCGTCATAACTTACAGTTTTTCCTCGCAATGACGGTAAAATTGAGACATATAGAAATAACTTAAAATGCACAAAAATATTTTTATTACATTATTAGTATCGCTATTGCTGCTTTCCGGTTGTACCGGCGATACTTGTATTGATCCTGATGATTTCGGTTTTATCAAATTCAATGTCTCTTCTAGATATAATCCGGAAGAAATTACTTCAAGACAGGAAGGTGATCAGGTAGCACCATGGCGTGATAGTGCTTATAAAGTAAATGGTTATCCTTTAACCGTTATGGTAAGACCGTGGAGTTATATACTTGGCGATAAAAATACTTCAGGTCAGTTATCTGCATGGTGTCCATGGTACGGTCAGAAAAATAACACAACTACTTTGGCTGCTTTTTGCGTTAAGCTACAACCGTGTACTTTTTGGGATAATGCTAGACTTGATATGTGTACTCCTAATCCCGCAAATCAAAATGACGCAATGATTAGTAATCCTCCATGTATAATGACGGATGGTGTCGGGCTTTATTTTCTTATTGCTGCTAAAAATACCAATCCCAATATTTCACCGGATTCACAGCGTAAACCACAAGGTATAACTCAGCATTTAGGAGAGCTTACTTCCAGTGTAGGCTATGAATTTTATAGTATTAGTAGTACAGGACAATTCTTGAAAGCCGGAGGTATAAATTATCAATATAAAGGTGAGGATAAGTCAAAATATGCTCAATCTCCTCTTTATTTTAAGATTATAGATAAATTTTATAATGATAATAGTGGACAATATAGATTAGTAATCAAATCTGGAGTTACTGATACTAGACCCGATCCACTACAATTTTTAACGGATTTAATAAAAGGAGTATTATTTGGTAAGGATGGGATTATAAAGAAAACTTATCAACAAATAATTGATACGCCGGGTTATAGGATTAGTGTTTCTGCTATTTTAACTCTATATATAATGTTTACGGGCTTTTCCTTTTTAATAGGTAATATAAACCTTACGCATGTCGAACTTATAGTTAGAATATTAAAAGTTAGTATAGTCTCAATATTATTAAGTACGGGTAAAGCTTGGACATTTTTTCATGATTATTTATTCGTATTTTTTATTGACGGGGTTCAGCAAATACTGCAAATAATTAATGAAGCTGCGGCTACCGGTCCTGGTTCTCAAAGTTTGCTGGGGTTACTTATTTCTCCTCAAACTTTATCTAAATTATTTTCTTTACTATTTGTTGATTGGCTTGGTTTTATATATATCATTCTATATTTAATAGCCCTATATTTTATTTTCTTTCTTATATTTAAAGCTACTATTATCTATCTAACCGCTCTTATAACTATTGGTATGATTATAATTATGGGACCGATATTTATTTGTTTCATGTTGTTTAATATCACTCGTTCGTTATTTGAGAATTGGTTAAGACAATTAATATCATATGCATTACAGCCTATAATTTTATTTGCCGGTATCGCTTTTATTTCAATGATCATCAGAACCGAAATATATTCAACGCTTGGTTTTGGGGTATGTAAACATGATTTTCCTAATTTAGGTCCGATAAATGAAATATTCGGTAGTTTTCTTGAAGATATAGATCCAAGCCTTGGTAATTCAATATTTTATTGGTGGTTCCCTGTACCAATGAGAGGAGGTATAAATAATTTCCACAAAGCCAAGATATTAGTTCCCGAAGATCATATAATAGTAGATGATTCTTGTAAAAATGACCATGATAAATGTAAGCATTGTGCTGCGTATGAGTGTATAGATGAACGCTATATAGAATTACCGTTTTTAGATTTAGTTAAAGATGCAAAAAGGATTAGTAATTTTATAAACGGGAAATTTGTCCAACTTGATGGGATATTACTAATTTTTGTGTCTATTTATTTGTTAAGTAAATTTAACGATACTGCTATATCGACGGCACAATTTATTGCCGGTACTTCAGGTAATTTAACAGACATACAAAAAGTTAATCAGCAATCTTATGAATCTGCAGCGAAGCAAATGAATAGACCGCTAAGTTATGTGGCTAAAACGGTAAGTGCACCTGTAACTAGCCGTGTAAGTGCCAGGAAAGAGCAAGCTAGCATGTTCTTTGCCGAGAAATTTGAAAATATGATGATGGGAAGGCTTGAAAAGCAAGCTCTCGGTTCTTCAGCAAACAAAGCCGTACAAAATGAGGTTAAAAGAAAATACGGTATAGATTCTAAAGATGTAAAAATGAATGCTATTACTGATTATGAAAACGGTATTTCAGGATTGTTAAAGAATTTACCTAAAGGGAATGAATTAAAAGCAAAAGAACTATCGAAAATGAAATTTACTCAGCTTCGAGATAAAATTGCTGCAAATAAATATGGAGTGAAAGATTACGCCGCTTTAAGTAAAGAACAAAAAACAGAGCTTGATAAGTCCTTAAAAGATGCTAACTTACGTGAACTTGCTAGTGATGCGAACTTTACTAAAGATTATCAAGATGCTTATAAGTATGCTCACCAAGAAATGTCAGGGCGAGGTGTTGGTCTGTGCGGTAAGAATATAGGAGTGCTGAGAAGATGGCAAGAGATGGAGCATCGTGTTGATACAAAACGTAAATTAAAAGAAGAAAAGCGTGTAGGTATAGGCGAAAAAATATATGCAGGTTATACAGGAATAAAAAGAGGAGCTTTAACTGCAATAGTCGGTAAAGATTTACGCGATGCTTATGAGGGTAATCTAACCAGTGCCGAATGGCATGATTTTGAATATAATGATCCAAGGCTTAGAACTTATAGCGAAAAATTAAAAGATAATGAAAAAGCACGGGAACGTGAAGAACTCAAAATGCATATTAATAAGGAAACGTTAGCTGCTCAGGCAGATATATTATCACCGGAATATCTAGTAAGACTAGAAAAAGCAGGTAGACAGAGTGATGTAGAATATTATCAAGAATTAGCTCAAAGAAAGCTTATTCATGAGGTGCATAGTAGGTTATTCGAGGAAGGTGAACCGGTAATGATGGGCGATAGATTTATGCGTGAGAAAGCTACTGATTCTCAGATGCGAGATATGATAGATAACGCTCATAGAAAACATGCAGAATTTATAGAGGGAGATCGATATATTCGTCGCCAAGAGCATTATGATATTATGCAAGAGAAAGCTGAAGGAAATTTAGAACAAACGTATAAAGAGCTTAAAGATCATTTCAAAAGAGATGAGATCAACATTGAGGAAATACCAGCATTAATAGCCCAAAAGATCAAAGATACTGAGCAGGGACCTGAAGTAGACGCAAGGATTACGGAAGAGCTTAATAACTTTAATGCTGATGTTAAAAATTATGAATATAGCACTGAAGTATTAAATAAAATAGAGGATAGAAAGCAAGCTATTACCGATGAAGTCAATGCTCAGATCGATCAGATTAATAAATATAGGGAAAATGCCAAAATGGAAAAATATGTGAGGCCAATAGTAAATGAAGGCAGAAAACTAAGAAAATTAGAAGATCATTTAAGAAATATGAATTAGTAAAAGATATATATTTAGAATAGTTGTTTGCTCTAATAATAACGTTAATCAATACTATTGAGGTATAGTTATGAATAAAGCAAAAATATTTATGAATGATCTACATGCTTGACACTAATATTTGTGTTTCTGCAATTAATAAACATCCTGATTTTTATAATAATAATTTAGAATTACTGACAAAAATAATAATATTGCTATTTCATCAGTAGTATTAGCAGAATTTCAATATGGTGTTTCTAAAAGTAAGAAAAAAGAGCAAAATCAAAGCAAATTGGATGTTTTTCTAAGTAGATTAGAAATAATAGATTTTTCTGCAAAATGTACTTTTTATTATGGAGAATTACTTATGGAACTTGAGCAAAATGGTCTAATAATAGGAAATAATGATTTGCTAATTGCAAGTCATGCTATAGCTGAAAAATACAACTTTAGTTACTAATAATATAAAAGAATTTAAGCGTATACCTAATTTAATTTTAAAAAATTGGGATAAATAAAAAAATACACTGTGGCGGTAATGCTACTTACAAATTTCCTATTAAAAATCTTTTTTAATTTTTCCTTTATTAATTAACTTATATATTATCTAAATTAAGTTAGTGATTAATTTATTAAGAGGTTTATGAAAAAACAACATATAATAAACGAGACTTTTTTAGATGCAATTCTAGCTAAGAAATTAGGTACTACTTATAATCCTCCGAGAGAAATCAACGATCCTGACTTTGATGAAGCAGCAAAGCATTTCATCGATCTATTACTTAGAGCCGACGGCTTTAAGCCTGTTAAAACTGCAGTAGTGCATCCAATCGATAAAGAATCATTACTCGGTGCAGTTAGAGCGGCACAATTTAATGTAATAAAACCGGTCTTGATTGGTCCGCAATATAAAATTGAATCAGTAGCAAAAGTTAATAATGTCGATCTTGAGGATTATCAAGTAATTAACGTTGAGCATAGCCATGAAGCAGCAAAAAAAGCCGTAGAGCTTGCAAAAAAAAGAGAAGTTGCGGCTATTATGAAAGGGTCGCTTCATACTGATGAGCTTATGTCTGCGGTAGTGCATAAGGAGAATGGACTACGTACCGAACGACGTATAAGTCATGCTTTCTTAATGGCAGTTGCTACCTTTCCAAAACCGTTCATTATTACCGATGCTGCTATTAATATTCGTCCTACTCTAGAAGATAAGCGTGATATAGTGCAGAATGCTATTGATTTAATGCATATGATTAAAGAAGACAAGCAGGTTAGAGTTGCGGTATTGTCAGCAGTTGAGACGGTAACCTCCGCAATCCCTACAACCCTTGACGCAGCCGCTTTATCGAAAATGGCAGATCGAGGGCAAATTACGAATGCTATAGTTGATGGACCGCTTGCGTTTGATAATGCTATATCTTTATTTGCTGCAGAAGCAAAAGGCATTAGTTCTTCAGTTTCAGGAAATGCCGATATATTAGTAGTACCCGATCTTGAATCAGGTAATATGCTTGCAAAGCAGCTAAAATATTTGGGTCAAGCAGTTATGGCTGGTATCGTTCTTGGGGCCCGTGTGCCTATTATTTTAACAAGTAGAGCTGATCACATGGATATGCGTGTGATTTCCTGTGTACTTGCTTCATTTATTTATAACCATGCTAAGGCGAAGCTACATATCCAATCAGGTAAATAATATGAAAGATGTTGTTTTAATAGCTAATGCCGGCTCATCTAGTTTAAAAATTTCTATTTTTGAAATTCAGAATAAAAAAGTTAAGGATAAAATTTATAATATTTTTTTAGAAAAGAACGACAATAAAATATTATGTCATATAAATAAAAAGCAGGAATCTGCTACTGATATTAAAGATGATGCTATTGAAATGATGATTGATCTTTTTGAAGATTGGTGGAAAAAACAAGAGAATCTCAATTTAATTGCAACCGGTCACCGTATTGTCCATGGCGGAAAAAATTTTAATAAACCGGTTATTGTTAATGAAAAAGTTAGTGAAGATTT
>NZ_AKVZ01000003.1 GCF_000273745.1 Rickettsia australis str. Phillips
TTAGGAAGCGGTAGTAGTCTATGTGCTATTAAAAACGGTCTTAGTCTAACAAGTTCTATGGGCTTTAGCGTACTCGACGGTGTTATGATGGGTACAAGGACAGGTAACCTTGATCCCGGAATATTGTTGTATCTTATCGATCATGAGAAAATGACTACGAAAGAAATAACCGAGTTATTATATAAGAAGTCGGGGTTACTGGGTATATCCGGCGAAAGCTCCGATATGCGTACTTTGCTTGTCAGTAACTCACCTGATGCTAAATTTGCTATAGATTTATTCGTGTATCGTATTGTACTTGAAATAGGTAAGTTAACTGCTGCACTTGAGGGGATTGATTGTCTAATTTTTACTGCCGGTGTCGGACAGAATTCTGCTGTAATACGTGAGATGATTAGCGAAAAACTTGCATGGCTAGGCATTAAAATAGATGATGCAAAAAACCAAAAAAACGAGCATTTAATAAGTACTGAAAGCAGTAAGGTTAAAGTTTTTGCTGTGCCGACAAACGAAGAGCTAATCATCGCTGAGGAAGTGATGAAGTTTTTATAACACAAATTAGTTAATTATTAATTACTTATATCTCTATATTTTCTTTATTAACTTTTTTTGAAATAAAATATATGCAACTATAGCTATATTTTTAACTTGAATTTGGGAGGAAGTTATGCCGGAAGATTTTGATAGAAAGAAAGCAGAAACACAAATAAAGGAGATTAAAAATAATAAGATAAATCCATATAATGATACAATGAAGAAAGATTCTAGAGTGGGTTTATGCAGAGGCAAGTTATAGCTAAAAATGCAGCAGCAGGTTATAAGACAGTATGCAAAATAGAGCAGCAAGCAAAAGAAGCAGGTATTAGTTTAGATAAAGATGCTATGAGACACTTAGAGAAAATAAAAAGTCGTTATATAGAAACTGCTCAGAAAGCAGAATTTCAAAAATTTCAAAGCGATCAAGCTCATAAAACGAACCAACAAAAAGCTGAAGCATTTAGGAGTGGTGCAACAGCTGCTGCTAAAAAACAAAGAAAAGAAAATTATAGGACAGGTGGGTGTGGTAAATAATTAAATTATAATTTTATTGCATTAATTGGTACTGGCTACTATTTTAAGCGTATGTCTATACTTCACGCTACAATCCTAACCGTTTTTCCTGCAATGTTTCCTGGGACTCTAGGGGCTTCTTTAGCAGGGCAAGCACTGAATAAAAATATTTGGTCGTATGATGTTATCAATATTCGGGATTTCGGTCTAACTAAGCATAAAAATGTTGATGATGAAGCTTATGGTGGCGGTGACGGGCTTATAATGCGTCCTGATGTGCTTGGTAACGCTATAGAACACGCTTTATCTTTAAATCCTAATGCTAGAATTTACTATCCTTCACCTCGCGGTAGAGTCTTTACTCAAAGCTTTGCTAAGGAGATGTTAAAAAATAAAAACCTTATATTCTTATGTGGACGTTACGAAGGGATTGACGAACGTGTAATTGAAGAGTATAATGTTAAAGAAATTAGTGTAGGCGACTACATTTTATCCGGCGGAGAAATACCTACGCTCACCATTCTCGATTGCTTAATTAGACTACTGCCAGGTGTTTTAATGAACCAAAATACCTTATCTTCTGAGTCTTTTGAAGAAGACGGGGAATTTAAGGGCGGGCTTGAATGCGGTTTATATACAAGACCTGAAATTTGGCGTGATCGAACTGTACCGAGTGTTTTATTGTCCGGTAACCACAGGCTAATTAATGAGTGGAAAAAAGAGCAATCACGTATGATTACTAAATTACGCCGTCCGGAGTTACTTAAAGATTGATAGAGTTAAGGAGTAAAAAAATGAATATTATTGACCGCTTTGAACAGGAAAATATTTCAAGGATTACTGCAAATAAAAAAATTCCTGATTTTGAAGCCGGCGATACAGTTAAGGTCACTGTTAAAATTATTGATAGATCTATTGAGAAAGACGGTAAGGAAAAATTAACGGAAAGATTTCAAGCTTATGAAGGTGTAGTTATCGCAAAAAGAAATCGCGGTATTACTTCATCTTTCTTAGTACGTAAAATTAGCCATGGTGAAGGTGTCGAAAGACGATTTATGACTTACTCGCCGATAGTACACTCTATTGATGTAGTAAAATACGGAGTAGTGCGTCGTGCTAAACTTTATTATTTAAGAAATAGAAGCGGTAAGTCAGCTAGAATTAAAGAGAGACATATCCCTATTGCTAGAACCAAAGCAGTAAAATCTTAAATATACTTGGTGAGTTTCAAAAATTGGATACGTCGTTCTACAAGAGCTGCGGTGTTCATGTATGAAGTAACTGCTGCCCTGAGGACTTTGAACTCCTTGCTCTTTTTGAAATTGACCTTCGTCTACCGATTCTTCATTTACTCAATACGTCATTGCAAGCAACTGAAGGCATTGTTGCATGGATTAAAAAACCTACTCGATGCCATTCCAGCGTAGGTGGGAATCTAGGGTAAAGCAAGATAATCAAGTTTTTAATTTCAAAAATTTGCTGTATTTATATATTTTTTTCTGAATTTCCTCCTCTGCGGGAATGACATAGGCGGCTGAGGATAATTCGACATTTCCCTTCCAATGACGATATGCAAGCAAACCTACTAAATCCCTAAAGTATCTCTATAAAGTTCAAGCATAGCATCCTGCTCGGCCAGTTTATCTTTATCCAATTTCTTTAGTTTCAATATAGATTTCATAGCTTTAACATCAAAACCATGCGAAAAAGCATCTTGGAAAATATCTTTTACTTTTTGAGACAAATCAGCTTTTTCTTGTTCCAATCTTTCTATTTTGCTTATATATTGCTCTAATTGTTCTTTTACTACTACTTCTGACATAAAAAATCGTTTAACCTTTTTGAATTTACTATATAATACAAATATACTACTTATCTTTCAAGAATTGTTCTTTCATTTTATCAAGGATTCGCATCCTCACCTATTAAGTATAGGTTGCTGGTGCTCACCTCTCAAAATAAAATTCAATTCTTGCAATACAAGCAGTATATAACTTTTATTCAACGAAATATTAATAATGCAAATTTATCCTTTAAGACTTTTACCTAATAAAATCGATTTTGATTTTATGAACTTTAAAGAAGTTAGTTACAGTTTCTCAATTATTTTATCACTCATTAGCTGTATTTGGATCGGTATATATAAATTTAATTTTGGTATTGATTTTGCCGGCGGTATAGTTATTGAAGTAAGGCTTGATCAAGCTCCTGATTTACCAAAAATGCGAAGGGTTCTAGGTGAGCTTGGAATAGGTGAGGTGGTCTTACAGAATTTCGGTAGTGAGCGTGATTTATCGATTAGATTCGGTATTAGTAGCGAAGAAAATCTCATGAAAAATATTGAGTTAATTAAAGCATCTTTGCAAAGTAATTTTCCGTATAAGTTTGAATATCGTAAGGTAGATTTTGTTGGTCCGCAAGTCGGTAGGCAGCTAATAGAAGCGGGGGCTATGGCTATGCTATTCTCTTGCTTAGCTATTATGGTTTATATTTGGGTGCGTTTTGAGTGGTCTTTCGGTCTTGGTATACTTATCGCCTTAGTGCATGACGTAATACTCGCGCTTGGGTTTATGAGTATGACAAAGCTTGATTTTAACTTAAGCACTATCGCAGCAGTGTTAACTATTATAGGTTATTCCGTTAATGATTCGGTAGTAATATATGATAGGATTAGAGAAAATTTACGTAAATATCATAAAAAAAATATCACGAAAATTATTAATTTAAGTATTAATGAGACTTTATCAAGAACTATTTTAACAGTAATTACCACGCTACTTGCCAATTTAGCCCTTATTCTTTTCGGCGGTGAGGCAATCCGTAGTTTTAGCGTCCTTGTATTTTTTGGGATAATAGCCGGTACTTATTCGTCAATTTTTATCTCCGCCCCGATACTTACAATGTTCGCTAATAGAAAGTTTAATAAAAAAGTAATAGAAAGGTAAAAAATCGTCATTGCAAGCAGGCATCGCCTGTGTGGCTAGTTTTTTCGTCATTGCGAGGAAGTTTACAATAGTAAATTGACTAAGCAATCCAGTAAAAAATTCTGATTTAAAGAATTTTTTATTATTTTTTCTGGATTGCTACGCAGCCTACGGCTGCTCGCAATGACAATTTTCGAGTCACGCTTGTCTTTCCTCGCAATGATGTTTTTAAGCCATAACGAGAATAGTTTATGCTAAAAGAAGAAGACAAAATTTTTACTAACCTACATGGGGAGCAAATCCATGATTTGAAATCTAGCAAGAAGCGAGGTGATTGGGATAATACTAAAGCTTTGCTTGATAAAGGTAGAGACTTTATTATTGAAGAGATCAAGAAATCAGGGCTTAGAGGGCGAGGCGGTGCCGGATTTTTTACCGGTATGAAATGGTCGTTTATGCCCAAAAATTCAGAGAAGCCTTGCTATTTAGTAGTAAATGCCGACGAGTCTGAGCCTGGTACTTGTAAGGATCGTGATATATTAAGGTTTGAGCCGCACAAATTAATAGAAGGTTGCTTGCTTGCAAGCTTTGCTATAGGAGCGAATGATTGCTATATCTATATTAGAGGTGAGTTTTATAATGAAGCTTCTAATATTCAGCGTGCCTTAGATGAGGCTTATAAAGACGGGTTAATAGGAAAGAATGCTTGCGGTTCAGGCTTTGATTGTAATATTTATTTACACCGTGGGGCGGGGGCTTATATTTGCGGTGAGGAAACGGCATTACTTGAAAGCTTAGAGGGTAAAAAAGGCATGCCTCGTTTAAAACCGCCTTTTCCTGCTGGATTTGGGCTATATGGCTGCCCGACTACTATAAATAATGTTGAGTCTATCGCAGTAGTGCCGACCATTTTAAGACGAAGAGCTAGTTGGTTTGCTTCTATCGGTAAGCCTAACAATACCGGTACTAAGATTTTCTGCATATCTGGGCATGTTAATAAGCCTTGCAATGTTGAAGAGGCAATGGGAATTTCGTTAAAAGAATTGATTGAGAAATATGCCGGCGGTGTTCGAGGCGGTTGGGATAATCTTAAAGCCATAATTCCTGGCGGTTCTTCCGTGCCTTTACTTCCTAAGTCATTATGTGAAGTGGATATGGATTTTGATAGTTTAAGAACCGCAGGTTCCGGACTTGGTACAGGTGGTATTATAGTTATGGATAAATCTACCGACATTATTTATGCAATAGCACGCCTTAGTAAATTTTACATGCATGAATCATGCGGGCAATGTACTCCTTGCCGTGAAGGTACGGGCTGGATGTGGCGAGTTATGATGCGGCTAGTTAAAGGTAATGCCCAAAAATCCGAGATCGACGAACTTCTTAATGTTACGAAAGAAATAGAGGGGCATACTATTTGTGCCTTAGGTGATGCGGCAGCTTGGCCAATCCAAGGGCTGATACGCCATTTTAGAAGCGAGATTGAGGAGAGGATAAAGAGTTATAGCGTAGCAATCTCATGAAATAATAAATTCCTGAGGTTGCTTCGTCAATTACTTTGTAATTTCCTTGCAATGACGGAAGCCATGCAACAAGGCTTACAGTCGTTCACAATGACGATTTCAATTTAAAAATAATTCAGAGATTATGCAAACAGATAATACAAAATCCAACACTAATAGAACAGCTAAGCAAGAGTGGGGGTCTTGTGCTTTTGTAATATGTATCGCTTTACTTATTAGAATACTTATTATGGAGCCGTTTACCGTTCCGACCGGTTCTATGAAAGCAACCATACTTGAGAATGATTATATATTTTCTACGAAATATAGTTATGGTTATAGTAATTATTCTTTATCTTTTTTTGATTTTATTCCTCTTTTTAAAGGGAGAATATTTGCTCGCGAACCGGAGCGTGGCGATATTGTAGTTTTTCGTCCGCCTAATGATATGAATGTTAGATATATAAAGCGTTTAATAGGGCTACCCGGCGATAAAATTCAATTGATTGATGACGTAATATATATTAACGATAAAAAAATAGAACGCACGGAAGTTGGAACTTATATAAGCGAAGAAGGAATAAAATATTTGAAGTTTAAAGAAATCTTGCCAAACGGTAGAACATATTTTTCTTATAAGCTTGCTCCTATTTTTGGCGTTATATATAATGATAGATACGGTAATACGGATATTTTTTATGTACCTGAAGGGAAATATTTCTTTTTAGGGGATAATAGAGATCAGTCAAATGATAGTAGAGTAAATCTTGGATTTGTACCGTTTGAAAATTTTATTGCTAAAGCACAATTTATTTGGTTCTCAACAAAAATAACTTGGTGGGATAATGATATAGGAGTTATTAATCTAGTACTAAGGTTAAAGCCATGGATTGAATCTGTTAGGTTAAATCGAATTTTCAGAGATCTTTATAACACGGATGAGTAATGAAATCATTTGAGAAGTTAGAAAAGCTGCTTGGCTATAGTTTCAAAAATCAAGAGCTTTTAATAGAGGCGTTGAGTCACCCATCTTTAAGACAACATCATGAGTATAAGTATGATAAAGATTATGAACGATTAGAGTTCCTAGGTGATGCTGTATTAAATTTAGTAGTCACGGAAATTTTATTTAGAAATTTTGCCAATTATAATGAGGGGAATTTAGCTAAAGTTAGATCATATTTAGTTTGCAAAGAAACAATATGCGTGGTTGGGACCAAGCTAACTTTAAAAGATTATATAATTATGACTCATGGTGAAGAAGTAGCAGGAGGGCGTGATAATCCTAATAATATAGAAAATGCTACGGAAGCTTTGATTGCAGCTATATATCTTGATAGCAATATTGAAATAACCCGTAATATTATCGGGAAATTATGGACAAAATTTATAAAAATTCAGAATTTAACGGATTATGACCCAAAAACTGCTTTACAAGAATGGGCTCAAGCGAGTCGCCATCACCTACCTATATACCGTCTGATAAACAGAGAAGGAGCTGCCCATTCATCCACTTTTACGGTTCTTGTAAAAGTAAAAGATTATGAACAAACAGGTACAGGACACTCTATAAAAGAAGCCGAAAAAAACGCAGCACGAGACTTATTGCACAGGCTTAAAGATGTCTAATCAGAAAACAATTTCGGTTTGTATAATTGGACGACCAAATAGCGGGAAGTCTACTTTGCTAAATAGAATAATCGGTGAAAAACTTTCAATTGTTACCCCAAAAGTTCAAACGACTAGGTCAATTATTACCGGTATTATTACCTTAAAAGATACGCAGGTAATTTTATACGATACGCCCGGTATATTTGAGCCGAAAGGAAGCTTAGAGAAAGCAATGGTAAGATGTGCATGGTCTAGTTTGCATAGTGCGAATTTAGTAATGTTAATTATCGATAGTTTAAAACCGTTTGATGATGTAACGCACGATATTTTAGATAAGCTGCGCTCACTTAATATTGTTCCGATATTTTTATTGAATAAAATAGACATCGAATCAAAATCTCGAGATGACATTAAAGCTTTTTTAATGGAAAATCATCCTGATAGTTTGCTTTTTCCTATATCTGCTTTATCGGGTAAAAATATTAATGGATTACTTGAATATATAACAGGTAAGGCAAAAATTTCTCCTTGGCTTTATGCAGAAGACGACATAACGGATTTACCGATGCGTTTTATTGCGGCAGAAATCACAAGAGAGCAATTATTTTTTAATTTGCAGCAAGAGCTACCTTATAAATTAACCGTACAAACCGAAAAGTGGGAAGATCTTAAAGACAAATCCGTAAAGATTAATCAAGTTATAGTAGTCTCAAGAGAGAGCTATAAAACTATAATACTCGGTAAAAACGGCTCGAAAATCAGAGAGATAGGAGCAAAATCTCGAATGCAAATGGAGCGGTTTTTTGGCTTTCCTGTTCATTTATTTTTATTTGTTAAAGTGCGTGAACTGTGGGAAAATAACCCAGATTTTTATCAGTATATGAAGATATGAAGCTGTCACTCCGTGGCTTGACCACGGGATTCAGTATTTTTAAAATTATTTTATGGACCCCGTGGCTTGACCACGGGGTGACACGGTATATGTAATCATGATAGTACTTGGGATTGATCCGGCACTTGGGAGTCTTGGATGGGCGGTAGTTGCAAGGCAGTCGACAAAACTAAAATATTTAGCTAGCGGTATTATTAAAACAAATAGTCAAGATGAAATTCATAATAGACTCGCCTTTATTAACAGTACATTAGAAAAAGTAATATTAGAATATCAACCAAATATGGCAGCGATTGAAGAAACATTTGTTAATACTAATAGCGTGACTTCGTTAAAGCTTGGCTATGCTAGAGGTGCGATAATGTCGCTGTTCGGTAGGTATAATTTGGACATGCAGGAATTTAAACCAAATACAGTAAAAAAAACCGTGACCGGTTATGGGCATGCAGAGAAAGACCAAATTTTGCATATGATAAAGCTTTTGCTGCCCGGCACTTCCTTAATTACTAATTCCGATGAAGCTGACGCTATAGCAATCGCTTATACTTGTCATGTTATGAGAGTTTAAATGAATCCGGTTATAATATTAGTTGTCCCGCAAATGGGTGAGAATATCGGTGCTACTGCAAGAGCAATGAAGAATTTTGGCTTAAGTGAGCTTAGAATCGTAGCTCCAAGAGATGGCTGGCCAAATGAGCAAGCACGTAGTAATGCAGTCGGAGCGGTTAATATTATAGATAATGCAAAAATTTATGATAACCTAGAGGATAGCATTCAAGACCTTGAATATTTATACGCTACTACTTGTATTAAAAGGGCTATGAATAAAGATTATGTATTTTCACAAAATTTGCCTTTAGATTATCCAAATTCTGAAAAAGTGGGGATAATGTTTGGGCGGGAAAATAATGGTCTTAGCAATGAAGAAGTCGCACTCGCCAATAAGATTATCACTATTAACACAACCGAATTTAGCTCGTTAAATATCGCTCAAGCAGTTATTATTATCTGCTATGAATTGTTCCGTAATTCTAAGCCTAGAGAGGATATACATAATATTCAAAAATTAGCTACTAAAGAAGAAATGAATCATTTTTTAACAAATTTATTCGGCAAACTCGATAAAGCTGGATTCTTCAAAGCTCCTGATAAAAAACCTGCCATGCAGCAAAATATCACTAATATATTTACACGTATCAATAGTCTCTCTTCCCCTGAAGTTCAAACACTGCAAGGTATCATAAAGTCTTTGTATACTCGATGAACTTCAAAAATTGGCATCGTCGTTTTACAAAAGCTGTGGTACTCACGTATTAAGTATACGCTGCGTTCCTCGCCTAGTGAACTCCTTGCTCTTTTTGAAGTTGATTTTCGTTTACCAACTCTTTATTTACTTTAGGTATATTTAGTAACTTCTTAAGTTCAGGAACATAATTTTTGATTCGGCTATATATTTCATCGGCAAGCTTTGTATCGTAAGTATGAGATGTCATATTGTGATCAGTAAGCATATAAATCCATAAATCTTCATCATTTATAATTTCAGCTGAGTAAGCTTCTTTAATCACTTCTTTAGGATAGTGAAGAATTGTGTCTGTTTAAGAAAAATATTCTTTTAAAAACTTCCAAGCAAGTTCAAAAGTAAATTCAAATCTTTGAATTGTTGCGTCAATATAAGCTCTATCTTCTGTTACCGGTTTTAAATAGATATCTTCAAGCGTCATAAAAGCTTTACGAAACTTTTCAAGTTTAAGGTTTATTTTTGACATATATAATTTTTTCTCTTTTAATATTTTTTCATAAAGTTCAGGACTTATTTTAGTACTTTCAAATCTTACACAATCTATTTTTAAAAGCGTGTCTGCATTCTCTATAATATCCATAACTTTTAGCCATTTTTGATCTGTAATATTAGAGCAGATAATTGCAATATCAATATCGGAACGCTCCTCGTTATATCCTCTACACGAGAGCCGCAAAGCCATATTTCGTCGACAAACGGCAAAGATTGTAGCTTCTTAATGAATATATATGATTGTATATCTTTATCCATATAATTACCAGCTTTTGGTTAAAGATTTAAGAATTTCCGCTACTCTTTCTGCTTCATTTAAAGGTTTATAGTTATATTCTTCTAGAGAAATAACTGACTCATCAAAAATTCTTGCTATTTTTTGTTCTACTAATTGCTTCACAAAAATCTTATGTTTTGAGGAATTAAAGTTTGGTGGGTAGAATATATAAAGAGGTTTGCCGCTTGATGCTGCTTCACTGCACATTGAAATCGAGTCGGCAGTAGAGATTATATATTTTGCATTAGCAAGCATAGCTATATAAGGATTATAGCCCGCTTCTTCATTCGGGTCATAAATAATTGCGGAAGCCGGCATATTATTTTTAATAATTGATTTTACGGTTTGTGGTGTACGTCTGCTGAAACTAATGAAAAACGGTATTTGTTGATTAGTATATATTTTATTTAATAATGAAGAAAATAAATTTGCTTCATCTTCGTTGAAATTGAATTTTTTATTATTTCCACCGATTATCACGGCAATAAATTGTTTAAGATTGGGATAATGTTTTTGGAGTTCCAAGTTTGCCGCAGCGCACTTTTCGGTTACGTTATTGATAGCTCCGTTGATGGGGATTGTCATTCCACGACTTGATCGCGGAATCCAGTCTTCTTTAATTTTTTTTTGGATCATGTGGTCAAGCCATGGGATGCCATTTTGGCTATTACTTGAATCATGATAAGGCAGAATAACGGCATCAAATGTATTATAGGGAAGATTAGGATGCATTATTTGTATTAGCTTGATATCTTTAATTAGACCTCTTGCATCACTTGCTTCTAAGGGTAATTTGTGCGTTGATCCGGTACTTGCATCCTCACGTACTAAAGTGTACGCTGCGGTGCTGCGTTTCGTGTATCCTACAAATTTCTTCTTATTAGCTACGTTATACAAGAGGTCTAATTTCTTTTTTAAATAAAATGCTAAAACTGCTGTTCTTCTGCCGGCAGTAATTATTATGTCAGGCAGGGACTTAGCCAAAATATCCTGTAATAATTCACTTTTTATATGAATAGGATAATATTTTAGTAAAAAATTCGGTAGTTTAGCTAAGCAATTATATTCAAGCCTAATTGTTGTATATTCTTCTGTTAATTTTTCGGCAAGTGCAATAGCCTGATTTGTGTTGCCTGTTCTATCATCTGCAATAACCCATATTTTCATAATAAATATTCTTTTAAAGGTAATGTTAATAAATCTGTTAGAGGTAGTGATTTATCGCAAGCATCGGCTATTTGCGGCATAATCGGGATTTGAGCGATTAGGGGAATATTATATTTTTGCGATAAATGCCCGCCGCTATTATTTTCAAACATATAACTCATATTCTCAATTATTCCCAAAATAGGTAAGTTAAGTTTTTGATACAAATCTATAGAACGTATTACATCTATCTCTGATATTTTTTGCGGTGTTGTTACGATTATTACGCCGTCTAAATGATAATTCTCTAAAAGGCTTAAATGAATATCGCCTGTTCCCGGCGGCATATCAATAATGAGATAATCTAAATTATCCCATTTTGTTACTGATAATAATTGATAAATGGTCTTACTAGCCATAGGACCACGCCAAATAATTGCTGAATGGTCTTTAACAAAAAAGCCTATAGAAACAACTTGGATGCTTTTTACCGTTATCGGTATTATTCGTCCATCTGTTGTTTTCGGTACTTTGTTAATGCCGACTATATGTGGAATTGACGGACCGTAAATATCGGCATCCACTATTCCTACTCGGTATTTTTCTAGACTCAATTGCTGAGCAATAAGAGTTGATATTGTAGATTTTCCGACTCCGCCTTTACCTGATGCTACTAAGATAATTTTTTTTACGTTTTCTACAATATGCTTTGGTTTTTGAGTTTTTTGCTCTATCGGTTTACTTTCGGTAAAAACAATTGTTATTTTATTTACTTCCGAAATCTCGCTAAGTTTATTAATTGCCTTAAGTCTGATTTCTTCGGCTTCTAACTTGTTTTTACCTGATATATCTATGGAAAAACCTATATTATTACCCTTAATTATAATATCTGATATAATTTTATTTAAAAAAGTACCGTCTTTAAAGGTAATATGCTGAAGTTTATCAATAATTTGCTTTTGGTGTAAATCCGCCATAATTAAATTTCCTTTTTAAGGCTGTTTAAGTTCGTAACTTGACGTTATATGCTATTATATATATAATCACTTAAATCCTTAAAATAATATCAAAAAGCAAATGCTTAGTAAAAAATATAGCTCAATTTTAAAAAAATCCCCATGGCAAGATTTTGATTCTAATAAAGACGATAACATATTCACAAGACCGCGTAAAAATCAATTTAATTTTGATAAATTTCAATTCCAGTTTAATTTCAATGCTAAAACAATAATTTTAGCTGTTGTCGCAGTGATTGCTTTATGGCTTGCTTCGGGTATTTATGAAATAAAAGAAGGTGAAGAAGCAGCGGTAATAAGATTTGGGCGTTTTGTACGTAAGGGCTACCCCGGGCTTAATTATCATTTACCTGCCCCTTTTGAAAAGATAATAGTTGAGAAAGTTAAACAATCACGCCGAATTGAGATTGGTTATCGTACAAATAGCTCGGCACGTAGCGGTGGCGATAATACTAGAAACATTTCTGGTGAAAGTATAATGCTTACCGGTGATGAAAATATTGTTGCTTTGAATTGTGACGTAATGTGGCATATTAATAACCTTGAAAATTTTATTTTTAACGTACAAAGACCTGAAGCAACAGTAAAAGCAACAGTCGAAAGTGCTGTTAGAGAAGTAATAGGCAATACTCCTATTTCTTGGGTATTATCTGATCAAAAGCAAGAAATTACTTACAAAATAGAAAAATTAGCACAAAAGATACTGGATAGTTATAATGCTGGTGTTATGATTGAGAAAGTACAATTATTAAAAGCTGAGCCACCTGCCGAAGTAATAGACGCTTATAGAGACGTGCAAACTTCAAAAGCAGATAAAGAAAAAGAAATAAATCAAGCTCAAGCCTATAATAATAAGATTTTACCAGAAGCTAGAGGAGCGGCCGCAAAGATTATACAAGAAGCAGAAGGTTATAGAGAAGAAGTTATATCAAAAGCAGAAGGTGATAGCCAAAGATTTAATGCTATTTATAAACAATATACTATAGGTAGGCAAGTAACTAGAGATAGGTTATATTTAGAAGTAGTCGAAGAGATATTAGGCGGTTCAAATAAAACTATTATTAATAATGCACTACTACCGCACATGGCTATAAAATAAAGGCGGTTATACCGTCATTGTGAGCAGCCGTAGGCTGCGCGCGTGGCAATCTCATGAAATAATAACAAACTCCTGAGATTGCCGCGTCGAGGCTTTACCTCTCCTCGAAATGACGGAGCTAATAAAAACACAACAAGGAATATTAAATGCAACAAAAGATTTATTATATAATTTTTACAATTGTTTTTGGGATGATACTGATTTTTAGCTCCTTATTTTCAGTTGATCAACGCCAGTCTGCTGTGGTATTCCAGTTTGGTGAGGCAGTGAGAACTATAGAAAATCCAGGACTAAATATTAAAATCCCATTTATTCAAAATGTTGAATTTTTTGATAAGCGTCTTTTAGATGTTGAGGTTGAGGCAAAAGAATTAACGGCTGCTGATGGTAAACGAGTTATTGTTGATGCTTATGCTAAATTCCAAATTAATAATCCTGTCATGTTTTATAAAACGGTACATGATTATCAAGGTGTGAAAATCAGGTTGACTCGTAATCTTGAATCGTCAATGCGTAAAGTGATAGGTAAAATTTCGTTAAGTAGTCTTTTAAGTCAGGAACGTAGTAACGTAATGCTAAATATCTTAAATCAAGTAGACGGAGAAGCTAAAAGCTTTGGAATTGATGTTGTAGATGTTAGAATTTTAAGAGCAGACTTACCGAAAGAAAACAGTGCAGCTATTTATCGTCGTATGCAAACGGCACGTGAAAAAGAAGCGACCCAAATTAGAGCAGAAGGACAAGAAGAGAGCGTACGTATTCGTTCAAAAGCAGATAAAGAAAGTAAAATAATACTCTCCAAAGCTTATAGAGATGCACAAATTATTAAAGGTGATGGCGATGAAAAAGCAGCAAAAATATATAATTCCGCTTATTCCGTCGATCCAGAATTTTACAAATTTTATAGATCACTGTTAGTATATAAAAATTCTTTAAAGAAAGAAGATACTAATTTTGTGCTTTCACCGGATGCTGAAGTTTTAAAATACCTTAATTTAACTAAGTAGTATAATGAATCTGAAAATAGTTCTTGTTATAATAATTGTAATATCAAGTAACGTTATTTTAGCAAAAGAAAATAATAAGTCTTTAAAATTAGTGGATCAAGAAGAGAATGAATTTACGGCAATAAATTCCGCACCTTTAAAAGTAAGTGAAGCTGCTCGTTATAGTTTTGCTGATATAGTTGAGCCGTTAATTCCTGCAGTTGTTAATATTTCAACAATAGAATATGTTAATAGTAAGTCGGAAAATGCTGAGAAAGATCCACTGCAAGAAAAAAATCCTTTATACTTCATTAATGATTTTTTAGAAAAGTTAAATATTCCATTGAATTTGGAAGAAATCGATCAAAATCCAAAAAGCGTTCCGCTTGGTTCAGGATTTATTATTGAGCCTAACGGTTTAATAGTCACTAACTATCATGTAATTGCAAATGTTGATAAAATTAATATAAAGCTTGCAGATAATACTGAATTATCTGCTAAGCTAATAGGTAGCGATACTAAAACCGATTTAGCTCTCTTAAAAATAGATAGTGAGGAGCCTTTACCTTTTGTTGAGTTTGGAGATTCAAATGATGCAAGAGTAGGAGATTGGGTTATTGCAATCGGTAATCCGTTCGGTAATCTAGGTGGTACGGTGACAAGCGGTATTATATCCTCTAAAGGGCGGGATATTGATATAGATACAGACAATATAGTCGATAATTTTATTCAAACGGATGCTGCAATTAATAATGGTAATTCCGGCGGTCCTATGTTTAATTTGGATCAGAAAGTAATCGGTGTAAATACTGCAATTTTTTCACCACTCGGTACTAATATAGGTATAGGTTTTGCTATTCCCTCAAATACTGCAAAGCCTATAATCGAACGTCTTAAGAAAGATGGAAAAGTAAGTAGAGGACGCCTTGGAGTAACAATACAAGATTTAACTGAGGACATTTCTGAAGGGCTAGGACTTAAAGACATTAACGGTGTGTTAGTAGCTAAAGTACAAGAAGACGGTCCAGGTGATAAAGCAGGTATTAAAACGGGTGATATAATAATAGGGTTTGGAGATATACAGGTTAAAAACACTAAAAAATTACGTGTAATTATTGCAGATACTCCTATTAATCAAGAAGTAAAATTAAAAATACTACGTGATAAAAAAGAGCTTGAATTGCCTATTAAGATTACTTCAGATAATGAAGAAGTTACCAATGATTCTACAGAAGAGACCAATAAAGAAGAAATAACAAACAAAGAAAAAAATAGTTTATCTATTACTAAACATAATATTACTTTTAGTAATATGACTGAAGAACTAAGAAAAAGATATACTATTCCTCAAGATAAAACGGGAATAGTTATAACTAATATTGATGAAGAAGAAAGTAGCTTCAAAATTGGCGATCTGATAACCAATATTAATCAGGAAAGCATAGACGATATAAGTAAGCTAGAAGAATTATATGAAAATGCTAAAAAATCAAATAAGCAAAATATTTTGCTCTTGATTGAAAGGGGTGATACAAGTGTGTTTGTGCCGTTATCGGTGGTGTAGAGTCCTGTCGTCATTGCAAGGAGCCGTAGGCGACGCGGCGATCTAGTAAAAATTCTGTAAATCAGAATTTTTTACTGGATGCTTCATCAACACTTACAGTTTTTCCTCGCAAATGACGTTAACAATAATAATACCTAAATAATTTATGAGTGAAAAAATAGCAATTTTAAGTGCATATAGTTTTGTTAATATAGAAGAACCGGCGAATTTGATACCAAAGCTTTTGCTTATCGGTAAAAGAAAATATGTTAGAGGTACTATTTTATTAGCTAATGAAGGCTTTAACGGTTCTTTTTCAGGTTCATACGAAAATGTAAATCTTGTACTTGAAGAATTAATAAAGCTAACAGGTCCCAAAGATGTTAACGTTAAAATAAATTATAGTGATGTTCATCCTTTTCAAAAGTTGAAGGTAAGGCTTAAGAAAGAGATCGTAGCGATGAATGTGGAAGATTTGAATGTTGATTTGTTTAAAGGCGAATATATAGAGCCGAAAGATTGGGACGAATTTATCACAAAACAAAATGTCATAGTAATAGATACCCGTAATGATTATGAAGTAGAGGTCGGTACATTTAAATCGGCAATTAATCCTAATACTAAAACATTTAAGCAATTTCCTGCTTGGGTTCAGAAGAATCAAGAATTGCTCAAAGGTAAAAAAATTGCTATGGTTTGTACAGGTGGTATTAGGTGTGAAAAATCCACCAGCTTACTTAAAAGTATAGGTTATGATGAGGTGTATCATTTGAAAGGTGGTATATTGCAATATTTAGAAGATACGAAAAATAAGAATAATTTATGGCAAGGTGTATGTTTCGTCTTTGATGATAGAAGAGCAGTAGCGGATGATTTATCGCCCGCAGAAGGGTATTGGTTACAGAGATAGATGTCAGTGACCTAGTGGTGTATGAATGTATAGGATGTCATGCCATACCTAATCGTCATTGCGAGCAGCCATAGGCTGCGTGGCAATCTCATGAAATAATAACAAACTCCTGAGATTGCTTTGTCAAAATTTGCAGTTTTTTCTTGCAATGACGTTATATAAGTTTTTTATTATTAATATTATGACTAAAACCAAACAAGAAATTTATAATAAGCGTCCGATTTCGCCGCATTTAACTATATATAAGCCGCAAATAAGCTCTACTTTGTCGATTTTGCATCGTATGACTGGCGTAGCTTTGTTTTTTGCAGTATCAATTTTGGCGTGGTGGTTGATTCTTAGTAAATATGATAATAATTATTTACAACTTGCTAAATGCTGTATTATAAAAATATGCTTAGTAGCAGTAAGCTACGTTTGGTTTTATCATTTATGTAATGGTATTCGTCATTTATTTTGGGATATCGGTTACGGCTTTTCTATAAAAGCAGTGAATATCACCGGTTGGTGTGTAGTGGTAGGATCTGTATTATTAACTATGTTACTATGGGTATGAAAGTATACTTGGTGAATTTCAAAAATTAGCTACGTCGTTCTCAAAGAGCTGTGGTACTCACGTATTAAGTATACGTTCCGCTCTTTGCCTTGTGCACTCCTTGCTCTTTGTGAAATTGACCTTCATCTATCGATTCTTCATTTACGTAGTATATAGATGTGATTGTACGGTTTTAAAAAGTTTTTGGTGTCATTCCCGCTTTTGCAGGAATGACACTAATACAAAATATGTTTAGAGAAAATTAATGGTATATGATTTTAAAGTAGAAATTGTAAAAGCAAAAAATAACGGTTCTGCTAAAAGTGGTTCTCATCATTGGTTATCGCAAAGAGTAACGGGGATTATATTAGCTTTATGTTCTATATGGTTAATATATTTTACGCTAACTAACAAAAATAATGACATAAATATTATTATGTGGGAGCTTAAAAAGCCTTTTAACGTAGTAGCATTGTTAATTACGGTGGTTATTTCGTTGTATCATGCAATGCTTGGTATGCGTGTAGTGATTGAGGATTATATAAGTTGTCACAAATTACATAATATATTGATTATAATAGTGCAATTATTTTGCATTGTGACTATTACAGCTTTTGTAGTAGCGATGTTTTATAGGGGATGAATTATAAGGTAATTTATTATGGATATAAACTTAACCAATAACCTAGAAGAATTAGTAATCGCAAAAGTTAATTCATGAATGTATAGTAATGCGAGTGAGGTAGTAGCAGAAGCTTTAAGATTGTTAGATAAATTTGAAAAAGCACAAAGTATTAAATTAGACTTGCTGTGTCAAGCTATGAGTGTAGGAATATATCAAGCAGAGAATAATATATTTAGTGAGAAATCAATTTTAGATTTGATGGATGATTAGTAAGATAGTGTCTTACACATTAACTAAAATTGCTGAAAATGCTTTGCTGCAAATAAAGTATTATAGTGAAGAAGTATGGGGGCAAGAGATAGCCAGAAAATATTGAACTCAAATACATAATAAATGTATAGAAATTTGTAGTTTTCCAAATATAGGGATAAAGCGTCCGGAAATTTTTAAAAATATAAAATCAATAATTTTTAATAGCCATATAATACTGTATTGCTTAATTGAAAATGAAATTAGTATACTTAGAGTGTTGCATAAAAATATAGATATAACTGAAATATATAATAAAAATTAATTTAATGACCAAAGCGTATAATATCATACATCATAAATTTGACGTAGTAGTTGTAGGTGCAGGCGGAGCTGGTCTTCGTTCTGCATTTGGTATGGCTAAAGAAGGGTTAAACACCGCCTGTATAACTAAGCTATTTCCGACTCGTAGTCATACTGTGGCTGCTCAGGGCGGAATTAGTGCAGCTCTTGGGAATATGGGCGAAGATGATTGGCGTTGGCATATGTATGATACAGTGAAAGGTTCAGACTGGTTAGGTGATCAGGATGCCATCGAGTATATGTGCAAGAATGCTCCAGATGTGATTTTAGAGCTTGAGCATTACGGAGTACCTTTTTCAAGAACTAAAGAGGGAAAAATTTATCAGCGTCCTTTTGGCGGTATGACAACAGAGTACGGTAAAGGAAAAGCGGCTCAGCGTACATGTGCTGCGGCAGATCGTACGGGCCATGCCATACTTCATACGTTATATCAGCAGTCACTAAAGCATAAAGTACAGTTTTTTGTTGAGTATTTTGCTATTGATTTATTGATGGAAGAAGGCGAATGTAGAGGCGTAGTTGCTTGGAATTTAGATGATGGAAGATTGCATTGTTTTAGAGCTCATAATGTAGTGCTTGCAACGGGAGGATACGGGCGTGCTTATTTTTCAGCAACGTCTGCTCATACTTGTACGGGCGACGGGGGCGGTATGGCGATTAGAGCAGGTTTGCCGCTGCAAGATATGGAGTTTGTACAGTTCCATCCGACAGGCATATATTCAGCGGGCTGTCTTATTACTGAGGGAGCTAGAGGTGAAGGGGGATATCTCGTTAATGCAAATGGAGAGCGTTTTATGGAGCGTTATGCTCCTGCTGCAAAGGATTTAGCTTCAAGAGACGTGGTTTCAAGAGCGATGACTATCGAGATTCGTGAAGGGCGAGGAGTTGGCAAGTATAAAGATCATGTATTCCTGCATTTAAATCATTTATCGCCTGAGATTTTACATAGCCGTTTGCCAGGTATTTCTGAGACGGCTAAAATTTTTGCCGGTGTTGATGTCACTAAAGAGCCGATACCGGTACTTCCTACAGTGCATTATAATATGGGTGGGATACCTACTAATTACCATGGTCAAGTCATAATCAAAGACGCTAAAAAGCACAATAGCGTAGTAAAAGGACTTATGGCAATCGGTGAAGCAGCTTGTGTATCGGTACACGGTGCTAATAGGCTTGGTTCAAATTCTTTGCTTGATTTAGTGGTATTTGGTAGAAGTTCTGCATTAAAAGCAGCTGAACTTATTAAACCGGCAAGTCCCCATAAGCCGTTAAAAGAAGACAGTCTTGAAAAAATTATAAATAGATTTGATAAAATTCGTTATAATAACGGTAATATTTTAACTGCAGATTTAAGGCTTAAAATGCAAAGAACTATGCAAAGCCACGCTTCGGTATTTAGAACTCAAGAGGTACTAGACGAAGGAGCAGGCATGATTAGTGAGATAAGAAGTGGCTATAAAGATATAAAAATTAACGATAAATCTTTAATTTGGAATAGTGATTTAGTAGAAGCTTTAGAGCTAGATAATCTACTTGATCAAGCTTTGGTTACGGTATATTCGGCAGCTGCAAGGAAAGAGAGCAGAGGAGCTCATGCTAGGGAAGATTATCCTGATCGTAATGATGGAGATTGGATGCAACATACTCTTAGCTCTATCGATGAAGCAGGTAAAGTAGTTCTTGATTATAAACCTGTAACGCTAACTACTTTAACCGATGAGATAAGTGCAATTTCACCAGCAAAAAGAGTGTATTAATGTATATACTCGGTGAATTTCAAAAATTGGCGTCGTTGTTTCGTAGATACCAAATCGTCATTGTGAAGAGGCATTGTTGCTTAGACTCCCAGTCGTCATTGCGAGAAGAATTATGTAGTAATTCGACAAAGCAATCCAGTTAAAAAATACTAAATTTATAGCATTTTTTTCCTAGATTGCCACGTCTCTTCGCGCCTCGCAATAACGATAAGGCTGATTCGTATGGGAATAAATCTATAATAATTTATGTTTGAGTATTTAATAAAATTTTATCCAAAAATCCTTTTTATTGTAGAAGGGACTCTAGTAACTTTAAAATATAGCATTATTGCCGTTATATTCGGTTTAGTGATAGGGATGCTATTGGCTATTTGTAAGGTAAATAAGAATCGTGCTTTAAGGCTTTGTGCAAATTTCTATACTTCTATTTTCAGAGGTACCCCTTTATTAATTCAATTAAGTATTATTTATTTTGCTTCACCTTATATCATAGGCGTTAAATTTAGTGTGTTTATGGCGGGAACTATTTCTTTTTCCCTTAATTCGGGAGCATATGTTTCCGAAGTAATCAGGGCGGGTATTAATGCAGTTGATAAAGGGCAATTTGAAGCGGCTGAAGCTCTTGCTATTCCAAAGTTTTTAATAATGAAAGATATAATTCTGCCGCAAGCAGTTAAAAATATCTTTCCGTCATTAGTAAATGAGCTTGTAAATTTGATTAAAGAATCAGCCATTATTTCTATGCTTGGAGAAATGGATTTAATGCGTAGAGCACAAATTGTATCAATTGAAACATATAATTATTTTTTTCCAATGTCTATTGCTGCTTGCTGTTATTATATTTTAGTGATGTTAATCAGCTTTATAGCAAAAATAATTGAGAAAAAAATGATTGTTAATTAAAACATACTTGCTTTTATGGAAAAAGTCATTATAATTTAAATTTAGTGTAATTTACAAATTTTTATAGTTTGTATTTAGAAATGATTTAAAATAAAGGGTGGAAGTATTTTTGCACCCTTTAATTATCGTATATATAAGTTTTTTTGGAGTATTTTTTAATGCCGACATATAATCAATTAGTACGTTTTGGGAGAAAGTCAAAAATTCGTAAGACCAAATCTCCTGCCTTAGAATCTAATCCTTTTAAAAGTGGTGTTTGCCTAGTTGTAAAAACCGTTACCCCTAAAAAGCCTAACTCTGCACTTCGTAAGATTGCAACGGTGCGTTTAAGTAATAAAAGAACAGTAAATGCATATATTCCCGGTGAAAAGCATAGTGTAAAAGAGCATGATAGGGTATTAGTAAGAGGCGGTCAGGTTCCTGATCTTCCGGGGGTGAAATATCATATCGTACTCGGTGCATATGATATTGCTGGAGTTAAAGGACGTAAGCAAGGTCGTTCACGTTATGGTGCTCCTCGTAAACAAATTGCAGTTACAAAAAAATAAATTATTAGTTAGAGAGAAAAAATAAAATGTCACGTCGTCACGCTGCTGAAAAGCGAGTAATTTTACCTGATATGAAATATAACAGTATTTTACTATCAAGATTTATCAATAATATTATGAAAGAAGGGAAGAAAGTCCTTGCAGAGAAAATTGTTTATTCAGCCTTTAATAAAA
Source organism: Rickettsia australis str. Phillips (assembly GCF_000273745.1). Classification (GTDB taxonomy): domain Bacteria; phylum Pseudomonadota; class Alphaproteobacteria; order Rickettsiales; family Rickettsiaceae; genus Rickettsia; species Rickettsia australis. The sequence continues at coordinate 21,906 of NZ_AKVZ01000003.1, forward strand.
TTGAAAAGAAGCATAGAGTTGATCCATATCAAATTTTTAATAATGCTATGCATAACGTGAAGCCATATTTAGAAGTAACTTCTGTTAGGGTTGGAGGAGCTAATTATCAAGTTCCGACGCATGTTGATGAAAGAAGAGGATACGCTCTTGCTAGCCGTTGGATTATTAATGCTGCGTCAAAACGTTCTGAAAAAATGATGATTGATAAACTTGCCGAAGAGCTGTTTGAAGCTTCTAATAATAGAGGCGTCGCCATTAAGAAGAAAGAAGATACTCATAAAATGGCTGAAGCTAATAAAGCTTTCTCTCATTTTAGCCCTAAAAAAATGAAATAAGGTAGGGTATATAATGAGTAAAATAAATAAACTTGAGCATATTCGTAATATAGGAATATGTGCTCACATTGATGCCGGTAAAACCACAACTACCGAACGTATTTTATATTATACAGGTAAATCACATAAAATAGGTGAAGTTCATGAGGGCGGTGCTACCATGGACTGGATGGAGCAGGAGCAAGAACGCGGTATAACCATTACCTCAGCTGCTACTACTTGTAGATGGCAAGATAAGATAATTAATATTATCGATACTCCTGGACACGTTGATTTTACTATCGAAGTAGAGCGTTCGCTTCGTGTTCTTGACGGTGCGGTTGCAGTATTTGACGGTGTAGCAGGTGTTGAACCTCAGTCTGAAACGGTTTGGAGGCAAGCAGATAAATATAATGTTCCCAGAATGTGTTTTGTCAATAAAATGGACAGAATGGGAGCAGATTTTTATAGATGTGTTGAAATGATCAAAGATCGTTTAGGAGCAAAACCGCTTGTTATTCAGTTGCCTGTAGGGATTGAAGAAAATTTTAAAGGTATAATTGATATTATTAAAATGAAAGCAGTGATTTGGAAAGATGAATCACTTGGTGCTGAGTATTGTGAAGAAGAGATACCTGCAGACATGAAAGACAAGGTTGAAGAATGTCGTACTAAACTACTTGATGTGGTTGTTGAGTTAGATGACACGATTATGGAAAAATATTTATCAGGTGAAGAAGTAACAGAAGAAGAGATTAAAAGACTAATCAGAAAAGGTACTATTTCAGCAGCATTTTATCCTGTTTTATGCGGTAGTGCTTTTAAAAATAAAGGAGTACAGCCTTTACTTGATGCTGTAGTAGATTTCCTACCTTCGCCTATTGATATAGGTATAGTAAAAGGTATAGAAGTAAGTACCGGTGAAGAAAAAGATTTTCCTATTTCGGTAACTGAGCCTTTTGCAGCTTTAGCATTTAAAATTATGAATGACCCGTTTGTCGGTTCATTAACTTTTATTAGAATATATTCAGGTAAAATTGCTTCAGGCACCACTGTTATTAATACCGTAAAGAATAAAAGAGAAAAAATCGGTAGAATGCTATTAATGCATGCTAATAATCGTGAAGACGTAAAAGAAGCATCAGCAGGTGATATAGTAGCTTTAGCAGGTCTTAAAGATACTACTACCGGTGATACGTTGTCTGATGTGGATAAGCAAGTAATCTTAGAAAGAATGGAATTTCCGGAGCCTGTTATTGAGCTTGCGGTAGAACCTAAATCAACAGCTGATCAAGAAAAAATGGGTCTCGCACTTTCTCGTTTAGCAGCTGAAGATCCATCATTTAGAGTTTCAACGGATCATGAAACAGGACAGACAGTGATAAAAGGAATGGGAGAACTCCATTTAGAAATTATCATTGATCGTATGAGAAGAGAATTTAAGGTTGAAGCAAATATTGGGGCTCCTCAAGTAGCATATCGTGAAACTATAACAAAAGCTTGCGAAATCGATTATACCCATAAGAAACAATCCGGCGGTGCAGGACAATTTGCTCGTGTAAAAATTATTTTTGAGCCTCTAAAAGAGGTAAAAGAGCTAAAAGATGAATATAAAAATAAAACTTTTGTCTTTGAAAGTAAAATCGTTGGTGGTGCCGTGCCTAAAGAGTATATACCAGGTGTTGAAAAAGGTTTAAATAATATTAGAGAAACCGGTGTTATTGCTGGTTATCCTATGATTGACTTTAAAGCGACTTTAGTTGATGGTGCGTTTCATGATGTAGATTCTAGTGTACTTGCGTTTGAAATTGCAGCAAAAGCAGCGTTTAGAGAGGGAATGACGAAAGGTAATCCTAAATTACTTGAGCCGATTATGAAAGTTGAAGTTATCACTCCTGATGAATATATGGGTGATATTATAGGTGACTTAAATAGTCGTAGAGGACAAATTCAAAGCATGGATCCAAGAGGAAACGCTCAAGTAGTTACTGCGAATGTTCCTTTAGCAGAAATGTTTGGTTATGTTAATACGCTTAGGTCTTTATCTCAAGGTAGAGCTCAGTTTAGTATGATATTCTCTCATTATGATCAAGTGCCGAGTCAGGTAGCTGATGTTATTAAAGCTAAAAAATAATTGATGGGTCTAATTAGATATAATTAATGTCATGTCTTGCAAAGGTAAATGTTGTTTTACTATGACAGCTTATAAATTAGAAATACTAATATTATAGTAGTTTTTAATAATAGCAAATATTTTTAATAAATTCATTGATTTTTTATTAAAAATATGATAGGAGTGTAGCTCAATTGGTAGAGCGCCGGTCTCCAAAACCGGAGGTTGCGGGTTCGATGCCTGTCGCTCCTGCCATTATAGGTTTAGAGCTTTTTTGCTATAAAATATAGAGTTTTTACAAAATTTGCTTATAGAGAAACATTTGCAAGAAGTTACTGCACCTCGAATCGTAGCGTACATGCTAGTATGTGAGAATTCCAGTGTTGGATCATTGTCTCTAGAAGTAGAATGTTGTAAGAAGTCTAATAAATTACCTAATAAAAATATGTTTAAAGAATATAAAATTTATAAGTTTTGTGAACAAGTTAAACAAGAAACTTATAAGGTAGTTTGGCCAACTAGAAAAGAGCTTGTTGCTTCAACATTAGTAGTAGTAGTAGCAGTTTTTATTTTTAGCCTAATTTGTTTGGTACTTGATTATAGTATACATAACATAATGCAGCTTTTGCTTAATATCGGCAAATAGTATAAGGAATAAATTGTGACAGAACAGAGTATAGATAATATATTGCCTTCTTCTAAAAAAAATGTAAAGCAGTGGTATGTAGTACATACGGCATCAGGAGCAGAGAAACGTATTAAAGAAGATATGCTGAAAAAAATCGCTAAACAGAAAATGACAGATTTTTTTGAAGATATATTAATACCTGTTTTTGGAGTTTCTGAAGTTAAACGAGGTAAAAATGTCAAGGTAGAAAAAAAACTAATGCCGAGTTATATCTTGATAAAGATGAATATGACTGATAAATCTTGGCATTTAGTAAAAAATATATCTGGGGTCACTGGCTTTTTAGGAAGCAAAACCGCACCAAAAGCTCTTACGGAAAGCGAAATACAGAATATTTTTAATAATCTGGAAGCAGAAGCTAAAGAAGCAAAGAATTCTAAATTGTATGAAGTTGGTGAAATAGTGATTGTTACAGACGGTCCTTTTGAAACTTTCATCGGTATGGTAGAAGAAATAGATCAAGAAAAAAATAGGCTAAAAGTTTCAGTATCAATATTTGGTAAAGCAACTCCAATAGAACTAAATTTTAACCAAGTAAAGAAAAATGATTAAAAGTTTTGTACTAATCAGTATATTGTGTTGTATGTTGTTGCTATTGGTCTAATCAAGGTCGTTGATGTTATTTCTGCGAAAGCAGGAATCTAGCACAACTTATAAAACACTTGTTTTTAAGATATATTTTATTTGAGATTTCTGCTTTTGCAGAAATTTATACATTAATTAATTTAAGAGAAAAATAAGGATATTTATAAATGTCTCAGAAAGCAATAAAAGGTTATATTAACTTGATAATTCCAGCCGGCGGTGCTACTCCTGCTCCTCCTATAGGACCGGCTCTTGGGCAAAGAAAAGTTAATATTAAAACATTTTGTGATGAATTTAATAATAGTACAAAAGATACGGAAAGAGGAGTACCTTTGCCGACTTTAATTACTGTTTACGAAGATAGTAGTTTTTCTTTTAAAATAAAAACTCCTCCTGCCTCTTATTTTTTAAAGAAGTATGCTAAAATTACTAAAGGTTCTAGTGCTACTAAGAAAGAAGCCATAGTAGGTAAAGTTACTATGGATGATTGTCGTGAAATTGCAAAGTTAAAAATGCCTGATTTAAATACAAAAGATATTGAAGCAGCAACAAAAATTATTTGTGGTAGTGCTGTATCTATGGGACTTGAAGTGGTAGGGAATTAATTATTATGTCAAATAAGAAAGATGTTGTCGTAAAAATTAGCGGCGGTAAAAAAATAAGAGAAGCTAGAGAAAAAGTAAAATCAGATACTTTATATAATTTAACAAATGCAGTTGAGCAATTAAAATCAGCATCATATGTTAAATTTGATTCAACCTTAGAAATAGTTATGAAGCTTGGAATTGATCCTAGGCATTCCGATCAAATGGTACGTGGTGTAGTTAATTTACCTGCCGGTACAGGTAAAACCGTAAGAGTTGCCGTTATTTGTAAAGAAGAAAGAGAAGAAGAAGCGAAAAGTGCCGGGGCAGATTTAGTAGGTTCAACAAATATTATTGATGAAATTAAATCAGGGAAAATTAATTTCGATGTATGTATAGCTACTCCCGATATGATGGCAGCGATAGGTTCAGTTGCAAGAATTTTAGGACCAAAAGGTTTAATGCCTAACCCTAAACTTGGTACCGTAACTTTGGATATTAAAAATGCTATTAAAAATGCTAAAAGCGGTCAGGTAGAATATAGAGCAGAGAAAGCAGGTATAATTCATGCAGGGCTTGGAAAATTATCTTTTTCAGACCAAGATCTATTAAAAAATTTAAATGCGTTCATTGATGCAGTAATTAAAGCGAAACCTGCCGGATTAAAAGGAAATTATTTAAAAGCAATATATTTATCTTCTACTATGGGAGCATCGGTACAAATAGATTTGACTAGTATAGCATAATTTTTATAGCCGTTTAACGTAGTATAGTAATAATAATAAAATTTTGTTATTTTAAGCATTTGTATCAGTTTTAATATATTAAACTGTGTTATAAAAGGAGAATTAAAAGGTGTTAAGATCAGAAAAGTCGGTAGCAGTAGAGGATATTGTAAATATTTATAAAGAATCGCCCTCCGTAATTATTACTCATTATCATGGGTTAACCGTTAGTCAAGTGAGTTCACTTAGAGAATCACTTAAATCTAAAGAAGCAGGTTTTAAAGTAGTTAAAAATACTTTAGCAAAAATAGCTGCAAATCAAACAGGGCTTGATAGTATTGCTAATTTATTTGCAGGCCCTACTGCTATTGTTTATTCTAAAGAACCGGTTGAGATAGCAAAATTAATAGTTAATTTTGCTAAGGCTAATGATAATCTTAAGATTATTGGTGGAATAGTCGATAATCACGTATTAGATGAACATTCAATAAAAGAACTTTCTAAGCTACCTTCACTTAATGAGCTTAGAGGTAAAATTGTTGGGTTATTACAAGCACCGGCTATTAAGGTTGTAGGTGTTTTACAAGCCCCATCTTCGAGTATGGCGAGAGTAATACAAGCACATGCTAGTAAAAATTTAACTTAAAGGTTACTGCACTAGGGATTTTAATTAATAATTAAAACGCTTTTATAGTGAAAATTAATAAGGTTTTTATAGGAAATTGTTCTTATTTTAAAAAAATCTTATAATTTGCAGCAAAAAAGAATTTAATTAACTTTGAAATACTTGATGCAGTAATTTCTCAATATAAAAAAAGTAAAAAGGAAAAAATTATGGCAGATTTAGCTAAAATTGAAGAACAATTATCATCATTAACATTAATGCAAGCAGCTGAGCTTGTGAAAATGCTAGAAGAAAAATGGGGCGTATCTGCAGCAGCACCTGTAGCTGTCGCAGCTGCTGGTGCATTAGCTCCTGCGCCTGAAGCAGCTGCTGAAAAAACTGAGTTTGAGATAGTTTTAATGGCTGCAGGTGATAAGAAAGTTGAAGTAATTAAAGTCGTAAAAGATATTACGGGTCTTGGTTTAATTGAAGCTAAGAAATTAGTTGATGAAGCTCCAAAGCCTATGAAAAGCAATGTGAAAAAAGCAGAAGCTGAAGAAATCAAAGGTAAGTTAGAAGCTGCCGGAGCAAAAGTTGAATTAAAATAATTATTTCTGCACTAGGTTCTGTAAAGAAAAATTAAATGATGCGTATTTTTAGATGTTTTTAAGTAAAAATTAGTAAGATTCTTGTTGGCACAGTTATCTGTATTCCAAAAAAAGTCTTGTGGTTTTCAATCAAAAATAACTAAATATAGATTAATTTTTTTACAGGACCTAATGTTTTTTGCATTACATGATAAAATATTTTATAGCTTTAAATTAACTTCTTAAAATCTAAAAAGCCTTATTTTAGTAATTAAATTTGAATAAGGCTTTTTTGTTTAAAAATTATTTTAAAGTTAATGTAAGTTATTTTTTTGAAATAGGTTAAAGCTATTACATTGAAAATCTTATTGATTAAAATAATTTTGTTAACGTATCATACGTCTAGAAATTTAAATTATTGAAATTTTCTAGGTTCTGTGAACATTTATAATTGATTTTTAATAAAAATTAATGAGATTTTTGAAGGAACAGTACCTAATGTTTAAAAAATTTTATAATTTTTTGTAACAAACAAATAACTAAAATCAAATCTTTTTAGAAATGTTCGAAGAGCCTATACAAGATCTAAATAGGAAACTTATTAGGTTTCTTTAATTTAAGTGCTATGTAAAAAAATTTAACACAGTATATTTTATTTTACTGCAAATTATAAGCATTTTATTGAAATAGGGAGCTATTTCAATAAAGATTTTGCCGTTTAAAATATTAATAATTTAAATTTTATATACAGGACCTAGGTTTTGAACATTTGTGATTAATGATTATAATTAGGGGATATTTTAAAGCAAAAATTAATAAGATTTTTGAGAGGAGAGTTTATTAATTTTTCAAAAAAAAATCTTATGATTTACAGCTAAAAAGAGCCATAATTATAACTGTTCTATTAAAAATGCATAGGATCTAATCACTTCAATACGGGCAGTAATTTTATCAGTCAGGAGATTATATGGTTTCATTAAGGGATAATATAGAAGCACAACCCTTGTCACATAATAGAAGAATAAGAAAAAACTTCGGTCACATAAATTTAGTAGCAGATATACCGAATTTGATTGAAATTCAAAAAAATTCATATGAAAAAAATTTTCTACAGTTAAATATTAAAGATTCTGAAAGAAAAAATAAAGGTTTACAATCTATATTAAACTCAATTTTTCCTATTTCAGATTCCTCCAATATTGCTAATTTAGAATTTGTAAAATATGAATTTGATACTCCAAAATATGATGTAGAAGAATGCAGTCAAAGAAGTTTAAGTTATGCTGCTCCTCTTAAAGTTACTTTAAGGTTAAGTATTTGGGATATAGATGAGGATACCGGTACTAGAGAAATTAAAGGGATTAAAGAGCAAGAAGTATATATGGGTGATATCCCATTAATGACTAAAAACGGTACTTTTATCATTAATGGTACAGAAAGGGTAGTTGTATCGCAAATGCATCGCTCACCTGGCGTATTTTTTTATCATGATGAAGGAAAAGTCCACTCTTCCGGCAAGCTTTTATATTCTGCTCGTGTTATTCCATATAGAGGATCTTGGCTTGATTTAGAATTCGACGCTAAAGATGTTATTTATTTTAGGATTGATAGAAAAAGAAAGCTTTATGCTACTACTTTGCTTAGAGCTATAGGTATGAGTACTGAAGAAATTATAAAATTTTATTATAATTCAGTAACTTATAAGCTTGTTAAAAATAAAGGTTGGGCGGTTAAATTTATACCTCAGCATATTACTGCTCATCGTTTAACAAGTAATTTAGTAGATGCAGATACTGGAAATGTTCTACTAAAGGCAGGACAAAAAATTACTCCGCGTTTGGCTCAAAAATATTTTGGTGAAGGTCTTAATAATATTTTAGTAGCTCATGAAACTTTAATCGGCCAATATCTATCCGAAGATTTAAGAGATCCTGTAAGCGATGAAGTATTAGCAAAAATCGGTGAAATGATAACTAGCGATATGCTAAATGTTATTAATGATCTTAAAATTAAAAATGTTAACGTATTAGTAATCAATCCTCAATCCGGTCCATATATAAGAAATACCTTATTTGCTGATAAGAATCAGGACCGTGAGGCAGCATTATGTGACATTTTTAGAGTTTTAAGACCCGGTGAACCTACTAATATAGAAGCGGCTGAAAGCCTGTTTTATAATTTATTCTTTGATGCAGAAAGATATGATCTTTCAGAAGTCGGACGAATAAAAATGAATTCTAGGTTAGAGCTGAATATTTCTGAAGAAGTTACGGTTTTAACAATTGATGATATTAAAAATATCGTAAGAGTTTTAGTGGAGCTTAAAGACGGTAAAGGTATAATAGACGATATTGATCATTTAGGTAATAGAAGGGTTAGATCGGTAGGTGAATTGATAGAAAATCAATTTAGAATAGGTTTAGTTCGAATGGAAAAATCTGTCATTGAAAGGATGTCGGCAGGTGATGTTGATACTGTAATGCCTCATGATTTAGTAAATTCCAAAATTTTAGTTTCAGTCGTAAAAGAATTTTTTAGTACTTCCCAATTATCCCAATTTATGGATCAAACAAATCCATTATCGGAAATAACTCATAAAAGAAGGCTGTCGGCACTTGGTCCTGGAGGTCTTAGTCGAGATCGAGCAGGTTTTGAGGTGCGTGACGTACATCCGACTCATTACGGGCGTATTTGTCCTATTGAAACACCTGAAGGTCAGAATATCGGGTTAATTAATTCTATGGCTACTTACGCTAGGATAAATAAACACGGTTTTATAGAGAGTCCGTATAGAAAAGTGAAAGATGGGCGTGTAACCGATGAGGTGATATATCTTTCTGCTATTGAAGAAGGTAAATACAAAATCGGACAAGCAAATTCTAAAGTTGATAAAGATGGAAAGCTGCAAGGAGAGTTTATCAATTGTCGTGTTGAAGGCGGTAATTTTGTAATGGTAGAACCGCATGAGGTAGATTTTATTGATGTGACTCCTATGCAGGTAGTATCGGTTGCGGCTTCTCTTATACCTTTCCTAGAAAACGATGATGCTAACCGTGCTTTGATGGGATCAAACATGCAAAGGCAAGCTGTTCCTTTAATTAAAACGGACGCACCTTTTGTAGGTACCGGAGTTGAAGGGGTAGTAGCTAAAGATTCTGGAGCGTCGGTGCTTGCATTACATGACGGTATTGTTGAGCAGGTAGATTCAAATAGAATCGTGATTAGAACTCTAGAACAAAAGATTGACGGTTCTCCTTCTGTTGATATTTATAATTTATTAAAATTCCAAAAATCCAATCATAATACTTGTATAAATCAAAAGCCTTTAGTTCAGGTTGGTCATTATGTTAAGAAAAACGATATTATAGCTGACGGTCCTAGTACGGATAACGGTGAAATTGCTTTAGGTAGAAACGTGCTTGTGGCTTTCTTACCTTGGAACGGTTATAATTTTGAAGATTCAATTTTAATATCTGAACGTATAGTAAAAGAGGATGTATTTACCTCGATTCATATTGAAGAATTTGAAGTAATAGCTAGAGATACACGCCTTGGTCCTGAAGAAATTACCCGTGATATACCGAATGTAAGTGAAGAAGCGTTGCGTCATCTTGATGAAGTCGGAATAATTTATGTAGGTGCAGAAGTAAAAGCCGGTGATATTTTAGTCGGAAAAGTAACACCGAAAAGTGAATCGCCTATTACTCCTGAAGAGAAGCTGCTACGTGCTATTTTCGGGGAGAAAGCTTTTGATGTAAAAGATTCATCGCTGCATGTACCTTCTGGAGTTAGCGGAACTGTAGTAGAAGTAAGGGTATTTTCTCGTAGGGGTGTAGAAAAAGACCAGCGAGCTATTGCTATTGAAAAACAACAAATTGAAAAATTAGCAAAAGACCGAGACGATGAATTAGAAATTATTGAGCATTTTGTGTTTAGTTGGCTTGAAAAGCTTTTAGTAGGGCAGGTGATTATTAACGGTCCTAAGCAAGTAAAAGCAGGACAAACTATTACTACTGAAATGCTAAAAAGTTTATCTAAAGGGCAGTTTTGGCAGCTTACCGTGGAAGATGCAAATGTAATGAATGAAATAGAGCAGATAAAGACTCATTATGATGAGAAAAAAAATGCCCTCGATAAAAGATTTGCTACTAAGGTAGAGAAATTGCAAAGCGGTGATGATTTACCTCAGGGAGCTTTAAAAGTAGTAAAAGTATTTATCGCAACTAAGCATAAATTACAGCCTGGGGATAAGATGGCAGGAAGGCACGGAAATAAAGGTGTTATTTCACGTATCGTACCTGAAGAAGATATGCCATTTTTAGAAGATGGAACTGTGGTAGATATCGTTCTTAATCCTCTAGGTCTTCCGTCACGTATGAATATAGGACAGATTTTAGAAACGCATCTTGGGTGGGCATCAATAAATTTAGCAAAAAAAATATCTAACTTAGTAAAGGAATATAAAAATAAACATATAGGTATTGAGCAAATTAAGAAATTTTTACTTGAGCTATACGGAGAGAATATTAATTATATACTTGAAAGATCGGAAGAAGAGATTATCTCCTTCTGTAATACAGTAAGTAAAGGCGTACATTTTGCAACTCCTGTATTTGACGGAGCAAAAGTTCAGGACGTTAAAGATATGTTAAAACTTGCCGGTCAAGATCCTTCAGGACAAGTAAAATTAATTGACGGTAGAACCGGTGAATATTTTGACCGTCTAGTGACCGTTGGACAGAAATATTTGCTGAAGCTGCATCACTTAGTAGATAATAAAATTCACTCTCGTTCTATAGGACCTTATAGCTTAGTAACGCAGCAACCGCTTGGAGGTAAGTCTCATTTCGGTGGACAGCGTTTCGGAGAAATGGAATGCTGGGCATTACAAGCTTATGGTGCTGCTTATACGTTACAGGAAATGTTAACGGTTAAGTCGGATGACGTAAACGGTAGGATAAAAACTTATGATTCTATAGTACGTGGTGAAAATAATTTTGAATCAGGCATTCCTGAATCATTTAATGTTATGATAAAAGAATTTAGATCTTTATGTCTTAACGTAAAGCTTGAAGTAACTTCGAGTTAAATGTATATTTGGTCAATTTCAAGAATTGGCTATGTCGTCTAGCAAATTTTGTGGTGCTCACGTGTTAAGTATACGCTCCGCTCCTCGTCTTGTGGACTTCTTGCTCTTTTTGAAATTGACCTTCGTATACCTACTATTTAATTTGTTCGAAGTATATTGTTCTGCATAGTATTGGTCTTGTTGTATGACCCGAAAATCGTCATAGCGAACGAACGAAGTAGGTGTGGCAATCCAGAAAAATAAATTAATGTTATCCTGTGGTCAAGCCACGGAGTGACATTTTAGAGTACGAGTAATTTTTAAGGAAAAGTATTTATGAGCGTAGTAAATTTTTACGGACAATTAAGTAATACTCAACAATTTGATCAAATAAGGATTAATATAGCAAGTCCTGATCAGGTACGTTCGTGGTCTTTCGGTGAAGTAACAAAACCTGAAACAATTAACTACCGAACTTTTAAACCTGAAAAAGATGGTTTATTTTGTGCAAGAATTTTTGGTCCAGTAAAAGATTACGAATGTCTTTGCGGTAAGTATAAGCGGATGAAAAACCGTGGTATTACGTGTGAGAAATGCGGTGTTGAAGTTACGGTTTCTAGAGTAAGACGTGAAAGAATGGGGCATATTGAACTTGCTGCTCCCGTTGCTCATATTTGGTTTTTAAAGTCACTACCTTCAAGAATTAGTACGCTTCTTGATATGACAATGCGAGATGTAGAGAAGATTCTTTATTTTGAAAATTATGTAGTAGTTGATCCAGGGTTATCTATTTTACAAAAAGGCGAACTCTTAACAGAGGAAGAATTACAGAAAGCAAAAGATAAGTACGGTGAAGATGCATTTACTGCCTCTATAGGTGCAGAAGTAATACAACAAATGCTTAAAGAGCTTGATTTTTCAAAGTTAAAGCAAGAATTATATGAGGAATTACAAACTACTTCTTCAGAAGTCAAAAAGAAAAAATTAGTAAAGCGTTTAAAATTAGTAGAGGATTTTTTAGAGTCGGAAAACAAGCCGGAATGGATGATTATGGATGTTTTACCGGTTATTCCTCCTGAAATTAGACCGCTTGTGATGCTTGACGGCGGAAGATTTGCTACTTCGGATTTAAATGAACTCTATAGAAGAGTAATTAATAGAAATAATCGTTTAAAGAAATTAATAGAGTCAAAAGCTCCTGATATAATAGTCAGAAACGAAAAAAGAATGTTACAAGAAGCGGTGGATGCGTTATTTGATAACGGTCGTCGCGGTAGAGCAGCGAAAAATGCTAATAAGCGTCCATTTAAGTCATTAAGTGACATGCTTAAAGGTAAGCAGGGTCGTTTCCGTCAGAACTTACTTGGTAAAAGGGTTGACTATTCAGGACGTTCGGTTATCGTGGTCGGGCCTGAGCTTAAGCTCCATCAGTGCGGTTTACCTAAAAAAATGGCATTGGAGCTATTTAAGCCGTTTATTTATTCTAAGCTTGAGTTGTACGGTATTGCTACGACTATTAAAGCCGCAAAAAGAATGGTGGAAGCTGAAAAGCCTGAAGTTTGGGATGTGCTTGAAGAAGTCATAAGAGAGCATCCGGTTTTACTTAATAGAGCTCCGACATTGCATAGATTAGGTATTCAAGCATTTGAGCCACTATTAATCGAAGGTAAAGCGATTCAGCTTCATCCGCTTGTTTGTGCTGCGTTTAATGCAGACTTTGACGGTGATCAGATGGCGGTACATATTCCGTTATCGATTGAAGCACAGCTTGAAGCTAGGGTATTTATGATGTCTACAAATAATATCTTAAGCCCTGCAAACGGACGTCCCATTATTGTACCGGATAAAGATATAGTACTTGGTTTATATTATCTAACCCTTGCATTTGATAATGAAGTAGGCGAAGGGATGATGTTCTCAGATTTAGCTGAGATGGAACATGCTTTATATAATAAATTTATAACTATTCATGCAAAGATAAAATATCGTAGAAATCAGCTAAATGCCGAAGGTAAAATGGTCCCTGTTATTATTGATACTACTTACGGTAGGTTAATGGTTGGTGAATTATTGCCTTCTAATCCTAATATAGAGTTCAAGTTTATTAATAAACAACTAACTAAAAAAGATATATCATTAGTTATAGATTTAGTTTATCGCCACTGTGGTCAAAAAGCTACAGTAATTTTTGCCGATCAGCTAATGAAACTAGGTTTTAAATATGCTTGTTCTTCAGGTATTTCTTTTGGAATGGACGATATGGTAGTACCGAAATCTAAGAGTACTCATATCAATGAAACTCAGCTTGAAATAAAAGAATTTGAACAACAATATTCAAACGGTTTAATTACTTATGGAGAGAAATACAATAAAGTAGTTGATGCTTGGTCAAGATGTACCGATAGAGTAGCAAACGACATGATGAAAGAGATTGCTACGCCGCCGGTTAGTGATAATCCGAATCATCAAAAAATAAATGCTATATATATGATGGCGATCTCCGGAGCAAGAGGTTCTTTCCAGCAAATTAAGCAGTTAGGCGGTATGCGAGGCTTAATGACCAAATCAAACGGTCAAATTATACAAACTCCTATTATCTCTAACTTTAAAGAAGGATTAACTGAATTTGAGTGTTTTAATTCTGCTAACGGAATGCGTAAAGGGCAAATAGATACGGCTTTAAAAACGGCAAGCTCAGGTTACTTAACAAGAAAATTAGTAGACGTTGCACAAGATTGTATTATTACCGAAAAAGATTGTGGCACTGATAAAGGGATTGAAGTGAAGAGTGTTATTGAAGGGGGAGAAGTTATAGTACCTTTAGCTGAAAAGATTTTAGGTCGTACTGCTGCTATCGATATATTTCATCCTGTAACTAATGCTCTAATTCTCAATAAAAGCGAGCTTATTAATGAAGCAAAGTTAGAGCAGATTGAGTCGGCTGGACTCGACAGAATTATGATAAAATCCGTATTAACCTGTGAAAGTACTACCGGTATATGTAGCATATGTTACGGTAGGGATCTTGCTACCGGTACGTTGGTGTCAGAGGGTGAGGCAATCGGGGTTATTGCTGCTCAATCTATCGGTGAACCAGGTACGCAGCTTACAATGAGAACTTTCCATATCGGAGGAGCGGCAACAAAAGGTGCTGAAGTTTCTTCCGTAGAAGCTTCCTATGGCGCAAAAGTAAAAATTATAAATCGTAACGTTGTTATTAATTCAGAAGAACGCAAAATTGTTATGAGCCGAAATTGTGAATTATTATTAATTGATAATAATGGTAATGAAAAGGCTCGTCATAAAATTCCATACGGTGCTAGATTACTTGTTGATGAAGGTGATATGGTTATTAAAACTCAAAAACTAGCGGAGTGGGATCCTTATACTATACCGATTATCACGGAGAAATCAGGTAAAGTTTTATTCAAAGATATGGTTGATGGTATTTCTATTCGTGATGTAACTGACGAAGCTACTGGAATACCGAGTAAAGTTATTATTGAATCAAAGCAGTATTCACGCGGTGCAGAATTACGTCCGCGTATACAGCTTTTAGATGCTAAAGGTGAAGTTATCACCTTATCAAATGGTTTAGAAGCTAGATATTACTTGCCGGTTGGAGCAGTTTTAAGCGTAGAAGACGGAGTACAAATATCTGTAGGTGATATTATTGCACGTATACCAAAAGAATCAACCACTACTAAAGATATTACCGGTGGTTTACCGAGAGTTGCCGAGCTTGTAGAAGCAAGACGCCCTAAAGATCACGCAGTTATTGCTGAGGTTGATGGTAGAGTAGAATTCGGTAAAGACTATAAATCTAAGAGACGTATTATTATACATCCTATTGATGAAACAATGTCTATTGAGTATATGGTACCTAAAGGTAAGCATGTTGTAGTTAACGAAGGTGACTTTGTTAAAAAAGGCGATTTATTGATTGATGGTAATCCAGTACTTCAAGATATTTTAAAAGTAATGGGTGTAGAGGTTCTTGCAAATTATATTGTTAAAGAGGTTCAAGCCGTTTATCGTCTACAAGGTGTAAAGATTGATGATAAGCACATAGAAGTTATTATTCGTCAGATGTTACAAAAAGTAGAAATCACGGATTCAGGTGGCACTACCTTATTAGCAGGTGAAAAAATAGATAGACATGAATTCGAGGAGATAAATGAAAAAGCTATTAAAAACGGTTTAAAACCTGCTGAAGCACAATTAATATTACAAGGTATTACTAAAGCTTCTCTGCAAACTAGATCGTTTATCTCTGCGGCATCATTCCAAGAGACTACTAGAGTTTTAACGGAAGCAGCTATTGCGGGTAAAATAGATAAGTTACGAGGATTAAAAGAAAACGTGATAGTTGGACGATTAGTACCTGCTGGAACCGGTTACTTTATGGATAAAATGCGTAAAGCAGCTGTGAAGCTTGATGAAGAAAATGTATAAATATACTTGATGCTTGTAAGGCTTTATTGCGTGTATACTGAAAGTCGTCATTGGCGAACGACCTAAGAGTTGCTGCATGGCTCAATTTCACTACTGTTATACCGTGGCTTGACCACAGGATAACAGTGAAAAGTTCTGATTTACAGAATTTGTTTATTATTTTCTAGATTGCCACGTCGCTTCGCTCTTCGCAATGACGATCTATAGGTATCCACGCGGGGATAACTATAGTACAGGACAATTTTTATTCTATGTCATTCCTGCTTTCGCATGCATGACATAGAGAGCATTTATTAGTTCACGCAACAATACTTTCCTAGCTAGAAGTGGGAACCAAGCAAAATAACCTTTACGCATTATTAACAAAAAAAGCCTATAAAAAACTTAGTTTCTGTAGGCTTTTTCTTATTTCGTAGGAATGATTTTTAATAACAAGCAATCGGTGCTGTTAAATGCTCGTAGGTTTGGCCTAAATAAGGTACTGGTTGTTCAAAGATATACGTATCATTGTTATCATAGTTATAATTACCGTATAATTGTAATTTTGCTAAAGAATCTTCATATCGGGAATTTTCAAGCATTGCTTGATTTTTAGATATCTGAATTTCTTTTACACAACGTTCAACATAAGTTTTCAGTGCCTCTTGACACATTCCATCATATAAAGCTTTTAACATGAGTAAGTTTACTAATGGGTTAATACCATTATTTGCATTAGTAGTAATCGTAGCTTTTTCGTGTTTTTGATCAATAGACATTTTCTCAAACCCCGCTTCTAGAGGTAATTTAAACGTCGAGCCTAGAATTGTATCCTCACATATGTCTATATACGCTGCGGTGCTGTGTGCCGTATCTTCTTTAAATTCTTCTTCATAAGCTGGTTTAGAAAGATGTCTAACAGGCAATTCAGAAATTAAAGGCTCTTCATTACTGACTTCTACTTTCTCTATTTCAAGATTTTCTGATTCAGTATTGATTTTGTCTTCAAAATTTATCTCTGGGAAAAGTGCTTTCACATCCGTTATTTCAAGCTTTTCTCCTTTTTTACCTACTTCATAAGCTCTAGAAACAATTTGCTTATAAATAAAGTCAATTAATTCTCGTTTTGTTTGTATTTCATCAGAATAATTAATTCCTCCTTCATGCCAAAACTTTACTATTTTAGAAAAAGCAGGAATATATTTACCGATCTTTGCTAAAAATTTTTGTATAAATGTAGGTTCAATAAGAGGGGTTAATGTAGGGTTTTCTTCATATCTTTTAAATACATGCTCGACAATTTTAGGTATATTTTGATTTGCTTCTATTTCGTCAGGTAAGCCGTGTAATATTTTTTTGGCTATTGCTTGATCCATCTTTTTATACAAAATATTAACCCCTATCCATGTCCATGCAGGATTAGCCGTAAAACAAAGCTTTGTTACATAAAATGCTAGCGATATAGGTAGAGACAATAACTGTAAATAGTTAAGACAAGTATATCGTATTGGATGAGGCGTGAGTCTATAAATGTCACCCATATCTTGGTTTAGTTCACATGATGTTTTAATCATTGTATACTTCTGCTTAATTAAATGAGAAGTGATGTCATGTACTGGCATATTATTACTTAAATTTAACTAATTTCGTTAGCAAAATATAAAAAATATTAACATTTGTCAAATGCTATTTTAATGAAATTTTATTTTAAATCAATTAATAATACTTGCAAAGTTGTATCAAGATCAATAGAATTACCCAAAGTCAAAAGTAATATAAGGGATAAGTATGCTTAACATAAACTTTGTGAATGAAGAATTATCTACTAATCAAGGTATAGTAGTTTTTATTGATGAACAGTTAAAGCTTGATAGTAATTTAATAGGACTTGATCAACAACATCACGGATTAATTTCTAAAACTATTCAGAATAAACTGCAATTTACCGGTAAATATGGACAAATCAAGGTGATTCCGTCTGTCATTAAATCAGGTGAGGTTAAATATTTGATAATAGCAGGTCTTGGGAATGAAGAAAAATTAACTGAAGCAAAAATCGAAGAGTTAGGCGGCAAAATCTTACAGCATGCAACCAGTTGTAAAATTTCTACTATCGGCTTAAAACTTACAAATAGAATTAGTAGGTTTACATCTCAAACATTTGCATCTTTAGTTGCTAGCGGGGCGTTTCTTGCTTCTTACAGATTTGATAAATATAAAACTACCTTAAAAGAAGCAGAGAAGTTCGCAGTAGAGTCAATTGAAATTTTTACTGATAATAGCACTGAAACAGCAAAATTATTTAAAGTTAAAAAATTAATTGCAGAGGCAGTATTTTTTACAAGAGATATATGTAATGAACCGTCAAATATTAAAACTCCGCAAGTTTATGCTGAAAGAATAGTTGATATACTTGAACCGTTGGGAGTAGATGTTAACGTTATCGGTGAACGTGAGATGAAAAACCTTGGTATGAGTGCATTACTTGGGGTTGGTCAAGGTTCACAAAACGAGTCAAAATTAGTAGTGATGGAATATAAAGGCTGCAGTAAAGAGGCTCCGACTATTGCTTTGGTTGGTAAAGGAGTGATTTTTGACACCGGTGGCATTTCATTAAAACCGTCAAGTAATATGCATTTAATGAGATACGATATGGGAGGTTCTGCAGCAGTCGTGGGTGCTATGATTGCGGTTGCCGGTCAAAAATTACCTGTAAATATAGTCAGTGTTGTAGGGCTTGTAGAAAATATGCCATCCGGTAATGCACAGCGTCCAGGGGATGTGGTAACTACTATGTCAGGGCAAACTGCCGAAGTTTTAAATACCGATGCAGAAGGGCGTTTAGTACTTGCCGATGCAGTTTGGTATGCACAAGAAAAATTTAAGCCTAAATGCGTGATTGATGTTGCAACTCTAACAGGAGCGATAACTGTAGCACTCGGTAGTACATATGCCGGTTGTTTTTCCAATAATGATGAGTTAGCTGATAAGTTAATAAAAGTAGGGAAAGAAGTTAATGAAAAACTTTGGAGAATGCCTCTTGATGATGAGTACGATGCGATGATTAACTCCGACATAGCCGATATGGCAAATATAGGGAACGTACCGGGAGCTGCCGGCAGCTGTACGGCTGCACATTTCATTAAACGTTTCATTAAAGAGGGAGTATATTGGGCTCATTTAGATATAGCAGGCGTTGCAAATAGTAATAAAGCTTCAGCACTCGGTCCGAAAGGGGCAGTGGGGTATGGTGTTAGATTACTTGAAAAGTTTATCAAAGAATATATTTAACGTTATTCTTGCTTTTAGTGGCGTTGTTGCATAGCTTGTTTTTTTGTTGTCATACCGTGGCTTGACCACGGGATCCAATAATAATTAAGAATTTTATTAGTATTTTTAGTTGTTTTTTGGTACTGTGGTTAAGCCACGGTATGACACCGAGCAGATTTTGTTTATTCTGAATATAATTATGAACACAATAAATAAACCTTATATATTTGTTATAGGTAATGAAAAAGGCGGGGCAGGTAAAACTACCTGCTGCATGCATTTGATAATAGCTCTGCTTTATCAAAATTGCTCGGTAGTAAGTATTGATACCGATTCAAGGCAAGGTTCTTTAACAAGCTATTTAAAAAATCGAGATTTATATAATCAACAAAATCCTGATAAAGCCGTATTAGTACCAAAACATTTTCATATATCTGAAGGAGAGATAGAAGAGCAAGCTAAGCATTTTGAGCAGGTACTCAAAAATAATCCGGATGCCGATTATATAGTGATTGATACCCCAGGTAGTCATACTCCTTTATCAAGAGTTGCTCATTCTTACGCCGATACAATTATTACACCGATTAATGATAGTTTTCTAGATTTAGACGTAATAGCAACAATTGATAGCAATGATGAAATTATTAGCCCATCAATATATAGTCAAATGATTTGGGAACAGAAAATGGAGCGTGCTAGTCGTGATAAAATTAGTATAGATTGGGTAATACTTCGTAATCGTTTAAGTAATCTTGATGCATTAAATAAAAGACGCGTAGGGAATGTATTAGCTAAACTTGCTAAAAGAATTAACTTTAAACTTGCAGAAGGATTTAGTGAACGTGTAATATATAGGGAGTTATTTTTACAAGGTCTAACATTACTTGATCTAAAAACTGCAAAATATGATAGAGCATTTAATAGCTCACACGTGCTTGCACGTCAAGAATTACGAAATTTTTTAGCCTTTCTAGGTATTAAGGCTACGTTCAAAGGGTAATTTCTATACAAGTTTTTCTTGTATAAAGTTAAAAAATATATATAATAGGCAAAATTAATATGTTTTAACTTTATAAGAGAAACAAATGCCAAATGTTGCTGAAAATATTTCAAAACTACCAGAAGAACAAGAAAAAGTTAATAAGCTTGTTGATCAATACAAAAATTTAACTCCGGAAGAACAAAAAATTGTGGATAGAAAACTGAAGTTGCATTTTACAAAAGAAGAGCTAGAACAAGATGAGCTTAAATCAAGAATGCATAACATACGTAGTAATTTGTCCAATAAAGATCAAGAAAAACTACAAGCAGGTAATAATTCTATAGGTGAAATAGCAAAAGATGTATTATCGTTAGTTAAAGGCATAATAAATTTAGTAGAAAATGTTGCAGAGATAATTAAAAACCCTAAGAAAGCAATATATGAATGGATTAAAGGTGAGTTAAATCAAGTAAAACCTCAACAACAAAATTATCCGCAACTCCCATCAAAGCAAAAGGCTGCTGTAATATCAAGATAAAATTTTAGTTTTTATTTGCGAAAATTTACGATTTTATGTATATAATATAGGGGAAATCGTATAATAAAGAAATAAAAATGCATAAATACAGAACTCATAATTGTAGCGAATTACAAATATCCGATGTTGGGAAAGAAGTTAAATTATCCGGCTGGGTACATAGAAGAAGAGATCACGGTAATCTGGTTTTCATAGATTTACGTGATCATTATGGTATAATTCAAATCGTATTTACCGATCAAAATCCACAGCTTATGGAGGATGCTAGCCGTTTGCGTTATGAGTCGGTAATTACGGTAAGGGGTACAGTTGTAGCAAGGTCAGAGGACACAATTAATAATACGCTTCCGACAGGTCATGTTGAAGTGCTAGTTGTCGAATTTATTGTTGAGTCAGCTGCAGACACTCTACCTTTTGTTATTAATACCGAAAAAGACGCTCCGGAAGATTCAAGGCTTAAACATCGTTTTTTAGATCTTAGACGTGAGAAATTGCATAATAATATAATACTCCGCTCACAAATTATTTCTCATATTCGTCACTTGATGACGGCAAGAGGTTTTACCGAATTTCAAACGCCAATCCTAACTGCTAGCTCTCCTGAAGGTGCTAGGGATTTCTTAGTACCGAGTAGAATGCATCCTGGTAAGTTTTATGCATTACCGCAAGCACCTCAGCAATTCAAGCAACTCTTGATGGTTTCAGGCTTTGATCGTTATTTCCAAATTGCTCCTTGCTTTCGGGATGAAGATGCAAGAGCTGATAGATCACCTGGCGAGTTTTATCAGCTAGATTTAGAAATGTCGTTTGTTACACAGGAAGATGTATTTAGTACTATTGAGCCTGTGATGCATGATTTATTTACTAAATTTACGGATAAGAAAGTATCAGAGACTCCTTTCGTTCGTATTCCATATAATGAATCTATGCTAAAATACGGCTCTGATAAACCTGACTTACGTAACCCTATTATAATTGCCGATGTAACTGAGATATTTAGAGATTCCGATTTTACGATTTTCAGGGAAAATATTAAAAAAGGAAGCATAGTTCGTGCAATTCCTGCCTCTAAGGCAGCTACACTGCCTCGTAGTTTCTTCGATAAAATGATAGAGTTTGCGATATCAGAAGGAGCAGGTGGACTTGGCTATATTCAGTTTAGTGAAACCGGTGAAGCAAAAGGACCGGTAGCAAAATTCTTAAGCCCGCAGCAATTAGAGAGTCTAAAAGCTACAGCTAGTATTAGTAACGGTGATGCCGTATTTTTTGCTAGCGATAAAAAAGAAAAAGCTGTAGAGCTTGCAGGTAAGGTTAGAATAAGACTTGGTGAAGAGCTTGATTTACTTGCAAAAGATTGCTTTAAATTCTGTTGGATTACTGATTTTCCATTTTATGAATTAAATGAAGAAACAGGTAAGATTGATTTTAGCCATAATCCATTTTCTATGCCACAAGGTGGTTTGGAAGCCTTAGAAAATGCTAAAACAACTGAAGAACTACTTGAACTTAATGCATACCAGTATGATATTGTTTGTAATGGTATTGAGCTTTCCAGCGGGGCTATTAGAAACCATAAGCCAGAAATTATGTATAAAGCATTTTCCATAGCAGGTTATAGTAAGGAGGAAGTTGATAAGAGATTTGGTGGTATGATTAGAGCGTTTAAGTTTGGTGCTCCACCACATGGCGGAATAGCTCCCGGTATTGACAGGATCGTTATGCTACTCGCAGAAGCTACTAATATAAGAGAAATAATTGCATTTCCTTTAAATCAGCAAGCTGAAGATTTACTAATGAACGCTCCAAGCTATGTAGAAGATAAAGCTCTAAAAGAGCTAAGCATTATGCTATCACCGTCAGCTAGAAAAAATGCAGAGAAAGAATAAGAATTTATAATTGTTGCTTAGGGCTATGACATTGTTGTATGGTTATCTCAATCGTCATTGCGAGCAGGGTATGCAGGGTATATTGTTGCGTGGACCGGTAAAACCCACTGTATCACAACGTGGCTTGCTAACTAGGTCCATAAAAATAATAAACAAATATAATGATTTTAGTATTTTAACTGAATCACGTGGTCAAGCCATGGGATAACAGAGGTGAAATTGATCAACGCTTCCTCTCGCAATGACGTTGAAGGCATATCCTGAACAATGCCTATCTTTGTTTCTGATTTTCACTTTTAGCTTGTAATTTAGAGAATGCAATTTCTTTTACTGCTTCTACTCTTTTTTGCTGAATGCCTTGATTTCCTTTTTGTTTTAATATGTTGCCAATTTTTATACTTTCTGCTATCAGCTTCTGTGTATCATGAATTTTATTTAAATTTTTAGGAGAAATTTTTTTCATAAAATAGTTTGAAATGTTAGATAAACCTATCTTGTCACAAAAATTTCCCACCTTGTAATATATAGTATCTTTGGCATTTAATTTGAAAGATTTAGCATTTAATAAGTTGGTTGTATTTTCGATATTATCCTGATATTTTAAATCTTTCTTTATACCCTTAACATCCTGTTCAGTAAGATAATTTTCTTTTTTTAGCTCTTTCATTATATTGTCGTAGAATTTTGTTACTTTTTTATCGGTTACGTTTTTAGTTATTGCCTGCTTTGTAAAATCAACGATTAGTGACTCCAACTTTTCGCCTGTAGATTTATCTTGTGCACGCATTGATTTTAAAGGATCAAAAATTTCTACTTCTACTTTATCTTTCTTAACCTCAACTTCTTTTTCTTTCCATTTTCCTTCTAAATCTTTGCTCCATTGTTGTTCTTTGATTATTTCTTGTTTCAAGCCTATAGAAGTTTTAATTTGGTAATTATTTTCATACGCCCACTCTTTAGCATCTATGCCTTCAATTTTAATGTTATTATTTATTGCATAGAGTACCGGATCTTTTACAGGTGAGTGAGCGAAAGCCTCTAACCAACCCCCATTGTTAAATTCAGGTAAAACATTACTGAATTTTGTTACTATCTCAGCTCCTTTAGCAACTTCTTGCATATTAATAAGATTTTCTTTTATACTGCTTTTATAGTGTTTCCTCAAATCATCAAAATTTTTAATATTAGTGGATAACGCAATATTTTTTGGATCAAACCCAGCTTTTTTTAATTCATCAATTTTTTGATCAACTATTGTTTCCATCTGTTTCTCATCAAATTGACTTATCATTTGATTTAACGATTCGCTATATTTATCAATACTAAATGAGAAATTACCTGCTTTAATAGCAGCACTGTAGCCGACTCCAGGATGTGCAAACATTTTATTTGTTGATTGGATCATACTGCCAAAATCCTTATGAAATGCTAAAAAAGAGCGGCCGTGATCAATTTTGGTTATTGTTTTACCATCCTGCACCATTAAATTACCAGCATGATAATCTACTTCCCCCAGCATATGACAAGCAGCTATGGCTTTTTCAAATCCTTTCAGCTTTTTTAAATTTTGATCATTAGCTCTGACTCTAGTTTGACCTGATAAACCGGAAAACTCTGTTAGTGTTACAGCATTATCAAAAAATTTAGAACGTACATAAAGTGAATCAGGGTGTTTTTCATCTGCTTTTACCAACCCTTCTTTTGGTGCTCGATCATGTAATAAAAATTGATACATGGTGGAGCCTATTAATTCTTGTACCCCGTCTCTTCGGTCAGAAATAGCCTGTTTTCGTGCATTATTATCTTGTATTTTTTGGCATGCAGCATGAGTTTTATAAAAATGTTTTAAAATAAAAGTATTTCCTAGCTCATCTTTAGCAACATAACCGGCAGAAACTCCTGCTGCCTTTTTTCCTTTCTCCTCAAACTCAGTTTGCTGTGCTACTCTCTTATCACGTAGCATAGCATCAATTACTTTTTTAGGATCATTAGGATTTCTTATTTCTTCAAGTTTTGTGTAATCTGCGTTATATCGGCTATCCTCTAATCCAACTTGTCGTTTAATTGCCTCTTCCATAACTAAATGCTGTAAAAGAGGTGCATCGATTATTTCTCTGAATTCCCTGTATTTATCTCCTGGGAATGCATTTTTTATTATTGTTGTGACTTTAGCCAAACCACGACCATCCAAATTGGCTAATGCCATTTGATTAACATATAGACTTGCAGTAGTAGGTGATTGGTCCTTAGAAAGATCAATAGCAGATGAAGCAATGGCCTCGCAGGCTCTAGATATTTTGGCATTCAATTCTGTATCTTCTGTTTTTAGGACTTTAAAAAGTTGCTCTTGTAATAATAATTTCTGTTTAATTTGTTCTTTAGACATAAAATAAACCTGATTATATTAATTAATCCCTTCTATTGCCTAAAAATCTCATTAAATATAGGAAAAGATTTATAAAATCTAAGTATAAAGTAAAAGCTGCCATAATAGAGAGCTTTTGTCCTACTGCATCGTTTCCTGCCATGTAATACATAGACTTAATCTTTTGTGTGTCCCAAGCAATTAATCCCATAAATACTACTATTCCAATAAGAGAAGTAGCAAAAGAAAGAGCTGAGCTTTTCAGAAACAAGTTGACTAATGAAGCAATGATAAGACCTATAAGACCCATTGCAAAAAATGAACCCATAGATGTTAAATCTCTACTTGTACTATAACCGTACAAACTCATTGCTCCAAAAACGGAAGAGCAAATAAAAAAAGTACGAGCTATTGAGGTACCGGTATAAATAAGAGCTAAATATGCAAGCGACATACCGGTTAAACCGGCATAAACCCAAAACAATATTTGTGCTGTTTTCAGGTTCATTCGTCCGAAGCCCATAAAGAAATATAAAGCAATACCGAGCGGAGCAAATATTATAATAGTGCCGAAACCTGTTTGAAACATTAAATTATAAATAGGTTCAACTGATATAGTCGTTATGGCTGCTACACCGGTTAGTAAAAGTGCTAAAGCCATATAATTATATACTTTAAGCATGTATTTTCTTAAGCCTTTATCAAAAGTTTTATTCTTTGAGGTGGCAGTTAAAGTTTTTGTATAATCGATCATAAGTAACCTTAGGATTATGTTATTTACATAATAAAATATAGCCTGTTAGAGCTGTTTTTGCAAGCTATAATTATAAATATCTTGCATTGAATATAAAGCTGGTGATTTATCTTGTAGCCAAATAGCGGCTTTAATTACACCAATGACAAAAGAATTTTTATTCAGAGCTTCGTGTTTTAAAGTGATTATTTCATCGTCACCTAGTAAAGATATTTCGTGTATACTGTGAACATTTCCACCACGAAGCGAGGAAATACCTATTTCTTTTTCGCTTCTTGGTTTGTTACCACGATTAAATGCTATATTTAATCCTTTTTCCCTTGCAATCGTTTCAGCAAGCATAATAGCAGTCCCTGAGGGTGAATCTTTTTTATTACGATGATGGGTTTCTAGAATTTCAATATCGTAATCATCTAGTATTTTTGTTGCCTTTCTTACTAAATAGCTGAGCAAATTAGCTCCGGTACTCATATTTGCAGAATATAAAATAGGTAAAGTTTGAGCTGCTTTTTCTAAAAGCTTAAAATGTTGAGGCTGAAGTCCCGTGGTTCCGATTACTAATTTTGTATTATGTTTTAATGCATAATTAATTAATTTGTCTAATATTTCAGGAGTAGAAAAATCGATGATTACATCAGAATTTTTACAAAAATTATTTAAATCATCTAAATTATTAGTACTATTAAATTTTGCTGAAATTTTGCAATCTTTAAATTTATCTATTCTCTCTAGAATAGTTTTTCCCATTTTACCGGTAGAACCGCTAAGACCGATATTTATCATATTGGTAATAATATATTTCTAATAAATGAAACGAGTATACAATTTATGAAAGTATAATAGAGGCTTTAAGTCATTTTTAATAGTAGTATTTATTACTTCACCTATAAATATAACATGATCACCGGCATTGTAACAATCATATTTATTACATTCTATATGACAAGTTGCACCGTTTATTAAAGGACAATCAGTTTTATTGCCAAGCTCATAGGCAATTTTTGTAAATTTATTAGGTTGTGATTTAGCAAAATGTCTTGAGATATCAATTTGATTCTCTGCTAAAATACTAACTGCAAACTTATCATTTTTTTGAAAACTGTTTATACTGAAAGAGTTTTTATTAAGGCAAAATAATATTAACGGCGGTTTTAAAGATACAGAAGTAAAAGAAGTAGCAGTAAAGCCAAAAAGCTCGTTGTTACAATTTGTTGTTATAATAGTCACTCCTTGAGGGAATCGGCTCATAGCATCTTTAAATTGACTTTCTGTTACTGTCCCAACCATTTTTTCATAATTTTATTAATGGTTCCATCTTTTTTTAATGAATCGATTGCTTCATTAATTTCATTAATTAGTCCTGAGTTTTTAGACATACCTATAGCAAAATCGGATGAAAATTCTTCTAAAGTACTGCTTTCTAAATTTAAATTATTTTCTTTTAATTTTTTGCCTTGAAATTCCTCAGAAATAATAGCATCTATGACTCTAGCTTTTAATTCTTCAACTAACATTAAATGATTTGCTAAAGAATGAACTTTAATATTCATCGTTTGTGATAGATTTTGTGCTTTTTTTTCTAAAACACTACCAAGCTGTACTCCTACTATTTTATTCTCTAGATCTTTGCTATTTTGTATATTATCACCTGTTCTATATATTATAGCAAATCTTGCAGTAGCGTAATGATCGGAAAAGCTGATATATTCAGCACGCTCAGGTGTTACGGAAAGCTCCGCCACCGCAACGTCAATATTTTCACTAACTAGAGCTGCAAGTAAACCGTTAAAGTCAAAGTTTTTTATAATAACTTTTTTATTTAGACGTTTGCTTATTGCTTTGATAATATCAATATCAATCCCGACAATCTCTCCGTCTTGGATGAATTCATAAGGAGGATTATCTGCGGCAGTACCAACTATTAAAGTTTTTTCAGTTTCTTTTTTTTCACAAGAAACTAATAAGAAAGATAGTAAAAATATTTTCAGAAATTTCATTAAAATAATGTTTTAAGTTTGAGTATGTCCTCTACGAGGCATTGGTCTTGTTGTATGGCTTAAAAAACCCGTTCGGTGTCATACTGTGGCTTGACCACGGTATTCAAAAAAACAATAAAAATACTAATAATTTTAGTATTTTTAACTGGTTCCCGTGGTCAAGCCCACGGTATGACATAGGCGACATTGATCCACGCTGGCAACGCCTTCTCGCAATGACGGTTCCGATATCCGTATCCGTGCAACAAAACCTAATATTACCAATAAACATCAAAAACTCAATTTCTCCTTTAAAAGCTGATTCACAAGAGTCGGATTAGCCTTACCGCCGGTTTTTTTCATTACTTGCCCTACAAAGAAACCGAATAATTTATCCTTACCGCTTCTATAACCCTCTACTGATTTAGGATTTTCAGCTATCACCTCGTCAATTACCGTGTTTAGCACGTGATGATCCAAAACTTGTACAAGTCCTTTTTCCTCTACTATTTTATCAGCTGCTTTACCGGTTTCAAACATAATTTCAAAAACGGTTTTTGCAATTTTACCGGAAATAATATCATTTTCTATTAATGTTATTAGTTTTGCAAAGTCACTAGGAGTAATTTTGCATTCATTTATTCTGATCGATGCTTTGTTTAATTGTCCGAATAACTCACTAGTTAGCCAATTAGTAAGCATTTTAGGGTTACATTCATTTACTGCTTTCTCAAAATAGCCAGCAACTGATTCATCGGCTACTATTACTTCGGCATCATATTTACTTAAGCCAAATTCCTTCATATATTTTTCAATCTTTTGATCAGGTAGCTCAGGTAAATTTGCTTTTAGCTCGTCTATTAACTTATCGGAAATAACAAGCGGTAATAAATCAGGATCAGGAAAATATCTATAATCAAGTGCTTCTTCTTTTAAACGCATAGTTCGTGTTTCACAGCTATCGGCATTAAATAAGCGTGTTTCTTGAATTATTGCTTCACCGCTTTCAAGCAAGTCTACTTGTCTTTTAGCTTCAAATTCTATTGCTTTAATAATATTACGAATTGAATTAAGATTTTTAATTTCGCATCTTGTGCCGAGTGGTTCGCCACTACGTCGTACTGAAATATTAGCATCACAACGCATTGAGCCTTTTTCCATATCACCGTCGCAGCTGCCGATATAACGTAACAAATTTCTCAGCTTTTTTACAAATTCAGCCGCTTCGTCCGGTGATGATATATCAGGTTCGGTCACAATTTCCATAAGCCCAATACCGGCACGGTTTAAATCGATAAAGCTGTAATGTGGTGATTGATCATGCATAGATTTACCAGCATCTTGCTCTAAATGCAAACGGTTAATACGAATAGTTTTAAGATCGCCGGTACTAGTCGGTATTTCTATAGTGCCGTTTTGTACTATAGGATAGTAAAATTGTGAAATTTGGTAACCTTGCGGTAAATCGGCATAAAAATAATTTTTACGATCAAATACCGAATATTTATTTATTTTAGCTTTAAGCCCAAGTCCTGTTTTAATTGCTTGATGTACACAGTGCTTATTTAATACCGGTAACATCCCGGGCATTGCTGCATCAACATAGGAAACCTGTGAATTTGGACTTGCTGCAAAAATAGTACTACTGCCTGAAAAAAGCTTAGATTTTGAAGAAATTTGAGCATGGATTTCAAGTCCTATTACATACTCCCATTTCCCCGTATTACCTTCAATATATGCCATAATTAAAAACCCATAGGAATGCCCAGGTAGCAATTACTAAAGTCATTACTAACTGAATAAAATATTTTAGGAATCAAGCTTGGAACACTCCTACGCTTGATTTCAAAATAAAAAATTAATATATAGTAAAATACATTAAATTACTAAAACTTTATAAAATCAATTACTAGCTTTGGTTAAAACCCTGCCGGCTCAAATTTAATATGTTTTACACCTGACTCAATGGTCGATGCTACTTTCAAAACATTATATTCATCTAATTGTTTACCTATAATCTGCATCCCAAGAGGTAAACCTCGTGCCGATAATCCGGCAGGAACTGATGCACAAGGTAAACCTGCTAAACTTGCAGGAATAGTAAATAAATCGTTTAAATACATAATAGTCGGATCATTTTGTTTTGCACCAATCTTAAATGCTTCAGTCGGTGCTGCAGGTAACAAAATGGCATCAACTTTTGCAAAAGCATTATTAAAATCGTTTGCAACTAAACGACGTACTTTTTGAGCTTTTAGATAATATGCATCCATACAACTAGATGAAAGCACATATGTTCCAATCATAATACGACGTTTTACTTCCTCCCCAAATCCGGCTGATCTAGCCATTTCATACATTTCATCAAGTGTCATATTTTCACGTTCTACTCGAAGACCGTATCTAACGCCGTCATATCTAGATAAATTTGAAGAAGCTTCAGCCGGTGCTATTACGTAATAAACGGCAACACCGTATTTAGCATGCGGCAAAGTAATATCTACTATCTCAGCACCGGCGTTTTTAAGTAGCTCTATGGTATCCTGCCACATTTTCATAATATCAGGTTCAATACCACCTTCACCAAGGTTAAGAGGTACGCCTATCTGTATATTTTTCATAGAACTTCCGATAGCGGATTGTAATTTTGGAACTTCTGCTTTAATCGCAGTAGAATCTTTTTCATCAAACCCCATCATTGCTTCAAGCATAATGCTACTGTCTAAAACGCTTCTAGTGAATATTCCTGCTTGATCAAGTGAGCTAGCAAACGATACCATCCCGTATCTTGAGCAACGACCATATGTCGGTTTAAATCCAACTAAACCCGTAAAGCTTGCAGGTTGACGTATCGAGCCACCAGTATCGCTACCAAGAGCCGCGGATGCCATAAATCCACTAACTGCCGCAGCTGAACCACCTGAAGAACCGCCAGGAACTAAATCAGCATTATCATCATTTGCTTTCCAAGGGCTAATTACATTTCCAAAACAACTAGTAATATTTGCTGAACCCATCGCAAATTCATCCATATTGGTTTTGCCGAGCATCACGCCGCCCTTATCAAAAATATTTTGTGTAACGCTTGATTCATAATTAGGTATAAAATTTTTCAGTATATTAGAACATGCCGTAGTTCTAATGCCTTTTGTACAGAAAAGATCTTTAGCGGCAAACGGTATACCTTCAAGTGTTCGCGGTTGATTTTGAGCATAATTTTGATCGGCTGCTTCAGCCTGTTTTAAAGCTAAATCAAAAGTTTCGGTAACATAAGCATTTAGATTCCTATGTTTTTCTATTTGCTTAATATGTGCATTAACTAATTCTTTACTTGTAAAATCTTTATTTTTTAAACCTTTTACACTGTCTGCTACTGTTAATTTGTTTAGTTCTGTCATAATTATTCAACAACCTTTGGAGTGATAAAATATTTTACTTCTTTAGCAAGCTGAGCACTATTTCCGCTTACATTATCAAATAATTCATTTGATAAATCAGAACTTGTAACGGTGTCCTCTCGCATTCTAGCATTCATATTAGAAACTGAGGTTAAAGGCTCTATATCTTTGCAATCTATTTCATTTAAAATATCGATCATATCCATAATAGTACTAAGCTGAGTAGAAAATTTTTCTACAGTATCTTCTTCAAATTTTAATCTAGCTAATTTTGCTATTTTTTGTACTTCTTCTTTTGTAATCATAGTTTTATTATTTTGAGTAGTATAGTCTAATGTTATTCACGTGAAGTCTTGCTTGCGTAGCTCTGATTTCATGCCTGTAACTTGTAAGCTAGATCTTGGATATAGCATGTGATCCAAGATTCTATAGCAGATTTTATTTCATTAAGTCATAAAAGCTAATTAGTTATTTTTTCTAAAACTATCTTATTATCAAAACCACCATTAACTTTCTTTTTTTGTTTTTTATAGTTTATAGCCATTAATATTACAGATTGTTTCAAGTACTTCTAATATATTAGCTACTTCTTCCATATACTCAATCTTGTAAAAATTCCTCTACTTCTTCTAGTAGTTTATTGTGTAATAATTCTTTATACTCATATGATTCAGCAATATGAGTAACTGGTATCCTGCCTGATTTTAAGATAATTTCTGGAATTAAATCTCTAACTAATTTTGTCAGTATAGAGTCAATTTATGTCATTCTCTCTTGGCATTATTGCGTGGATCGGTAAAACCTATTCTGTCACCCTAGTCCGCTTGACCACTAGATGACATGTGTAACCTTATCAAACAGTCATTATTTCTTGTTCTTTTTGTTTTATTGCCGCATCAACTTTACTGCTATATTCATCAGTTAACTTTTGTACTTGTTCAGATAAGTTATGATACTCATCTTTTGCAATAATATTACCCTTTTCTAGCTTTTTAAGTTCTTCATTGCCGTCTCTTCTAATATTACGTAATGAAATTTTAGTATCCTCACCGTATTTATGAGCAAGCTTTACCAGTTCTTTACGTCTTTCTTCAGTTAAAGCCGGTATCGGTAGTCTGATTAATTGACCGTCCGTTGCTGGAGTTAAGCCAAGATTTGCTATAGTAATTCCTTTCTCTACTGAGGATACCATAGATTTATCCCAAACCTGCACGTTAATTGTTCGTGCATCAGGGGTGGATAGAGAAGCAACTTGTGAAAGCAGCATTTTACTACCGTAAGCTTCCACGGTTACGCTATCAAGCAAATTAACTGAAGCTCTACCGGTACGTAGCCCTTTAAGCTCATGATCTAAAACTTTGAGAGCTTTATCCATTTTTTCTTGTAAAATTTTCTTTAACGTTTCTGTATCCATATTATTTGATCCGTATATTATTAATCGAGACATTGTTATGTGTATTGGACAATACCCACAATATCATTCCCGCGCAGGCGGGAATCCAGTAGTTAAAAAGTACAGACAGGGTAAGTTTTTAAAATCAAAAGCTTGCTTTATGCTAGATTCCCGCGCGCGCGGGAATGACATAAAATGAGTCATGCAACAATGCCATAAAAATCATACCACAATTCACACTGCTTATTCCTCAATTGTCGTATATTCGCCTTTATCTTGTATTACTCTAGCAAAATTTCCCTGTTCTTTTATCGAAAATATTCTTAGAGGTAATTTATTTTCTCTTGCAACTGCAATAGCTGCCGTATCCATGACTTGCAGGTTGTTAGTTATAACATCTTTATAGTTAATAGTGAAATATTTTTTAGCATCAGGATTTTTTTTAGGGTCGGAATCATATACACCGTCAACTTGAGTTGCTTTTAATAAAATATCGCAATTCATTTCGATTGCACGAAGTACTGCGGCACTATCGGTTGTACAAAACGGGTTACCTGTACCACCGGCAAAAATTACTACACGCTTTTTTTCCATATGTCTTTTAGCTTTACGGCGAATATAAGGCTCACATACGCTCATCATAGGAATAGCCGATAGAACTCTTGTATAGATACCTAGGCTTTCCATAACGTTTTGTAAAGTTAATGCATTAATCACCGTTGCAAGCATACCTATATAATCCGCTGAAGCTCGGTCCATACCGACGAGTGCTGCATTAATCCCACGGTAAATATTTCCGCCACCGACTACGATAGCGACTTCTACTCCTAAATCAATGACCTCCTTAATATCGCCGGCAATCTTTTTTATTACCTCATATTCATGCCCAAATTGCTTGTCCCCCATTAAAGCTTCTCCTGAAACTTTAAGCAAAATTTTTTTATACTTTAGAGCGTTTATATCTGATGTCATTTCCTACTTCAAGTTATTTTTTATTTTTTTAATCATTCTACCTCTTTGTAGGTCGGTAATCGATGATTTATTGAGTGCATGCACTAATAACATATTATTATTTATATCAAGTGTTACCGTACCAGGTGTTAATGTAATCGAGTTACTATAAATTACTTCACCGATTTCTTCTAGCCCTTCTGCGTCAATCCATTCAAAAATCGGCTCTATCTCTATCTTTCTTTGCCAAATTATTTTGATCACCGAGAAAGCTGATTTCCATATTTCTAATAATAACCAAGGAAAATATAATATAAATTTAATTTTAGTGAGCATTAACATTTTCGGTTAATTTGATCTTTGAAGTAAAAGGTATTAGTAGCATTATAAATACAAATAACAGCCCTATCATATTAAATATATTATTTATTGCAATTACAAAAGCATCATTATTTAATTTGTTTGCTAATAACAAATATGATGCTTTGTCAGGATTAAGAACTTTTCCGCTTAATAATTCAGTATAAGAATCTAGCTGTTCTAATGCCATTATAGAAGTAGACGAGATATTTTCCGATAAATATTGCATAAAGATTTTAGTATCATTAGTAAGTATAGTGCTGATTATTGCAAGCCCTACTGTTCCTCCTAAATTACGAGTAAGATTATAAAGCCCGCTAGCGTTACCTACTCTTTCTTTTGGCATATTGCCAAGAGCTACATTCGGTATAAAACAAAACATTAAGGAAAGCCCTCTAACAACTTGAGGAAGCACAAAGGCAGCAAATTTAGAATCAGGTGTTAGAAAACTATTCAGATGACATCCAAGAGCAAACCCTCCAAGTCCTATAATAAGCATCAGGCGTAAATCTACCCCTAGCCCTAACATCCTACCGGCAAGTGGTGCAGATAAAAATTGTGCTCCGCCCGTCACCATCATAGTAGCCCCGATTTGTAATGTATCATATCCGGCAATAGTAAAGAGAAATAGCGGTAATATATATACTGCCCCGTATAATCCGATACCCATAACGAATGAATAAAGGCAACCAAAAGTAAAGTCTTTATAAAGGAATGTTTTTAAATCTAAAATTGGATTAATAAAGGTTAGTTCTCTAATGATTAATAAAATAAAACCTAAAGCTACTGCAATGCTTAAGAATAATATTAAATTATCCTCAAGCCAACCTTTTTTATTTCCTTCTTCTAAAACATACTGTAATAAGCCTAGCGTTAAAGCCATTAATAATATACCGAGAAAATCAAAATTTTTCAGTAATTTATAATTTGGTTTATCAAAATCACCATATAAAAATACTACCGTGCATACAAAAATACCGGGTATGACGTTTAATAAAAACATAAAATGCCATGATAAAATCTCTGTAATATATCCACCGAGTTGTAGGTCCTAAAGTAGGGGCGACAGTTACGACAAGTCCAATTAAGATAGTAACAGTAGGACGTTGTGATGCAGGAAAAATTATAAAAACGGTACTAAAGACCGTCGGTATCATAGCACCGCCAAAAAATCCTTGTAATGCTCTAAAGATAATCATGGATTCAATATTAGTTGCAAGCGAACATAATACGCTCATAACCGTAAACCCTAAAGCTGCAATGAAATAAGAAACTTTAGTAGAAAGTAACCTTGCTAAAAAGCCGGTAATAGGAATAATAATAACTTCAGTAAGTAAGATGTTTGAACACAAGAAAGTTCATCGCTTGAAGCGGCAAGACCTGCAGCTATTACAGATAATGAGTTAGCGACAATTTGAATATCAAGTACCGACATGAACATTCCGACAACCATACCAAAAAAAGCAAATAATTGCTTTTTAGAAAGGGCATGCGGTTGTAAATTATCATTTGACATAATTAAATTATGCAGTTTAAATTAAATAAAGTTAATAAGTAACATAAAAATATATGTTTAAAATAAAAAATTGTTGTACAACTTTTAATCTAACTATTTATTAGGATATAAGTAGACAAAACCTAATATATGGTAATCATTTTATTGATATTTAGCAAATAATAAATATGTGATTGATTTATTAAAAAATATTTACTACAATATTAATATTTATTAACTATAATTGATTTATCAATATGCAAAATCCAGCACAAAAAGTTATATCTTTTTCAGAGAATAAATCTGATATAGAACGCATAAAGAAATCAATAGAAGAAGGGTGGGCAATAGTAAAGCTAGTACCTAATAAAGACCGTTTTATTGGACTTTTAGAAAAGATTTCGCATGCTGAAGATGAAACAATCTATATTCCTCCAAGAAAAAAGATAATAGTTAATTAATACGGATAGTGAGTTATTACATAATCTGCTATTCGGCTAAAAAGTTGAATATAAAAGGTGAAAGGTAGATTCCATCTTTTATATAAAGCTAAGTATATATTATTTTTTAGCAAAAACTTATAATTTTTTACAAAGTATAATAGAATTGTCTAAAAAGTGATTTTGTTTATACCTCTCTTAAAAAGATCTTATTGTCATTCTCGTGTAGCATTATTGTGTGGACCGGTAAAACCCATTGTATCACCTAGTTCGCTTGACCATGTAGTCCATAAAAACAATAAAAAAGACTCAGGTCCTCGCTATCTTATTCTCAATCTTCTGATCTAACCTCGATAAAGCATTGTCATTTACTGCCTTTACTGATAGTTCCATTACTTTCTCTATTGTTATTTAAGGCTTGTATCTCTTTTAAATAAGGTGATTTTATTTTTTAGATAAGATATTACTTTTTCTCTTAGTTCAGGTATCATAATTGCTATATTAACTAAACAAGAGTCTGTATAAATATGAACACAACTTTTATCTAGATTTATAAATTTTTTAATAAACGGTAATATAATATCAAAATCTATTTTTTTTAATCTGATTACTATATAAATGAATCCTTGAAAAGCAGTTTTATATATTTGCTCACTTTCTTTTTTTCAAGAAAATACAGGCAAACCTCTAATGCTTCTTTAAATTTAAAGAATTTTGACAGAAACTTAAAATAAACTCTATTTTTTCTTCTTCATTATTTAAGTAGAGCATTAATGTTTTATCTGTATATCTCTTTAGAATTCCCTCATTAAAAAAATCAATTCCATTTTTAAAATATTCCAAATAAATCTTACTTCTTAATCTTATTACATGGTAAGTAATCTGCTATAGGGTATCTTTAGTTTCATATAATATTCTCTCATTTTTACTATTTAAGTTGTTAAACAAAATAGGTAATATTAATTTTGCTTTAATATTGCTAAACCTAAAAGCTAAGCTTCCTAAAGCTTGAAGTGCCGCAGCTTGTATTAATGTTCCTATGGGGGATACAAAATCCCTTGCCTTTAGGTGAAGGGAAGATATAATGAAGTTACTTTGGTAACGAATTTATAAAGAGATATAAGAAGTTAAGAAAAAATAGCCATAGGATTTGAAAGTACA
>NZ_AKVZ01000004.1 GCF_000273745.1 Rickettsia australis str. Phillips
GTTCTTCAGGATTATTTTAATTTTTAATAATACAATCCATGGCTTCATCATAATGTTCATAATGTCCTACATTTATTATATAATAGAAAGATTGTTCCCATTTTGGAAGATTAATCACATCAGATTGCTTCATAAATTCTTCTTTGTTAACGATCATAACTAATGTCCTTATTTTATAATTTTACCATTATATTTTAATAACCATTCTTTATATTTTTCAGGTAATCTAGCTTGAATCAGCTTGAATCAATTTTTCAAAACTTTTTATTGTTTCTAAGTTTGTAGGTACTTCTGTTTCTTTTATTTTTTATCATTATTAGTATTTTAAGTTATTTGTCTGGAGACTGTGAAAGGACCACGGTATGACACGAACGCGTTAGGTTCTACCCGTCTATCACAAAATAGGGTTATAGTTTTATTAGAAAATGGTGCCAATGTGGGGATTTGAACCCCAGACCTACGCATTACGAATGCGCCGCTCTACCAGCTGAGCTACATCGGCTGAAATGTAGTTATGTTATTTGAGATATGTCATTCCTGTGAGGTATTGTCGTGTGGACTGGCTTTTCGTCATTGTAAGAAGAATTACGTAGTAATTTGACGAAGTAATCCAGTCAAAAATCCTGATTTACAGAATGTTTTGAATTATTTTTTGGATTACCACGTCGCTTTGCTCCTCGCAATGATGATTTGGCACCCATGCAACAACGTAAACAAAGCCATGAGGTGAGACAATGAAGCGTTTTTATAAATGCGTCGAAAACCTTAAATGGAAGTGCTGCGTATCATCATATTTCTTCTTCTTAACCGGGAAGCCCCAATCCATTCTAATCGGTGCAAAACGTGTTACCCAAATAAAACCGAAACCAACGGAAGTTCTAAGCGATTTATCGTTATAAAAACCATTTGGAGTTTGATATTGTTTCTTATTTAGACCTACTCCCCAAACACTTCCTAAATCCATAAAGACTGCACCGGTTAAATTAAATTCCTCAGGTACAGGAGTAGGGAAATTAAGCTCTGTTGAGAATGTATAATATCTTTCACCGCCAAGCCCTTCATTAGTGTTTTTTTCACGAGGTCCGACACCACCGCTTGCAAAACCTCTTAAACTATAATCACCTAAATTAAAACGATCTGAGATTCTAACGATTTTTCCTCCAAGTCCTGCAATATCACCACCGGAAGCAGATAGTTTTAAAGTAAGCTTGTTATGTATGAAAGATTTATAATATTTACCGTCAACTTCATGTTTTATATATTTATTATCGCCTCCAACACCAGCAAATTCTTGTGTGCCGCTTACTAAATAACCGTTCTTTGGAACAATTTTATTATCGGTTTGATCATAAGTAACAGTATGTCCTATAGCAGAAGTAATAAATCTTCCTATTTGCTCATTTAAGAATATTGAGCTTGATTGGGAGGGGGAACTTAAAATATCACGTTTGATTAAATAATCTATTTCGTGACCTAAATCCTCTTTAATGTCATAACCAAGAGAGGTTTTGACTCCTGTAGAGTGTAATTTATAGTTTTGATCCGTTGTATTTAATACACTGGCACCGCGCCCGGTATAGTTTCTAAATGCGTTTACACCAAGTGATAAATCGCGATCTAAAAAATGGGGGTCAGTAATACCGCCATAATAGCTTGTACTGTTTTTACTTACTTGTACACCGGCGTTAAGCAGTTTACCGGTACCGACTAAATTACGCTCTAGGAAAGAGAAACGTCCGAATAAACCGCCGGCAGTATTATATCCTAAATCAAAACCTATAGAGGAAGTAGATTTTTCATCAACTTCAACATTAACATCATATTTATCTTTAGCTTTAGTCGGAGCTAAGCTAATTGCTACTTTCTCAAAATAATCTAAATTTCTAAGATTACGCTCACCTTTTTCAATATATGAACGGTTAATTATGTCCCCTTCTTCTGTTTTAAATTCTCTTCTTATAACATAGTCTTCGGTTTTAAGGTTATTAATAATATTAATTTTATTAATATAAACCTTATCGGCTTTCTCAATAATAAATTTAATATCTGCAGTATGATTAGCATTTTTCATTATATCCGGATAAACATTTACCGCATGGTAACCGTTTGCTGTAAAATATTCTCTGATTTTTTCAGCTATATCATCAACCGTTTTCATATTGAAAACCTTGCCTTGCTTAATAGTAACAATTTTATTAAGCGGTGTTATATTTATATTAGTTAATTTATTGTCTATCGTAACATTACCAAAGCTATATTTTTCTCCCTCTTCAATGGAATAGGTAAGAGTGAAATATTCTTTAGTATTATTGAGTTCTGCCGATGCCGAAATTACTCTAAAATCTGCAAAACCTACAGATTGATAAAACTCTCTCAGTAATTCTTGATCATATTCCACTCTATCAGGATCGTAAGTATCGTTACTTTCTAAAAAACGAAACCAACGAGATTCTTTAGTTAAGACAACAGATTTAAGTTCTGAATCACTATAATTTTCATTACCACTAAAATAGATATATTTAATACCGGTTTTTGGTCCTTCTGCTATATCAAAAATAACCTTAACTCTGTTGTTTTCTAAATTTTCGATTTTAGGTGTTACTGTAGTAGCAAAACGTCCGCTACGTTTATAAATTTCTAATATTTTTTTTACGTCTAATTCGATTTTAGCTTGGCTAAGAGATTCGCCAGACATTGTATAAATTTCTTTAGCGAGCATATGGGTTTTGATTTTAGAATTACCGCTAAATACTACACTACTTATAAAAGGAGTTTCAGTAACGCCTACTATTAAATTACCCTCATTTGTTATATGCATATTTATATTGCTAAAAAGTGAGGTGGCATATAAACGTCTTATTGCCTTATCTTCTTTAGAATTATTATAAGTTTCTCCTACCTTAAGCTTTAAATAGCTCTCAATAGTAGAACGCTCAACCCTATGGTTACCTTCGATAGTTATTTTACGAATTATAGAGTCAGCTAATGAAATATGATAATAAAAAATCGTTAATAATAAAATTGTTAATTTACTAATTGATCTGATTTTCACCTAAAACCTTCTTTAAGATTTAATTTAAATTTCTAATGTTTAAATACAATGTCATACCGGGGTTTGACCACGGTATCCAAAAATAATAAATTAGATACCGCGATCAAGTCGCGGTATGACAAAGAACTGGATTCCCCGCCTACGCGGGAATGACATCGAACCCGTACACAACACTAGCCACTCCACGGGATGACAGGTGCATTTAAACGTAATTAATGTACTCCACTATAGTAGATAATATAAACGAGAGCAAGCAAATCTATAATTTAGGAAAATAAATTTTGTATATCGTTGAAAACAGAGAGTATAATAAGAAAAATTATTATTGCTGCTCCTAATTGTAACAAAATATTCCTAGTTTTAGGATTCGGTAATCTACCCGTAATTGCTTCATAGAGTATAAATATCAAATGTCCGCCGTCAAGCACCGGTATAGGTAGTAAGTTAAGTAACCCTAAGTTAATGGAAAGCATAGCTATAAATAATAGATACATTTGGGTTCCACTCGCTATAGATTTTCCTGACTCTTTAGCAATAGCTACCGGCCCTCCTATCTCATCTAATGAACGTTTTCCTACAATCATTTGCGATATTGCTTTTAGAGTTAAAGCAGACATATCTATAGTAGTATTAATAGCTTCCAAAAATCCTCCTAAAATTCCTATTTTAGTATGAATAGGTTCATTTTTAGCTATAATACCGATGTGAAGAGTTTTTTTAACTTTTTTTCTTCGTGAGGTGATATAATCATTTCTTGAGGCATTATATTAACAGTAAATTCCTCACTTTTTCTTTCTATAGTTAAAGTAGAAGAGCTCAAGCCGTTAATTAATATTTCTTTCTGTACGTCTCCGAAATCTTTAACAGATTTATTGTTAACCTTAACAATTTTATCTCCTTTTCTTAAGTCTGCTCTTTCTGCCGGTGATAAAGCTACTACATCGCCTATTATAGGAGGAATCTCTGTTTTTCCAAAGTAACAATAAAAACCTGCAAATATTATTACGGCAAGTAAATAATTAATTAACGGACCTGCTGCAACTATTAAAAAACGTTCTAAACAAGATTTAGCATAAAAAGCTACTTTTTCGTTAACTTCTTTAGTCTTATCCATAAGGCTGCGATCATAGCCGTAAATCTTGACATAACCGCCAAGCGGTATAAGACAAATCTTCCACCTAACTCCTCTTGTATCGGTAATGCCTATTAGTTCTTTACCGAAACCGATCGAGAATTCTTCAACTTTTACATTAAAATATCTAGCAATACAATAATGCCCAAATTCATGGATAAATACCAAGATGCTGATGGTTATAATAAACCCGATTATAGATAGCATAAAAATTTTATAAGTTTACTAATAAATTAGTTTAAGGTATAAATTGCAAGGTTATAGATATCATTTCGTTGTTGTGATTGATATTGTTACTGCTTGGTTATGTCATTCCTGCCTACGCGGGAATGACATCAAGCCATATCATGCTCACAATAACGAAAATTAAATTTTAAATTTCTTTCTTTATGAGTTCAAATAAAATTAATAAAAAATCGATTGCACGTATTGCAGCAGTGCAAGCTATTTATCAAAACATATTGCAAAATAACGAAGATATGGATGATATCATGCAAAATGTACTTTCTTTTTATCGAAATGATAGTTCTATAACAAATTTACCGGACAATTTAAAAATATCATTAAGTATAAGTCATTTTAAAATCCTGGTAAAGTCAGTATTTGAAAATATTAATAAACTAGACGAAATTATCGACAATCATTTAACAAATGATAAAGATCCTGCACATATGCCGATCTTACTCCGAGCTTTATTGCGTGCCGGTATATATGAGCTATTGTTCTGTCCTACTACGCCTGCTAAAGTAGTAATTAACGAATATACGGATATAGCAAATGATATGTTAAATGAACACGAGATCGGTTTTGTTAATTCGGTATTAGACACAATAGCCAAAGAGAATAATAAAATTTCATGATAAATAATTTAAGCGGCTATAGAAATAAATTCGTTAGAGTTAAGACTTCTAAAAAACGTACTATTTCTTCTATTAATTGGCTTAGACGCCAATTAAACGATCCGTATGTTGCAAAAGCACGTATAGAAGGTTTTAGGTCAAGAGCGGCATATAAACTACTTGAAATTCATGAAAAATTTAAACTTTTTACTCCTAATATGAAAATTGTTGATCTAGGAGCAGCCCCTGGGGGATGGAGTCAAGTAGCTTCCAAGCTCATTAAAGCTTCGGATAATAGCCTAAATAATAAAATAATCTCTATCGATTTGTTAGAAATCGAACCTATTATCGGAGTTGAGTTTCTTCAAAAAGACTTTTTTGAAAAAAATACGGAAGAATTAATTATTCAGGTTTTAGACGGTAAGGCTGATATAGTAATGAGTGATATGGCATCAAATACCATAGGTCATAAAGCTACAGACCATATAAGAACCTTACTTTTATGTGAGCAAGCTTTTGAATTTGCTTTAAAAGTACTAAAGCCATCAGGTCATTTTATTGCTAAAATTTTTCGTGGCGGTGCAGAAAATGAATTATTAAATAAAGTGAAGCGTGAATTTAAAACGGTGAAACATTTTAAACCTTCATCCAGCCGCAGCGAATCTACGGAAATCTATTTAGTTGCTCTAAATAAAAAATAACATATATAAGTTTACTATATATGTTATTTTTTATTTAACATACTAGATGATAATTACTTATATCCCCCGTTGTTTTGATTTCCTGAGTATATTCTTGACTGCAGCTTTGAAAATTATTATATATCCCAACTAAATTAGCTCCGGTTTCAGTTGCAACTATTTGATTATATAAATTATTTTTTAAATTTAGAGTATTTTTAGCATATTTTTGTGTTCCTGCTTCCCAATCATCTACGGTTAAAGTAATATTCTGTTTCAAATCAGAAAAATTAACAAGCCCATGCTTACTGATCCCGGCCATTATTTCCTCAAAGCCTTCGACTATTCCATTAATTCCTAGATATTTTGTAGCTTTTTGTTTGGCAAAATTATATAAATATGATGCCCATTCTTCTGATTGTGATAGTTCTGTTTTTTTACTAGGAAGAACCATTGTTGTTTTGCCCAAGTGCTTATTAGTAATATTAATAAGATTATGTTTTGCATTATATATTTTAGAATGGGTAGCTAGCTCTTCTATTGGAGTTGTTACTGTTCCGGTAAAGAAATTTTTTTTGATGGCTCTTTCAATTATCGGTTTTGAGCCAGGGCTGTCAAAAGTTATAGATTTATTAAAAGGTAGGTTACGAGAATGTATTTCTACTAAGGTTAAATCTGCAGATATTGCTCCAAGTGAATGACCGCTAGTATTAAAAATATATTCTGTGGCTTTACTGAAGCCACCTAATTTGTTAATTACTTCATTAACAAATTCCTGAAGTGGAGTTAGTTTAGTAGGTAAATAATGAAGAGCGATAAGTAAGTCATCTAGGAAATCATATATATTGAATTTTGTACCGGCAGTAGCAATATGAACTTCTTTAGTGTCTTTATTTATAAATGCAACAGCTTTATAACTATATTTAGCAGTGTTGACATAATCACATGAAGCAGTTAGTATTTCCCAGCCGCTATTTGTTAATTGTTCATTGACCTTTAATGCTTCTAGATTATAAATATTTAAATCATCTGTTTTATATGCGAGGTCTAACCCTATATAAGCAAGCTTTTTAGTGCTAATATGTTTAGAGTTTTTGTACTTAGACATATCTGCCTCTTTTTTATCAATTTTACCATAAAATATGGTTTTTTCTAAAAAATGTCAAGTATTAATACTAATTAAACTTATTATTAAATAAAGGTTGATATTTGATTACCTTTGTTATAGTACGTTTGTATTATATAACAAAACCATAAAACATGATAATTAAAACAAGGAGATAGACTATGTTTACATTATTAGTACGTAATTTATTCATAAGTAATAAACCTATTACTTACATATCTTTAATAGAGAAAGCAAAAGAAGATTATAGTGTTTATACAAAATTAGCATCAGGAAGCTTTCTTGCATGAATAAGTAGTTTTTTCATCTAATAGTTGGCTAAGCAAAATACCTTTAATAGCAGGGGCTGTTTTTAGTACTAGTTATTGGGCAAAAGGCATTATGGATAGTAATGAACGAATAAAGCTTTTTACTAAAGCTCATGAAGCAACTAAAGCTGAAGAGTATTTAGCTAATTCGTGGTTAGGAAGTTTTGTATACGGTACTGCTATAGATAAAAACGGTGTAGATCAATTTATCGGTAAATATATTGAAGGAACAAACGGTAAGATAGTATCTAATGCAATAACTCATGTACCAACCTTAAGTTTAACGGAAGACGGCGTTGGTTACAAACATAATGGTGGTTATGAAATAGTAGAATCAACAGATCGTGCGTTATATCAGGAAATACCTGGCGTGAAAGGACAATATACAAATAAATTAGTTATAGATACTAGTATTCTTCCTTTTCATGGTTGTATCATTCAGCAGTTAATACAAAATGGCTATTCAAGCGACGATATTGAAAAAGCTTTAAGTTTAGGAACTGTTGAAAAGAGAGAAAGTTATAAACATAAGAAATTAGCAAAATACAAGCCAGATTTGACAAGTAAGCTATGGCATGGTACAGAGCAAGCTATGAAAAATAAAGAAGTAGA
The DNA here is from genome assembly GCF_000273745.1 of Rickettsia australis str. Phillips. Lineage (GTDB taxonomy): Bacteria > Pseudomonadota > Alphaproteobacteria > Rickettsiales > Rickettsiaceae > Rickettsia > Rickettsia australis. The sequence continues at coordinate 7,750 of NZ_AKVZ01000004.1, forward strand.
ACTTTCAAAAGCAATACAGAAATATGCTGAAATAAATGAAGATTATAAAGCATTATTTAATTATCATACTTCCGGTACTAGTGAAGAACAAGAAGAGCAGTTTTATAGCCTTGATTATAATAATCTTAGTGATGATCAAACTCAAATCTTAGGAGATGAGGGAGATGAAGGATATATATCTGATATTGCCTAGTAACTAAATATAAAACTTTCTAGAGAGTAAGGTTATAGATCTATAATCTTACTCTTTTTTATTTCATAACCTCTTTAGCTCTCTTTTCAAAAGCTATAATCATTTTTTCAGTTGCTTTGGTAAAATAAGTGCCGATTAATTTATCCAGTATTACGGATTTCATTTTAAAATCAATAAAGAATTTTAATTCAGTTCCTGCTGTGCATGGAACAAATTGCCAAGTACTTTTTAAATATTTAAAAGGTCCTGAAATAGCTATCGTATTAATCAAATATATTCCATCATCTGTTATTTCGCTTGTAACTCGTGAGTTGTATTTTTCTGAAAAGCCTTTTAACTGAATTACTAATTCCGCAATAACCTCTTGATTATTTTCTGAAATGATTCTAGAAGCAGAACACCAAGGTAAGAATTTAGGATAAGACTCTACATCCCACACCAAATCAAACAATTTTTGCAGTTGGTAAGGTAAAACCTTAGTTTGCTCAAATGATGTCATAATATTAGAAATCTGTGACTTTACCTTTATGTTGCCAATCGCCGTATCTTGTCGGTTCTAGACCTTTAACACCGCCGATTTCTGTTGCTTTTGGTACAGCGTCATTCACAAAGCTTGATACAGGTGAATTTTTTGAGTTAAGTCTGTACTCACGGACGTCAGTACGCTCCGTAGATTTACTCTTAAATTCATCCTGTCTGAAGCTTTCTGAATTTAGCTGTAAATTTTCTTCTTCTGATATATTATTATCTTTTTCATTCGTCATGGTAATAATATGAGATTTAATCGTATTTATATTAATAGTCGTTTAGCTGAAAATAGCAAGCTAGAATTAGCAAGTGATCATGTTCATTATGTTAAAACGGTGCTACGTCTTAAAGTAAATGATGGTTTGCGTATCTTTAACGGTACGGAAGGAGAATTTTTAGCACAAATTACCGATATAGGTAAGCATAACCTATCGGTTAGGCTTAAAGAACAGTTAAAAAAGCCTTATACAGAATCTGCGTTAACTCTTGCTGTTGCTATAATAAAGCAAGATAAATTAATGCTTGCAATAAATATGGCTACGCAACTCGGTATCACTAAAATTATTCCGTTAATTACTAGGCGGTGTCAATTTAGAACAGTAAATATCGAACGTTTAACGAAATGTGTTATTGAGGCAACAGAGCAGTCAGAACGTCTTATTCCCCCGATAATTGAAAAAGCTATCACAATACAAGATTGTCTTAAAAAAAATAATAATTTGATGTTATATGCTAATGAACATGAAAAAGAAGAAAATTCTATATTACGAATTTCATGCTTACTGGATAATAATATCGCTATTATTATTGGACCGGAGGGAGGTTTTACTAATGATGAGCTGGAACTTCTTGCTTCATACAAGAATACAAAATCTGTCAGTTTAGGAAGTAATATATTACGTGCTGAAACAGCAGCAATAACTGCTATAGTACAAGTGAAGTTGTTAGGTCGTCATTGCGAGCAGCCATAGGCTGCGTGGCACTCCAGAAAAATAATAAAAAAATGCTATAAATTAGTATTTTTTACTGGATTGCTTTGGTGAATTACTGTGTAATTCTTCGTGCAATGACGCAAAAGTAGAGTTACTTCGCCTTTTCTATTCCGGGTTTACAAAATAGTTTACCTAAACAAAGGAAAGAATATACACCACAAAAGCCTATAATTATATAAAGTATTGTAACAATAATTGGAAATGAGCCAAAGAAAAGTGTGACTAAATTAAAATTAAATAACCCGACTAAGCCCCAATTTATAGCACCTATGGAAGATAATAAATATATAGTAGTAATAAGCGGATTATTAGAAGTATTGATTAACATATTTTGACCTCATATTCATTAAACGTAAAAGAATCATTTCTCATTTTGAGCTATATGTCTACTAAATTTTATAATTCTATAAGTTATTAATCCTTCTTAAAAGTTTGATATATTACAGGTATAACAAAAATTGTAAATATAGTACCGATGCTTAATCCTCCAACTATTACAAAGCCTATAGAATTACGAGCAGCAGCCCCGGCTCCATCTGCAAAGACTAGAGGTAAAGCTCCGACTACAGCAGCAAGGGTAGTCATAAGAATTGGACGCAAGCGAAGTTTTGAGGATTCTATTATAGCTTCTTGAACCTTTACTCCTTTTTCTCTTAGTTGATTAGCAAATTCTACTATCATAATAGAATTCTTAGTAATTAACCCAATTAAAGTAATAAGTCCGATATTACTATACATATTAAGGCTATTACCGGCAAGCCAGAGAGCAAGTACACCGCCGGTTATTGAGAAAGGTACGGCGAGTAATATTAATAAAGGGTCAGTAAAGCTTTCAAATTGAGCTGCAAGCACTAAATAGATAAATACAAGAGCAAACACAAATGTTATAAGCATATTACTGTCTGCCTCTCTCATTTGTTTAATCTCACCGATATATTCAATTATAGTATTACTAGGGTCGAGTAACTTAGCGGCTATTTTATTGATTTCATTAATTGCATCATTAATTTTTCTGTCAGGAGCAAGATCAGCAGAAATAGTAACGGATTTTGAATTATTATAATGACTATATGATTTTACTGATATTTTTTCCGTAATATTAGCTATCGATTCCAGCGGTAACATATTATTATTTTTTGCTCTAATTAAAATTTTACTAAAATCGCTAATATCTTTTCGATCTTTTTGATTAAATTGCAATATAACGTCATATAAATCATTACCCATTCTAAAATTCCCAATTTGTTGACCTGCAAGTAAATATTGTACCGTTTTGCCTATATTGGCCAAATCCATTCCGTATAAATAAGCTTTATCACGGTTGACTTCTATACTTATAGTAGGCATTGCTGATTGTAAATTTCTATTGATGTTTAAGAAAATAGGATTTGTTTTCATTATATCAATAAATTGTTGTGATATTTTATCTAAATCATCATATTCAAGGTTTGTTTGAATAGTAAACTCGATAGGACTACTCGCATTCCTGCTAACCATTGAACGTGGATCCATAGCGAAAATCGACATGCCCGGTATTGCGGAAAACTGCTGATTTAACATATTTTTAATAGTTTCTTGGGAATAAGAACGCTCACCCCAATCTTTTAACGGAATGAATCCAAAAACATTATCACTACCGCCTGCACCTATTACCATCAGATAACCTAATATATCTTGATAATTAGTAAGGATTTTTTCGGCTTCTTTCACTACTTTAGTAGAAGATTCTAAACTAGAACCTTCAGGACCTTTAAGAGAAACTTGTAAAAATCCATCATCTTCTTGGGGTACAAAAATTTTTTGAGTAAATTTCAAACTAATAATCAGCACTATAAATGATGATGCAATAATGATGACAAATTTCTTTTTATTGTCTAAAGTTAGCTTTAGATAGTAAATATATTTATTTTGAATAAATTGTAGAATGTCGTTAAACTTTACTAAGCATTTCGGTAAGTCCGTATTATGTTTTGTAACCATACGACTTGACATCATAGGAGTTAAAGTTAAAGCCACAAATCCTGAGAACAAAACGCAAAATGCTAAAGTCCAAGCAAATTCAATAAATAATTTCCCGATAAAACCCTCTATAAAACCGACGGGTAAAAATACGGCAGCAAGCGTAATAGTCATAGCAATGATTGCAAAGCCGATTTCTTTAGAAGCAAGTAAAGCTGCTTCCATGGGTTTATGCCCCATTTCATTATATCTAAAAATGTTTTCAAGCATAACTATCGCATCATCGACAACTAAACCTATAGCAAGTATCATAGCAAGGAGTGTAAATATATTAATAGAAAATCCAAAAACATACATTACGCTACAAGTACCGATCAACGATACCGGAATCGTCACAAACGGAATTAAGGTAATTTTAGCAGAAGCAAGAAATAAATAAGTGACTAAAACTACTAATATTAAAGCTTCAAAAATTGTTTGAAATACCGCATAAATTGATGCTTTTACAGGGGTTGCTCCATCATATGCGATACCCATGCTTATTCCTTTGGGCATGGATTCTTTAATTCTTTCTAGCTCTTTAGTTACTTCATTTGATAAATCTATGACATTAGCTTTTGATTCTTTTATAAGACCAAGAGCAATGGAGCTTTTGCCGTTATATCTGAACATTATGTCCTCATCGAGAGAAGTTAAAGATATTTTCGCTATATCACGTAATTTTATGATACCTCCGTTTTGTACTTTTAGAATAATATTGCCGAATTCTTCCGGTGTAGATAAAGAGCCTTCAAGAGTTATTATAAAATTATTACTTTTTGTTTTAATCGTACCTGTAGGATAATCTTTATTTTGCTCTTTTATTGCAGATTCAATCTCCAATAAAGAAATTTTATGTTGATATAATTTTTTGGAATCGGGTTCTATTCTCATTATATATTCCCGACCGCCGTAAATTTGCGATTGTCCTACGCTTTCAAGTTTATCTAACGGTGTTTGTAGATTATCTTCGACGATCTTTGTCAGTTCTAAATCGCTATATTGATCACTTTCAACACTTATGAATAGGCTTGGAAAACTATCGGCATCAAGTTTTGCAACTGATGGGGCTTTCATATCTTGCGGGAACATATAAGTGATATCCGATATTTTAGAACGCACATCGTTTAATGCTACTTCAATATCGGTAGATAATAGAAACGATAAAGTAATACTACTTTCGCCTGTAGAACTTTGAGAAGTTATATAATCTAAGTTTTTAACCGTCTTTAAAGCTTTTTCTATACGCGTCGTTATTTCTTTTTCCATATATAAAGCATCGGCACCTGCATAATGAGCTTCGACATTTATAATGGGAACTGAAATATCCGGAGTTCCTCTAATTTGTAGTTTGGTAAAAAAAATTGCTCCAAGAGCTACGATAACCAAACTCAAAACTGTAGCAAAGACAGGGCGTTTAATACAAATTTCAGACAATAACATTGGATTTAATATATTTTTCTTTAAAAATTTTATTCTAAATTAATGTGAATAGCGAATTATTACATAAATCTGCTATTCGGTTAGAAATATTCTATATAAAAAGTGAAAGATGGTTTCCAACTTATTATATAAATTAAGTATATATTGTTTTTTATGTAAAACTTATAATTCTTTACAAAGTAGAAAATTAGCTTTTGTAATTTACTACTGACAATAAATTAGGGTTTAAATAATAAATTTTCACTTTAATTACTTGATTAAGATAGTTTTAACAGTATTACTGATGTAAAATGGCTACATTTTTCTATAAATTAATATAATAACGTATATATTTTAAACTTTGTAAATAACTGGCATTTGCAGTATGTGGGTAGTTTGTTATAATTAACGCACATAAAAAATATATTGATGTATATTATTGCCAGTTGTATATATTTTTTTATAAAAAAACATCAATACATATTAACCCATTAAAGGAGAGTTGACTTTATTATGAGTACACATAACAAAAAAGAACCAAAAAAAATGAATAAAACCGAATTTATAGCATTTATGGCAGACCATGGTCATAATCATAAACATGCTTCACATAAAACATTAACAAAAGCTGATGCTGAGAAAGCACTTAATTTAGTTCTTGATAGTGTGATTAGTGCTATAAAGAGCCACCATAATATTAATATAACAGGTTTCGGTTCATTTGAAATACATCATAGAAAAGCACGTGAGGGCCGTAACCCAAAAACTGGAGCAAAAATGAAAATAGATGCTTACAATCAACCTACTTTTAGAGCTGGAAGAAAAATGAAAGAAGCTTGCAATTAAAAAAATAACGTATTACAGTACTAATAGTTTCCAAATCACGTTACAAGTTTGCGGGGTGACACTAGAAAAACCGGCTCATGCAACAATGCTCTGCAAAAGCCGGAATGATATAGAACAATTCTTAACGATATTACAACCATTGATAATTGAACGCCTAGAGTTTAACTTAAAGCATAATAAGCTATATAATAGTTGGCTTATCGAAGCTGAAAATATAGAGCAAGCTTTAAAAGATTTAGAAGATTTTATATATAGTAAGCTTTTTAAGAATAGCATTCCTCTTGAAAGCAATCCTGATTATCATTTCATTGCTAGAGAAACTTCATCTACATCTAATGCTAAAAATATTTCTATTGAACAAATAAGAAAATTACAAGACTTCTTAAGTAAAACTTCTGCAATTTCAGGTTATAAAGTTGCAGTAATTTATTCGGCAGATCTTATGAATTTGAATGCAGCGAATTCATGCTTAAAAATTCTTGAAGATGCACCAAAGAATAGTTACATTTTTTTAATTACTTCAAGAGCTGCAAGTATTATATCTACAATTAGATCAAGATGTTTTAAAGTTAATATTAGATCTACTCTACCTCATGCTCGAAATGACTTATATCTTCAGTTTATTCAACCGATAGCAGATAATGAAACGTTAGATTTTATTCATCGTTTTACTACTAAAGACCGAGAATTATGGCTAGATTTTATTGATAATTTATTATTATTAATGAATAGAATTCTTAAAAAATCTGCTAACGTTAATATTGAACTTCTAGATTTAGAAAATAAGATTTTTAATAAACTGTCAAATAAGCATCCTTCCTATTTACTACAAAAATTTACCGGTATAAAAAAGTTAATATATAATACCATTGATTATGATTTGGACTTAAAAACAAGTTATATATTAGTGGTGAATGAGTTTTCTAGTCATTAACACGACATCAATACGTTCCTTTCCACGTTATTCATAAAAGGCGTTATTGCATGGATAGGTAAAACCAGTTGTGTCACCCTATGGCTTGACCACGGAGTCCATAAAAGCAACTTGAAATACTAATAATTTTAGTATTTTTAACTGGATCCCGCGATCAAGTTAGATAGGATGACAACGGAAAATCGATTCATGCAACAACGCCTACATAAAACCATAAAATATTATTGTTGCTAAAACATATTGGGCAAAATATATTAGAACTTTATAAATTAAATTACTTATATGTTTAAAACTTTAACACAAAATTTAACGAAGATTTTTGATAAATTAGTCAGCTCAGGAATTTTAACGGAAGCTCAAATAGACACCGCTATGCGGGATATAAGAGTAGCTCTTTTAGAGTCGGATGTTGCATTACCGGTGATAAAAGATTTTATAACGAAAGTTAAACAGAACGCTTTAGGGCAGGAGGTTATTAAATCCGTTTCACCGGGGCAGATGATAATTAAAATTATTCATGAAGAGATGATAAATTTCTTAGCTTCAAGTGAAAGTGAGACAAAGCTAAATTTAAATTCAAAGCCGCCCATAAATTTCCTAATGGTAGGGCTGCAAGGGAGCGGTAAAACTACCGCAAGTGGCAAGCTTGCTCTGCGACTTAAAAATCAAAATAAAAAAGTTTTACTTGTTTCTTTGGATACTTACAGACCAGCCGCACAAGAGCAACTTGCTATACTTGCAAACTCAGTACAGATTAATTCATTACCTATTGTGCAAGGTGAGAAACCTCTTGATATTGTCAAAAGAGCTATTGCCGAGGCTAAAATTTCTGCTTATGACGTTGTAATTTATGATACGGCAGGTCGTACACAAATTGATAAAGAGATGATGGAGGAAGCTCTTGCAATAAAAAAGATAGTGGAGCCTACAGAAACTTTGCTAGTAATTGATAGTATGACAGGGCAGGATGCGGTAGTTACGGCAAGCAACTTTAATGAAAAGTTAGAAATTTCAGGATTAATTTTATCTAGAATTGACGGCGATTCTAAAGGCGGTGCAGCACTTAGTGTAAAATATATTACTAAAAAGCCGATTAAATTTTTAAGTAGCGGTGAAAAACTAACTGATTTAGAAGAATTCAATGCTGAACGTTTAGCTTCTCGAATACTTGATATGGGCGATATTATATCTTTTGTTGAAAAAGCAGCTAGTATCGTTGATAGAGAAGAAGCCGAAAAAACGGCAGCTAAATTAAAAAAAGGTAAGTTTGATTTAAATGATTATCTTCAGCAAATGAGAAGTATAAAAAAAATGGGAGGTTTTGGAAGTATACTTAGTATGTTACCGGGTAGCGGTAAAATTATGGATCAAATAGATCAATCAAAATTAAATAGTAAAATAATTGAACATCAAGAAGCAATTATTTTATCTATGACGCTAAAAGAACGTAAGAATCCTGATATAATTAATGCCTCTCGTAGAAAACGTATAGCTGCAGGAGCAGGGACTACAGTACAAAAAGTAAATATTTTGCTAAAGCAATATAAGCAAATAAGTGAGATGATGAAAAAAGCCAGTAAAATGAATCCTAAAAATCTATTACGTAGCGGCATTGGAAAATTGTTTTCATAAAACGGCATTATTGCCTGGAGTGGTAAAATCCACTGGTCACCCTGTGGTCCATAAAAATAATAAAACTACCATGCCCACTATCTCTACTTTCTAGAAAGTAAGTTTTAGTATTTGAGTTTTGCTCAAGTACATACTCAAAAATTCTTCCATGTCATGGGTGTATACGCTGATCTAATACTGAATCTGTAACTAACACAGTTGGGTATTTTTGTGTTAAAGATAAATTCTCTAGCGGTGCATATTTTTTAATATGTATTAAATCATTTGGATTGTCCGGATCTCCATATGCAGTTATCCATGAATGTCCTGATCTGAATTCTTTATAGTGTACCATATCAAGTATAGGTACTTCACACGCTATAGCTCCAAATAAATCGGGACGCTGCGTCATTGCAACACTTACTAACAATCCGCTATTACTTCCTCCTTTAATTCCTAAATATTCAGAGCTAGTAATATTTTGCTTTATTAAATCCTCTGCTACTGCAATTAAATCATTAAAGCCGGTTTGACGTTTTATTCCTTGAGCCGCCTTATGCCCACTCAGGACCAAATTCTCCGCTGCCTCTGATATTAACAAGTACACTAATACCGCCGTTTTTAACCCATAGTTCATTTTTTACTCTAGAAAAATACGGAGAATGTATTACTTGAAATCCTTCATATGCAATGTTGGGTTTTTACCGTCAAATTTTGTACATTTCTTATAAACAACAAAATACAGTATTTTAACTCCATAAAAGCTTGCCGCTTCCTTCTGATCTACAACATAATTTTCACTATCAAACGGATATAAATCTTTCCTAATGATGCTTAATTGATGAGTTTTGTCCCATAAATATATAGTTGGCGGTACTATAGAATTTTCTATAGTAATTAATGCATCTTCTTCCTGGTCATCAGCATACATACCAAAAATTGCGTTCTCATAAGGCAATGTTAAGGTTACCGGTTTTGTCCATTCGCTATTTTCTAAAGTAAACGTAATAACTTTTGAAATAACATTCTCATCGCTAGCCAAAAATACCGTATCTTTAGTTACTCCTATAGAATCAAAAACCTCACGGTCAGTTTGTGAAAATAAAGTTTTTAAACTAGCCTTATCGCTATCAGCCTTTAGTAAATCTTGCCAATGTAATGCAACAATCAAACCTACTTTTATAGTATTACCTTTAAATTTCCAATCAGAACGTAGCAACCAAAATACATATTCTTTAAAAGAACCTTGAGACGCTGCATTTGATGGCATATTTATTTTTTATAATTTTACGTTCTCATCTTTAGTATCTAAAATATAATTATCGTAATTATAAAAGTCCTTATCTGCAGATATAAATATTCAAGATGAAGAAATATTATCGGACAAAAGCTTATCGGCTGAAACTAATATATATTCTTTTGGTATTTCAAATATTTTTTTGCTTTTTCTACAGGTTCTCCTCGCTTCCATATGTAGGTCGAGTTAGGATATAAAGTGTCAGTAACTTCCTCTTTATGAAAAACTGGATTAAATATAATAGTATCTTGGTCGATCTAAGTAGGATAAGTAAATTTGCCTTCTAATAATTTCCCGCTACTTGTTATTGGTTCAAAGCCATTTTTTACAAAATCTATTTTGTCTAAATCCCATTCTCTAAAGAACATCTCATCCTTACCACCAAAGGACATAGTAATTAAGTAACGATTAGGGTTTTGAAAACAATCACTTCCACCTCGATACATTACTTTTTTACCGAATTTTTTGGATAATTTATCAAAATCGATTAGAACTTCCCAATTTGGTTTATCTTTAGAGTAATTCTCAACTAATGTCCTACACCATAACCCTTACGGATTTTTATTATCTATCCAAAAATTATACACATAACCTTTACGGATAATACCATATGGAGTTTTTCTTTGGTCATAAAATATTGATTCTATTTCTTTTTTTATCGGTTTATATTCCGGCATAGATTGGAAAGCTTGTTCTGTTTTATCAGTACGCTCTTTTGCCCATTTTAGAGCGTCAGCTCCTTCAGCTTCTTCTAGAAATTTGGTATCTTTCGGGTTATATATTTGTTCCTTATTATTTCCCATAGCCTTGAACACAAAAAGTTAATG
>NZ_AKVZ01000005.1 GCF_000273745.1 Rickettsia australis str. Phillips
GTAATATCTCTGAAATTAAAAATATTGATTATTGAAATCTCGGATAATCGATTTTATTCTATGTACATAATATATTTATCCTTATAATCTTCTGGTACAAGAATTTTATATTTGGGTGATATATATTGGATTAATAAACAAAAATTGTAAAGTTGAGTTTATCTCAATTTATAATTATAAAAGAAAAGTAATATCAATGATGTACTTATAATGGTAATACATCATTGATATTTATGTCTAAAAACTTTAGGCACGATGAGATGATACGAAGTGCATTTGAAAATCCAATGGTAGCCAAAGAATTTTTTCAAATGCACTTATCATTACATATACAAAGTTTGGTTTTTTTAAAACCCTTAAAATGGAAAAAGATAGTTTTGTAGATAAAACACTTAAGAAATCCATATTAGATATTTTATTTTCTGTTAAATTTGATAGTGAAGACGGTTACGTATTTTTATTATTAGAACATCAAAGTAAACCTGATTATTATATGGCTTTTCGCTTGTTGAAGTACATGTTAAACATTGCCGAATATCATATGAAAGCAACAAAAAGCAAGAAATTTCCTTGCATATATCCTTTAGTATTTGATAATGGTATACAACAATATAATGTTCCTCGAAAATTTTTGGGAATTATTTAAAAATAGTGCATTGGTAAGAGCTACTTGGAGTAATGATTATCAACTCATAAACGTGCATGATATATCTGAACAAGCATTGAAAAAAAATGCTCTGTCGGGCATTTTGCAATTTTTTATGCAGCATATTCACGAACACGATTTACTAAAAAGATGGCAAGAAGTAGCTGATTTTTTACCTAAATTTGCTAGGGGTTAACATAGGAATTGATTATATAGAGCTAATTTTATTCTATACTTTGACCAAAATTAGGCAAAGTGATATAATAGCAGTAGAAAGGATGTTCAAGTCACATTTAAATACTAAGAAAAGAGAAAAAATTATGGGAAGTATTGCACATTATTGGGAAAAGCAAGCTATAGAAAAGGGAAGAAGAAAAGAAAAAATTATTATAGCAAAAAATTTAATCAAAGCAGGTTTAAAAACTGAATTAATAATTGCATCAACCGGATTAAAAAAAGAAGAGATTGAGAAATTACAGCAAATTGCCTAAATGCTTTAAAAATATGAAAGTTATGGCAGATGATTTAAGCATTTATATTCATTGGCCTTTTTGTTTATCAAAATGTCCGTATTGTGATTTTAATTCTCATGTGGCTAGCACTATAGATCATAATCAATGGATTAAATCTTATGAAACAGAAATTGAGTATTTTAAGGATATTATTCAAAATAAATATATAAAATCCATTTTTTTTGGTGGCGGAACTCCTTCATTAATGAATCCTGTAGTAGTTGAATGGATAATAAATAAAATCAATAATCTAGCAATTCTTGATAATCGAACTGAAATAACTCTAGAAACCAATCCCACATCATTTGAAACCGAAAAATTTAAAGCGTTCAAATCTGCCGGAATTAACCGTGTGTCCATTGGAGTACAATCCTTAAAAGAAGACGATTTAAAAAAATTAGGCAGAACTCATGATGCTTTGCAAGCCATCAAAACAATTGAGGAGGCAAATACGATTTTTCCAAGAGTTTCATTCGATTTAATATATGCACGTAGCGGTCAGAAATTAAAAGACTGGCAAGAAGAATTAAAGCAAGCTATGCAATTCGCAAATGGCCATATCTCTCTTTATCAATTGACTATCGAAAAAGGTACACCTTTTTATAAATTATTTAATGAGGGTAATCTGATTTTGCCGCATTCAGATGCGGCAGCTGAAATGTACGAATGGACAAATCATTATCTAGAATCTAAAAAATATTTTAGATATGAGATATCTAATTATGCTCTAGCAAATCAGGAATGTTTGCATAATTTGACTTATTGGCATTATAATAGTTGCTTAGGTATAGGTCCCGGGGCTCATAGTAGAATCATTGAACCATCAGGTTCGGTAGCGGCAATTATGATGTGGCACAAGCCAGAAAAATGGTTAGACTCAGTTAAAACAAAAAATGTCGGTATTCAAACTAACGCTAAGCTAACAAATCAAGAAATAATCGAAGAGATTTTAATGATGGGTTTACGTCTTAGCAAAGGCATAAATATTTCTACATTAGAGCAGAAAATAAACGCAAAATTAATGGATATTTTAGACATGAATAACCTTAAACATTATCAAGCGTTAGATTTAATTAAACTAGATAAAAATATCTATCTTACCGATAAAGGTTTAATGCTGCATAGTTACATAGTATCTAGATTAATTATATGAAAATTATTCAAGCAATTTTAACAGTCTTTACCATCCCATTTAGGACTATAGCTATCTCTTTTATGTAAAACCGTTTTATTGCTTAATACAACAATATCACCGGAAGTAACATATATATAGTTTTGAATAGATGCTTGATCTTAGATTTTTCTAATTTTATTTAAAAACCCTGCTGCTCTTTGTGTTTTATGAATAGCATCCATTGTTATTCTGCTATAATAGCCAGTAGCGTGTTCTACTAATAAAGGTATGTTGTTGCTTAATATTTTACATGAAAAAGAATTTGCACTTGTTACTGTAAATTCATTACTACACCCGATTAAGATATCTTGGTAGCTCAATTGATTTAATATATCTTTAAGGCTAATATATATTATAGGTAAATTCTCATGTCCTTTATGTACAATCCCAAAAATTAAATAAACTATAGCAGCTCAGTTATCACTCTTCTCTGTCATTGGACGGTATGTAGCATCTACATGCTAGTCTAATCATTATACGGCGATTGAGAGCTACGTTCTTATAAGAATTACGTTTTGGTGCTACTGCTCTAATAATATTCGTATCTTCATCTTTATATAATACAGGAAAACTACCAATGATCCCTATTACTCCATACATATGATAAATTAGCTCTTCTATTCCGCTAACCCGTACCTCACCGTCATAGGAAGTCATTATATGATAATTTTTTTGATCGATATTGTTTATATGTATAATTTCTGCATTATTTATTTAGCGCATCTTTAATTTCTTTTGTATAATTTACATATTTTTTCTAAAAAATTTTTAAAAAATACAATAGATTTATATGGATTTTTAGTAAAATTGTTTAAAACCTCATCGCTATTAATATTAAAATTTTTTAGATAAATTTCCTTTCTCATAATACACAGTCATTATCTTTAAATCTTTTTTATAACTGAGTTCCAATTTTTAGAAGCATTAATAATGCCGAAAGGATCTACATATTGTATCTCTACTAAATATACATCTTTTTTTTCTTTCAACCAGCTAATTAATCTAATGATTTTATTGTGTAAATTTTCTAATTTTGCTATACAAGTTTTTTCATCTAAAGTTTTCCTCCAAACATCATAGCAAGCATTATTATAGTCAATATTAGTATCTTCAATGATGAAATAATCCCCTTCTTTAAAGATATTATTATGAAAATATTCTAAAATACCTATAGTATTAATATGAGTATCTGCTATTAAAAGTATGGGATATACTATTTCGGATATTGTTTCTTTTAGGAATATTGCCTCTACTTTATTAGAATCGCCTTGTAAAAATTCTATTCTATTATCACCTTTTACGGCTTGATCAATATTTTCAAAATCGATATCTATACTAATAACTTTACAGTCTGTTACTGATAAACTTTGTATATCCGCAAAGGACAGAAGCTCCTTTAAAACTTCCAAATTCAATTATGGTTTTGGGTATTAATG
>NZ_AKVZ01000006.1 GCF_000273745.1 Rickettsia australis str. Phillips
GTTCTTGAATTAAACCTTGAGTAGTAACAATATAAAAAGGACTTTTTTGTAATGGTATATTTTTCCAATTAATATCATAGCTATTTTCAGCAATAGCATGCCAAAATGATTCAGGTAAATCGCTTGCCGTAGTTTTTATCTATAGATACAAATCTTTTTGGTGATGCAGTGTTATTTAGGAAATTTAACATGTATTCTTAACCTTAAGTTAATATAGCTATTGTAGTGCATACTTTAGATTCTAAAGTCAATAGTGTTTTTAAATTAAAAATTGAAGAAAAGATTTTGATAATTATACTTCAAGTAAATGAATAGTGAGAGTATTGTTTGTTAATACCAAAGCCGTCATTATAAGCGTGCATTGCATGGATATCACCACGTCATTGCGAGCAGTCGTAGTACTCGCGTAGCAATCTCATGAAATAATAAGAAATTCCTGAGATTGCGGACGAACTTACAGTGTTGCCTCGCAATGATGACTTTCAGTATCCACGCAACGATGCCTATAGTCAAAAATATCCGACCTTAATTAGAATTAAGATAAATATACTTCCTTATCTAAAGTATTTTCGCTGTTATCTATAATCATAGTAATTGTTGCATCGCCGGTAATATTGATAGTAGTACGTAGCATATCAAGTATTCGGTCAATACCGGCAATAATTGCGACTCCCTCTATAGGTAAGTGAACGGAAGAAAGAACCATAGGAAGCATTATCAAAGAGGCACCGGGAATACCGGCACCGCCGATAGATCCAAGTGTTGAGGTGAGAATAATTACTAAATAGTCGTGAGGAGCAAGCGTTACTCCCATCATTTGAGCAAAAAATATAGTAGTAAGAGATAAATTTATAGCAAAACCGTCCATATTAATTGATGCCCCTATCGGAAGTACGAACGAAGTACTAGACTCTGAAATGCCAAGCTTTTCACGACAAATTTGCATAGTAGTTGCAAGAGTGGCTTTGCTACTTGAAGTAGAAAAAGCAAGTATCTGATACTCAAAACTTTTCTTATAAAAAGGTATAGGTGAAACATGACAAAATACATATATAAGTAAACCAAAAACTAAATATTGGAATGTCATTGCCACCACTACCGCTACAACAAGTTTTGATAAACTAATCATTACTTCAACTCCCTGCATGCCTACAATCCAGCCTGTTAAAGCAAAAGCACCGTAAGGGGATAATTGAATAACAAACGATATCATTTTTAATATTAATTTTGACATTACATGAATTAAATCAGTAACAGGTTCACCGATAGATTTCATTTTGTTTAAGGTAATCCCAACAAAAATAGCAAAAAATACAACTTGCAAGACATCACCGTTTGCAAAAGCCCCAACAGCATTATCAGGGACGATATTTACAAAAAAATCAATTATATTAAATGCAGTTCTATTTGTCGTTCCTGAAGAGGTAAAATCTATATGTATGCCTACTCCCGGCTTTAATACTAAGGCAACAGTGATTCCAAAAACCGTAGCAAAAAAAGTAGTACCTAAAAAAGCAGCTACCGCTTTCATTCCTACTCTACCAAGGGCAGAAGTATCATTCATACTAGTGATACCGGAAACCAAACTAAAAAAAATTAAAGGGGTAATGATCATTTTTATCAAACGTAAGAAAATATCACCGATAGGTTTAATATAATTAACATATTGTGGTAAGTATATACCAAATATAATACCTAAGATTAACCCTAAGGTAACTTTTTGCCATAATTTCATAATTTACTTACTTAATTTTAAATTTATCTAACTATAAGTTTATTTACTATTTTGGTCAATCCATTCTAAGTACTTTTGAAAGCCATAGGCAATATTTATTTTTATTATTTGTGGAAATGCATAATTATGAATTTCAAGGAGTTTATTTTCAATTTCGTTATAATTAGAAGATTTTGTTTTAATTACAAGTCTATATTCGGTTTCTAAAGTTACTCTACTATCCCATCTAAAGTAACTTTTGACATCGTCAATTTGAATGCAGGCAGCAAGATTTAATTCTAACAAAACAGATGCTATTTTCTCGGCAATTTGCAAATCATTAGTAGTCGTTAAAATTAAACAGCAATCTTGCATGCTTAAACCTCAACAAAACAATTAGGTGTTTCATATAGTTTGAGGCTTGCTACGAAGAAGTTGTGACCTACGAAAAGTTTAGAAAAAATTTCATTCTTTAAATGTGTCGCTATATTTTCTGCAGTCGGGTTATTTTGCATGTAATATATTTTTTGACCGGTACAATTTTCTATTTGCTGCCCCATGTCCTTATCGTCTTGATGTAGGATTAAGCTATGATCAAAATGTTTGTCAATCCATTTTTTAGCTAAATCCTTAATTAAACCAAAATCGACTATCATACCGAGTTTATCGGTTTCGTGTGCGGCTATAGTTATCTCAAGAACATAGCGATGACCGTGCAGGAATTGACATTTATTTTGATGTCCTATAATTCTATGTCCTGCATCAAACTCAATACGACGAGTACATTTTATCATTATTATATACTTCTTTTTTCTATTGTCATGCTGTGGCTTACCGATACCGTATGGCTCATTTATATCATTTCCTCGTAGGCGGGCATCCAAGGCTTTGGGGTGTCATCTCATGGCTTGACCACGGCATGACAATTTTTTACAAATTCAGTAGTAACTTTTCAGGGTTCTCAATAAGCTGCTTAATTTTTACCAAGAACGATACTCCTTCTTTCCCGTCAATTATACGATGATCGTAAGATAAAGCTATATACATCATCGGACGTATTTCAATTTTACCGTCTATAACTACAGCTCTTTCCTCGGTTTTATGTAATCCTAAAATACCTGATTGAGGAGGATTAATAATCGGTGTAGATAATAATGAGCCATATACGCCTCCGTTAGAAATCGAAAATGTTCCCCCTGACAAATCAGCCATAGAAAGTTTACCCTCACGAGCTTTTTTAGCCAAAGTGCCTATAGCTTTTTCTACATCAGCAAATCCCATTTTATCGGCATCCCTAACAACCGGTACAACAAGCCCTTGCTCTGTTCCGACAGCTACACCTATATCATAGTAATTTTTATATACTAAATCATCACCGTCTATTTCAGCATTTACCGATGGAATAAGCTTTAAAGTTTCAATTGTTGCTTTAACAAAAAACGACATAAAGCCAAGTTTCACAGCGTGCTTTTTCTCGAACTCTTCTTTATATTGATTACGCAAGGCAATTACTTTTGACATATCGATTTCATTAAAAGTAGTCAAAATAGCTGCTGTATTTTGTGAATCTTTTAAACGCTGTGCAATAGTTTTACGTAAGCGTGACATACGAACACGCTGTACTCTTTCTTCATTAGTTTTGTTTACTGTAGTAGAAGCAGCAGACGGTGTGTTTATTGTTTCAAGTATGTCGCCTTTGGTAATTCTACCGTCTTTACCTGTGCCTTTTATATTATTGGGGTCAAGCTTATTGTCGGTAACTAATTTTTGTACGGAAGGAGCAAGAATATTATTAACCACGGCAGGTTTTGCTACAGGCTTTTCTGAAGTAGGTTGCGTAACTGCTTGAGCTTTAGCAGATTCATTATTAGTACCGGCAGTATTAGCTGCCCCTTCATTTATGTCGCCTATTTCTTCGCCAACTGCTACATTTGCACCGTCAGTTTTTGATATTTTACCTATAGTGCCGTTACAAGGAGCATTAACTTCTAAAGTCACTTTTTCGGTTTCAATTTCTAACAGTAATTCATCGGTTTTAACCGAATCACCTTCTTTCTTATACCATTTGGCAATAGTTGCTTCTGTTACGGACTCTCCAAGCGACGGTACTATAATTTTAACGCTCATAATTTATTTTACTCCTAAAAAATCGAAAAACGTATTTGGTATAACACTAAGAATCACATCCATAATGCTTCCCTTAATAGCTTCTCTTGCTGCTTATTATGTACTTGCAGCGAACCTACTGCCGGAGAAGCTGATTCCTCTCTACCTACATATTTAAATTCATTATTAATTCCTGCTTCTTTTAAAGCATCACTTAAGTAAGAAGCTATATAACGCCAAGCTCCCATATTCTTTGGTTCTTCCTGACACCAAATAAATTCCTGCGTCCTATTATATTTTTTTAATAGCGATGCTACAAGTTTTTTTTCAAAAGGGTATAATTGCTCAAGCCTGACAATTACTATATTACTATTATTGCCACGCATTTCAAATAGATCGTAATATACCTTACCGCTACATAAGATTACTTTAGTAATATTGTTTGTATCTATTTTAGTTACTTCATCTAAAACCGGTAAGAAAGCAGTATTGTCGCCTAGATCATCAAGTTTAGATACGGCATATTTATTACGTAATAATGATTTCGGCGACATTACGATTAACGGTTTGCGGGTATCATCAAGTATTTGACGACGTAGCAGGTGGAAAATCGAGGCAGGGGTAGTTGGATATGTAACATACATATTATCCTCAGCTGCTAGCTGTAAGAGCCTCTCAAGCCTTGCCGAACTATGCTCCGGTCCTTGTCCTTCAAATGCATGCGGCAGTAGTACCACAAGCCCGCTCATACGAAGCCATTTAGTTTCGCTGCTTGAAATAAACTGGTCAAAAATAATCTGAGCTCCATTAGCAAAATCACCAAATTGTGCTTCCCATAAAACTAAATTTTTTGGATTTGCGAGTGAATAACCATACTCAAAACCAAGCACCGCATATTCAGATAAATTACTATCGGCTACCTCATATTGTGCTTGTTCTTTAAATAAATTATTTAGAGGTATATAGGTAGTATCGTCAATTTGGTTGTGCAATACTGAATGACGATGCGAGAAAGTACCGCGTCCGCAGTCTTGTCCGGTTAGCCTGATATTTGTACCTGAAGCAAGCAAGCTTGCAAAAGCTAGCTGCTCAGCTGTTGCCCAATCAATAGGCTGATCAGCTATTAGATTGGCTTTTCGTGCTTCAAATAGTTTTACAAGCTTTGGATTAACGGCAAAATCTTTCGGTATTTCGCATAGTTTAGTTCCTAAATCTTGTAATATTTTTTTTCCGACGCCCGTTATTGCAGCTTGTGTAGAGGTGCGAAAAATGCCTTGCCATAACCCACCTAAGAAATGTGCTTCCGGCTTATAACTTTTTGCCT
>NZ_AKVZ01000007.1 GCF_000273745.1 Rickettsia australis str. Phillips
GTTCATATTCCTTATCTAGTCTTGTTTTAAATTCTTCTTTTAACTTAGCAAAATAATTATTATCAATTATACCGCGTTTTACTAACTCATTTGCGTAAATATTTCCAGGGGTCGGTTTGCTTTTAATAATGTCATACATCTTGCCTTGAGTATACATCGGCTCATCGCCCTCATTATGCCCGTATTTACGGTAACAAATAATTTCTACTACAACATCCTTACCGAATTTTTGCCTATATTCTACCGCAATATTGGTAGCTTTTAACACTGCTTCTATATCATCACCGTTAACGTGTAAAATCGGAGCAGCGCTGATTTTAGCAAACTCCGTAGAATATCTGCTAGCTCTAGTATCCTTAGCATTAGCCGTAAAACCTAGCTGATTGTTAATGACGAAATGTAATATTCCGCCGATATTATAAGCAGTGAGCTGTGACATTGATAGACTTTCAGCAACTACGCCTTGACCACAAAAAGCAGCATCACCATGTACTAAAATAGCCTTAACTTTACTGCGTTGAGTATCTACAAGAATATCCTGTTTTGCTCTTACTTTTCCTGCAACTATAGGATTTACTGCTTCCAAATGTGATGGATTATCGGCAAGTGATAAATGTATTTTCTTATCCTCTATGACTCTATCTGATGAATAGCCTAAGTGATATTTCACATCACCTGAAACATTTAACTCATCAGGAAATACGCTACCGCTTATGAAACCCGCAATAACAGCTTTATATGGCTTACCTACTACTTTAGTCAGAGTGTTTAATCTCCCTCGATGTGCCATACCGATAACGATTTCTTCAACGCCTTGATTCATGGATAAATCTATAGCTTTACTCATAGCAACTATAGAAGCATCTCCACCCTCAACAGAAAAACGCTTAGCTCCAGGAAATTTTGTATGTAGATATTGCTCAAACCCTTCTACTTCTACTAAATCATTTAAGATAGTTTTTTTGTCTTCAGCAGAAAATGTAATTTCGTTTTCTAGCTGACTATATAACCAGCTTTTTTCTTCTACATTTTCTATTTGTTCAAATTCAACCCCGATAGAACCTGTATAAACTTTATCGAGCTTGGTAACTAATGCAGATAATTTACAGTTCCAAGTACCGACAAATTCATCCGTAACATTGATATTTTCTTCTAACTGGCTACTATCAAGACCAAAAATTTCTATATTAAGCTTTAAATCATTTTTTGTTTTACGTAGCTCAAGACCAAGTGGGTCAAGATTCGCTAAGTAATGAGCATGCTTGCGATAAGCATTAATCATTTCCTTAGCTTTTAAACTACTTAGGACTTCAGAAGATAGATTATTATGTAACGGTTCTTTTTTTATTTCATAAGGAATAATTATCTTTGCCGTACTTTTATTAAGCACAGCACTATTATCCTTAATACCGGCAAAAAATTCTTGCCAAGTTTGATCAACCGAGGCGGAATTGGCTAAATATTGCCTATATAGCTCTTCAACAAAAACAGCGTTCCCAGCAAATAAATAACCTGTTTTTTTTAAATATTCTTCCATATTATTGTTTGTATTATTTGTTTTTGTCATAAGCCGTCATTGCGAGCGACTGTAAGGAGTGTGGCCATCTCAGGAATTTGCACGAGCTTGCTTCATCAATTTACTATATTAAATTTCCTCGCAATGACGATTTTATTACTATAAATATTTCCCTTCTAAATACCCTATATACACTTCAGGGTTAATTTTTTCCTCACCGCTTGCTGCCTTTAGTAAATCAGCTGAATTTTTTAATGAACCTAGATTTCTAAAATTCTTATTTAGATAATTATTGATATTACTAAAATCGCCTTTTAATATATTATCTTTTATATTAGAATGCATCTCTTTTACTTTCTTCATCACCATTGATGCGATAATTGCACCGTTTGTATAGGCGGGAAAGTAACCGAAATTTCCATGTGACCAGTGAATATCTTGAAGACAGCCGTTACTGAAATTTACCGGTTTAACGCCTAAATATTCCTGCATCTTACTATCCCATAAGCTTGGTAACTCATCAAGATTCAAGTCACCATTGATAAGCATTTCCTCTATCTCAAAACGTAATATTACATGCATCGGGTAAGTTACCTCATCTGCATCCACTCTTATAAAATCAGGTTTAACTCTTGTAATTTTTCTATATAAATTTTCTGCTGAATATTCTTCGCTTTTAAAAGCAAATTCATCTCGAAGTAATTTAGCTAAAAATTCTGTAAACTCTTGTGATCTACCTACTTGCATTTCCATAAATAAAGATTGGCTCTCATGGAAGGCCATACCTTTAGCAAGGCCAACCGGCTGCCCTTTATACATTTCTGGTAGATTCTGCTCATATAAAGCATGTCCTGTTTCGTGAATAATTCCCATTAAACCGCTTATGAAATTATCTTTATCATACCTAGTAGTTAAACGTATATCATTTGGCGTTCCACCGCAAAAAGGATGAATTGATTCGTCTAATCGTCCTTTTGTTAGATCAAACTGCATAATTTCCATCATGCGTTTTCCGATACGCTTTTGCATTTTAGGAGCTAGCTCGCTGTTCTTTACTAATTCTTTCGCGCTTTTCTGTTTTTCTAAAACTTTATTTATAAGCTGTGGGAGTTCTTTTTTAAGTACTGAAAAAACTTGTTTGATTTCGCTACTTTTTCTGCTTGGATCAAACATATCTATTAATGAGTCGTATAATCCGCAATTAAAAACATCTGCTCGTACTTTAGCAACTTCTTTCATATAATCTAAAACTTTTTGTAAATGCGGTTTGAATAAATTATAGTCATTATTTTTTCTTGCTTTTCGCCAAACAAGTTCGGCTTTAGTAGTAGCAGCCACCAATTTCTTTTGTAGCTGCTCGTCAATACAATTTGCATCTGTTATTTTTCTGTCAATCTCTCTAATATTAACATTCTGCCATTCATCAAGGTGCGTTGATTCTTCTTTTGCTTTGCTAAGTAACTCTTTTAGTATAGGGGATTTGAGCATAGAATGAACAATCGACGTTAAAGTTACTATTTCATTTGTTCTGCTCTCACCTGAACCTATAGGCATATTTACAGCAACATCCCAGTATAATATGCTTAAGATATTATTAAAATGTGCGATGGTCGCAAACTTGTTTTCTAATTTTGTGTAGTTGTTCATATATTCCTTGTTTTTTGTCATTGCTAGTGGACATCATCCGTATGGATACTAAATCGTCATTGCAAGAATAATTACGTAGCAATTCAACAAACCAATCCAGTTAAAAATTCTGTAAATCAGAATTTTTTAATTATTTTTCTAGATTGTCGCGTCTCTTTGCCCCGCGCAATGACGTTTATTACAAATGCAATAACTCCTTTGCTGCTTTTAAACTTGCATTGGTGATTGTTTTACCTGAAATCATGCGAGCGAGTTCCTCCTGTCTTTCAGCTAAATTTAAAGTTTTTACCGTTACTTTCGTTTCTTTCTCTAGCTGTGTTTTCTCGATTTTTATATGCAAATCCGCTTTACCTGCTACTTGCGGCTGGTGCGTAATAACTATTACCTGCGTAACTGAGCTAAGCTTTTTTAACCGCTCACCTACTTTATCTGCGACCTCTCCGCTAATCCCGACATCTATTTCATCAAATATAATAGCCGGTTTTACCATTTTATCAAACAAAGAAGTTTTTAAAGCAAACATGAACCTTGATAATTCACCGCCGGAAGCGATTTTATTCATTGCTGCCGCTGCTGTTCCTGGGTTAGTAGAAGCTTTAAACACAATATCGTCATTGCCGCTGGCTGTCGGCTCTTTTCTAACTTCTATCTCAATCTCAAAAATTGCTTTCGCCATTTTAAGCTGTTTTAGCTCCTGATGCAACGATTCTTCTAGATGTTTTGCAGCAATAAGGCGCTTTGCAGATAAATCGCTCGCTAGTTCATAATATTGTTTCTGTAATAGCACTTCTTGAGCTTTTAACTCGTTACTATTTGCTATTTTATTTTTTAATATACCGAGCTGTTCTAAAGATTTATCTAAAAACACGTCTAACTCATCCGCAGGAACATTATATTTACGGCTAATAGCTTTTATTAAAAATAATCGTTCTTCTGTTTCTTCAAGATTATATTCCTCATAATTAAAACTATCCAACAGATTTGATAATTCTTGGCGTGCTTCTTCTAGATTATTATATGCTTCCTCTAAACTTTTAGCGACAGCTTCAAAACGCTCATTATTGCCTTGCCTTGCTAATAATTTCTCTGCTCTATTAATCGATGTATTTATTTCAGGGTTATTAAGCTGTTCTAGAATATCTTTTATTAGCTGTAAATCCTTATTTTTATTTTGCAAATTTTTTCGTAGATTTGCTAATTTTTCTTCTTCCCCTGTTTGAATGTTCAGTTTAGTTAATTCTTCCGTTGCAAAGCTCAAATAATCAATTTCCTGTTCTATAGAATTTTGTTTAAATGTTATTTCAGCAATTTCTTTTTTGATATTTTGCCAAGTTTGATAGCATTTGGAAAGTCTTGCACGAAAATCCAAAAGATTTCCGTAACTATCTAAAATATCACGCTGCGTACTTGCTTCTAGAAGGGAAATATTATTATTTTGTCCATGAAGCTCGAATAAATAAGTAGCTAATTGCTGCATTATAGTCTTATTAACTACTTGATTATTAATGAAAAAATTTTTTCGTCCTGCGGCTTTTTGCAAACATTTTACAAGCAATAATTCTTCATGTTCAATCAAATTTTGAATCAGAAAATTTTTTATTTCTTCATTTAAAGAGAATATTATATTAACAACAGCGTAGTCTTTTCCACGCTTTATTATATTATTTGAAGTTTTATAACCAAGGCAAAATAAAATAGCATCAAGTAAAATAGATTTACCGGCTCCCGTTTCGCCGGTAATAACGCATAAACCTTTATTAAACTCAATTTCCAGCTCGTCTATCAGAATGAAGTTTTTGACTGAGAGACTATGAAACATACACTACTCTTTAATTTGTATAAGTGTTATTGCATGGATCGGTTTTTCTTACTGTCATCCCGTGACTTGATCACGGGGCCCAGTTTAAAATACTAATTTATTAGTATTTTAAAGTTGTTTTTATGGATCACGTGATCAAGCCACAGGATGACATCTAGTGGGTTTTAAGAACCATGAATATCTTACTACTTAACCAACTTATATGCATAACTATACCACTGACTATCAGGATAGTTGTAGCCTAGCACCGAGGCATATTTTTTTGCTTCATCAGGTAACCCAAGCATCATATAGCTTTCGACTAAACGGTAAAGAGCTTCTACTGAGTGAGAAGTAGTTTGATAATTATCAATTACCTCTTCAAATCTATTAATAGCTGCCATTGGATTCTTTTTCTTTAAGTAAAACCGACCTACCATCATCTCTTTACCTGCTAAATGATCGTTTACTAGGTCGATTTTTAAAGATGAATCAATAGCATATTTAGTATTTGGGAATCTCGCTATTACGTCTTCAAAACTATCTTTAGCTAAGAAAGTTCTAGATTGATCATGATTTACGTCTGAAATTAACATATAATATGATAATGCTTTAAGGTAATATGCATAAGCAATGTCAACATTTGCAGGGTGCAAATTAATGAACATCTCAAGCACATCAACTGCTTCTTCATATTGAGCGGCGAGGAATAAAGAATAAGCCTGCATCAATTCGGCTTGCGGCGTCATTTCATTACCTGGATGCTGGTAAAATACTTTTCCGAATTCTTCCGCAGCTTTCTTATATTTTTTCTTTTCTAACAAAGTAACACCTTCGTTATAAAGAGTAGGAATAGGAACTACTATGTCATCACTGTTTTTTTTGCTTTTACATCCGCTGAAAACTAACCCTATAACTAAAAGGGTACTCAATAATTTTGTTAATTTCATAAAAACTTAAATTCAGTTAATAACTAAATATACATATAGGCTTCAAGAATTTCAAGGATTCAATTTAAAATCTTACAAACTTATAAATTAGATCTATTCAGAAACAAGGCTTTAGGAAAGAATTTGAAGTATACACTTGTACGCAAGGATTCGAGTACTGAATGGACATACAAATTACCCCTAGAAGGAATAGGTCTATATTCTTGGACTTATTTCTCTACCCAGTGTCCTTTATCATTTTTATGATATTTTTTTCTACGGCTGACCATGCTACTTTATGAGCAACTGCCTCCATGATTAAAAGCTTCGCGATAAATATCTTTAGCATGACTTGGAAGATGATTTTTAACTGAATCAGGTAAATCGTTATTATTTTTATAAGGCATAGAAACCTCAGGATAATATTATGCAAATAGATTTCTTACATAACCTCCTTCGAAAGGTAATTTATACATCAATCCGGTACCCGCATCTGTGCGATTGTCTATATACGCTGTAGTGCTGCGTTCCGTGTTTCCTTCAAACCCCTCTTTATAAGATAGGCTCTATAAGAAGTCTAATAATATTTTATAACATCGGAGGTTTTATTTCTATAGGAAAGTTAAATAAAATTTACGACCAAAGACTTTTCATTTTATTAAAAAAGCTGCCGTCATTTTCTTTTTCATTTATGGATTCTTTTTTGAATTCTTCTAGTAACTCACGTTGTCTTTTAGATAAATTTTTAGGTACCTCAACATGAATATGTGTAAGCATATCACCCCTAATAGTGGACCTCATTTTAGACATACCTTTGCTGCGTAACCTTAATTGATCACCGTTTTGTGTGCCTGCCGGAATTGTTAAGTTGACTTTCCCCCCTTCAATTACCGGTACTTCTATCTCCCCTCCAAGAGCGGCATTCACAAAACTAATAGGTAGTTTACAATGTAGATTTGCTCCGTCTACCTTATAAATATCATGTGGTTTTATTGCTATATCAATGTACAAATCACCACTATTTCCGCCTCTAAGACCTGCTTCTCCTTCTCCGGTATGTCTTATTCTAGTACCGTTTTCAACACCGGCAGGAATATTTACCGATAAATTTCGTTGTTTATGGTAACGTCCCATGCCATGACATTTCTTACAAGGATTTTTTATAATTTGTCCGTTACCTTGGCATTTATGACAAGCTTGTTCAATCGTAAAGAATCCTTGCTGAATTCTAGTCGCTCCAACACCGCCGCAAGCATCGCAAGTAGTTACGGTTTCACCTTTTTCAGAACCGCTACCATGGCAAGTATCGCATTTTACTTCGCTAGAAAAACTAATATTTTTTTCTATACCGTGAAATGCTTCCTCCAGGTTAATTGTCAGATCATATTTTAAATCCGCACCTCTAGCCTTACTGGATGTAGGCTTTCTTCTCCCACCTCCCATAAAATCACTAAAGAAGTCGCCGAAAATATCGTTAATATCATGATGGAAACCACCATGATTTCCTCCGCCCCCTCGTGACTGTTGATTTTGAAAAGTATCATGCCCAAAGCGGTCGTAAGCGGCTCTTTTTTGTTCGTCTTTTAGAACATCATAAGCACTATTTATTTCTTTAAATTTTTTTTCAGCATCTTTATCGTCAGTAGTATCAGGGTGATATTGCTTGGCTAATTTGAGATAGGCTTTCTTAAGATCAGCTTGGCTAGCTGTTTTACTAACGCCTAGTATTTTGTAATAATCTTGTGACATAATTTAATTTATAAAATGGGTTGTCATCGGAGCAGCTTTCTCGTCATTGCAAAGAAATTACAAAGTAATGGACGAAGCAATCCAGTTAAAAAATGCTAATTTATAGTATTTTTTATTATTTTTTTCTGGATTGTCACGCTCCTTGCAGTTGCTCGTAATGACGTTAATGAAGTGTTGTATAATAATCTTTACTTCTTCGCTACATCCTGAAAATCGGCATCTACTACTCTGTCATCGTTAGCAGTATTTTCGTCAGTAGGCTGGTTTTCGCTTTGTGCTTTATACATTGCTTCACCGATTTTCATACTAGCTGCAGTTAAATTCTCTGTCTTTTCTTTAATTAAAGCAGCATCTTCCGACTCGAGAACAGCTTTTAAAGCAGATAGTGCTTCTTCAGCAGCTCCTTTATCTTCTGATGATAATTTATCACCATACTCCGTAAGACTCTTTTCAGTAGAATAAACTAAACTATCTGCAGCATTTTTTGCTTCAATAAGTTCCTTACGCTTTTTATCTTCATCGGCATTCTGTTCAGCATCTTTAACCATTTGTTCGATTTCGGCATCGCTAAGACCGCCGGAAGCCTGAATAGTGACTTTCTGCTCCTTACCGCTTGCTTTATCTTTAGCCGAAACATGCACTATTCCATTAACGTCAATATCAAATGTTACCTCTATTTGTGGAACACCTCTCGGTGCAGGAGGTATGCCTTCAAGATTAAACTGACCAAGTAATTTATTACTCGCTGCCATTTCACGTTCACCTTGAAACACTCTAATAGTTACGGCATGCTGATTATCATCAGCAGTTGAGAATATCTGACTTTTTTTAGTAGGTATAGTAGTATTACGATCGATTAACCTTGTAAATACGCCGCCAAGGGTTTCAATACCAAGGGATAGAGGCGTAACGTCTAATAATAATATATCCGTTACTTCTTTATTAAGTACCCCTCCTTGAATAGCAGCACCAAGAGCTACAACCTCATCAGGATTCACGCCCTTATGAGGCTCACGCCCAAAGAATTTCTTTACTGCTTCTTGTACTTTCGGCATTCTAGTCATACCGCCAACAAGTACTACGTCCTGAATATCAGCAGCTTTTAAACCTGCATCCTTTAATGCTTTACGGCAAGGTTCAACGGTTTTTTCAATTAAATCATCTACTAATTTTTCGAATTCTGCTCTAGTAAATTTAATATTTAAATGTTTTGGTCCTGTACTATCAGCTGTAATATAAGGTAAATTAATATCAGTAGTTACTGCAGAAGATAGCTCTTTTTTAGCCTTTTCTGCCGCTTCTTTCAAACGTTGAAGTGCTAAAGGATCATTACGTAAATCTATACCGCTTTCTTTTTTGAATACATCAATTAAATGGTTTAATATTCTTGTATCAAAATCCTCGCCGCCAAGGAATGTATCACCGTTCGTTGATTTTACTTCAAAAACACCGTCACCGATTTCAAGAATTGAAACATCGAATGTTCCGCCGCCAAGATCGTATACTGCAATAGTTTTACTTGCCGCTTTATCGAAACCGTAAGCAAGAGCTGCGGCAGTCGGCTCGTTAATTATTCTAAGTACCTCAAGACCTGCTATTTTACCTGCATCTTTCGTTGCTTGACGCTGTGCATCATTAAAATAAGCAGGTACGGTAATTACTGCTTGCGTTACTTTTTCGCCTAAATAATTTTCGGCAGTTTCTTTCATTTTTTGTAAAATAAAAGCACTAATTTGGCTTGGTGAATATTTATTGTTATCCGCTTCGACCCATGCGTCACCGTTATCGGCTTTAACTATATTATATGGTACGATATCTTGGTCTTTCTTAACCATAGGATCGGTAAAATTTCTACCGATTAATCGCTTTACCGCATATATAGTATTGCGAGGATTGGTTACTGCTTGTCTCTTAGCTGCTTGTCCAACTAATTTTTCGCCATTTGCAAAAGCTATTATTGACGGCGTAGTTCTCTCACCTTCTGCATTTTCTATTACTTTTGGCTCTTTACCTTCCATGACTGCAACACAAGAGTTAGTAGTCCCAAGGTCAATACCTATTACTTTTCCCATAAGATTCCTCGTTTTCTTTTTTTATTTTTGTTTATTATTTAGCGTTGTGCTCCGTATGTCATTCTCGCGTAGGTGCAAATCTAGAACAACAACCTTAATATTGCTTATTGACAAAATAAACCTAAAAAACAACTTTTTATAAGTTTTACTGGCTTCCCGCCTACGCGGGAATGATACCGTGTGCAACAAGCCCTTATATTGTGCTATGGCTTTTTATTTGATATAGTGCGGCTTAAATGATTTTACAAGAGGTGATAATGAAAAAACTACCGATTTTACTAAAACTTTTATGTATTATTAATTTAGTTTTCCTAAATAATATAGTTTTAGCATCTTCTGACGCAAGCAGTGCTATATTTGAAAAAGCGCAGAAAGCAATCGTAACGATTGATACTAGAATTGCCGTATCGGCATGATGATACAAGTAGTTGGACAGGAACAGGATTTATTAATGATAAGAACAACGGTTATATAATTACTAATACTCATGTTGTCGGCGGTGCGTCTATTGGAACTTATTTTGTTACTTTTTATAATGGTGAGCAGGCAGAAGCAAAACTTATCTATTACGATATTTGGCAAGATTATGCTGTTTTAAAAGTAGAGAGTAAAGATATACCGGCATCGGCAACACAAATATCTTTCTCAAATGAGATTTCAAAATTAAATCAAAAGGTTTTTGTAGTCGGTAACACGGAAGCAAAAGGCTTTTATTTCCATACCGGTTATTTGTCTGATCTTTATAATATTGAAGGTTTAATGCCGCAATGTACTTATGTTATTAACCTAAATAGTACCAGTGGTGCTAGCGGTTCACCGGTATTAAACGATAAAATTGAGGCTATAGGAGTATTATACGGTGGTGGTAAAACTCATTCTCTAGCACTGCACGGTGATTACGTAGCTCGCACCTTAGAAAGTTTAAAGAATAATAAACAACCAAGCAGAAAACATATAGGAATAATAAGCGAGTTATATTCTTTAAATAAAGCAGTTAGACATCATAATTTCCCTAAAGAAGAAATGGATAAATATATAAATAAGTTTCCTGACAGTAGAAATAGGGTGATAAGTGTTAAGGCAGTTTTAGCCGGTTCGCCTGCTGAAAAATCTTTAAAAGCCGGTGATATTATTTGGGCAGTTAATGATAAGGAACTTGGCGGCAATTTAGGATTATTTGATAGAGAAATGGATAATTTCAAAGGAATAGCTATTAAACTTACTATATTTCGTGATGGAAAAAAGCTAGAACAAGCAGTAGATTTATATGATGTGAACAATAATAAAATCGCTAAAATGATAAATTTCGGCGGTGCGGTATTTTTTGAAGCCGATGATTATTTTAGTAATAAATCAGGCATTCCACTTAAAGCTTTAAGTATAGCTTCTGTTCAATCTGGTAGTAGCTTTAGCTCTATACCGACATTCTTTACCAAAGATTATAAAAATGTTTATAGATTACAAATTTTTGAGATGAAAGATTTGGCTTTAAGTCACCTTGATGATTTGGTGAAATTCTTACCTGCTATTACTAAAGAGAAATTTATAACGGTTAGATTTAAAAATTATCAACCTTATTACGCTAATTTCGGTTATAATGAACTCATCTCATCGCATGATGATATGATTGCAGATGTAATTCTAGATTCTATAGATACTAAGCCTTATATATTAAAGTATAATACTGTTTCTCATGATTGGGATATGGAAAATATAAAACTTCAGTAACTAATCGATTGTGATAAATTAATAATTTTTAATTAATTAAATAATAATCAATTCAATTCGACTTGTTGCGTTATTACTTCTAAATTTATAATCTTAATTTTAGGAGAATTGCAAATTAGCTCGGTGTGGTTCACTATACTATAATATTCTTACATGGATACTAAAGTCATCATTGCGAGCAGCCATAGGCTGCGTGGCAATCTCATAAATAATAAAAAATTCCTGAGATTGCTGCGTCAAATTACTATATAATTTTCCTCGCAATGATGGGGTGGTATCCACGTGGGCAATGGCATCAACCCACCACTAATTAACCATTTTTCCTAAAATAATTAATAAATTTAGGAAAATTAATGAGAAAACAAACAGTACCCATTTTACCTACATCAGATTTAAGTCAATATAAAACTCCAAGCCTAAATTCCCTCGATTCAGAGAGAGAAATGAAACCTGCATCGGTAAATAGTGATATAGAGGAGCTGGAAGTGTTATTTAAAGATAAAACAAAAAGTGGCATAAAAGCTTTTATATAGTGCATTAAAGGTATGCCTTGAAAATAATTCTAATGCTTTATTACACGAAGCAGCTGAACAGGGTAAAAAAGATTTAGTAATAGAGATCTTAAAAGTAAATCGGAATTCTATAGAGTCTACGACTCCTCAGGGTTTATCGGTATTACATTCGGCAAGTGCAGGAGTTAATAATAAAGATGTGACTGAAATCCTATTACCTACTTTAGTAACACAAAAAGATGCTTCAGGTCCTACTCCGTCATTTTATAACACTAATAAAGAAATAATAGCAATATATTACAACATTATGAACGAGATGTTATAGACCGGCTGAAGATATGCAAGAATATTTAAAAAATGAGATGCTTATAATTGGAAACACTAAGCATATAATAAATGGAGATTGTATAGAAAATTTGTAAATTATTAGACAAACCTCTTCCTTGTAAAGTTAATG
>NZ_AKVZ01000008.1 GCF_000273745.1 Rickettsia australis str. Phillips
GTATAGAGCATTAGATTTGTAAGGAAGATGTAGAAAATTCTTTAATAAAAAACGGTAAGTATGTAAAACTTACTATGAAATATTTTAAGCTTAAAAATTATAACTCAGTGACAGGTCTTTCTTTTCCTAGGGCTCCAACATAATATTCTGTTACATGGTTATAATCATAATAAATAATTGATGTTTAGGATGATAGTTTTTGTGCTAATATTGTCAATTTTTCTTCATATAACTCACACGATTTTTCAAAATCCTCTTTTGTAATCTTTACAATTTTAGCTTCATCTGTATTTACTTTGAGTGCTTCAATATTTGCTGTTGAGTTATATTTTATTAAAGTTACTTTTTCTTTCTTTAGGAAAAGACAACATGTTTTTATTTTTGTCAATGCTGCTTTTACTTCTATTGAATACCTAGAACGAGTTTATCTAATAACATCTAATACCTTACAATTATTTTGAAGCGGTAATATAAGTCTTATTTATAAATGTCAATATAAATTAATATATTATTACTATAAGTATTAACAAATGCTAATTATTATAATTTTCTTTCACAAAATCGAAATAAACTGTTATTAATATAAAAAACCAATCTTAATCTAGTATATGCGTTCTTTATTTGTAGTAATTATATTCTTTCTAATGAGTAGTTGTAATTTAAAACCGGTATATAGTGAAAAATACAGTAGAAATAATGATTTAGAAGCTATTAAAGTGGAACCGATTAGAACAATTGAAGGAGCTGAGTTTTATCATCGTTTAACTAGTATTTTACCTCAGAAAGCAAAAGCAAAATACTTGCTTAAAGCAGAGCTTATCGCAACAACTATGCCTGCTACTATTGAAAAAAACTCCAATGTTTTAAGGGAGTATATTAATCAATTAGTTAGGTATAAATTAATTGATATAGAAAGCCAAAAGGTTTTAATTGAAGAGAAGTTTTACCAAAACACGTCATATAATGCTATTTTTACACCATATGCAACAAATGTTGAAAGAGATGAAACAGGAATAGACTTGGCATATCAAGCAGCAGAAGAAATTCGTAGCAGATTAATTTTATATTTAACACGGAAATAGTTAAGCTATGAAATTTTATTTTTCACAAATAGGTAGATTATTTGAACTAATAAAAGCTGGAAAGATTAGAGCTCTTTTACTATATGGTCCTGACAAAGGATATATAGAAAAAATTTGTAAGCACTTAGTAAAAGGCTTAAATATGCTACAAACTTCTATAGAATACGCAGATCTTAATATTTCATCTGTAGAAATATTACTTAATTCGCATAATTTTTTTGGTCAAAAAGAATTAATTAAAATTAGATCAATTGGGAGTTCACTTGATAAGAATTTAAAAACAATTCTAAGCAGTGATTATATAAATTTTCCTGTATTTATAGGGGAAGAAATTACTTCAAGTGGAAGCATTAGAAAGTTTTTTGAAACAGAAGAATATTTAGCGGCAGTTGCTTGTTATCATGACGATGAAGCAAAAATTGAACGAATTATTTTAGGTAAAGTAGAAAAAACTAATAAAGTTATAAGTAAAGAAGCGATCACTTATTTAAAAGCGCATTTAAAAGGTGATCATGATTTAATTTGTAGCGAAATAAATAAATTGATATGTTTTGTTCATGATGCACGTGAAATTACTTTAAACGATGTTCTAAAAGTTATAAGTAG
Source organism: Rickettsia australis str. Phillips (assembly GCF_000273745.1). GTDB lineage: Bacteria > Pseudomonadota > Alphaproteobacteria > Rickettsiales > Rickettsiaceae > Rickettsia > Rickettsia australis. The sequence goes on from NZ_AKVZ01000008.1 coordinate 1,689, forward strand.
CGAAATTACGGCAAACGGCAGTGATTTAGCAATGTATTTTTCAAAAAAAGATTATAGTAATTTTCTGCAAGAGCTGGAAATATTAAAAAAACAAAATATCAATGAAGTTCTAATTATTAGAGCATTAATAAGGCATTATTTAAATTTATACATAGTTTTATCGAAAGTAAAAAACGGTGCGCGTTTGGAACTCGCAATAAAATCATTATTCCCACCGATTTTTTATCAATATATTAATGATTTTACAAAGATAGCAAACAGTCTTAGCCTAACTGAATGTTTAGAGACTTTAAAACTGTTACAACAAGCGGAGGTGGATTATAAATTAAATCCTGCTGGTTTTGATTTACTTCAGAAAGTTATTGATGTCATTCCCGCATAGGCGGGAATCCAGAAAAAACAACTTTAATATTGATTATAAAAATTACATATTTGATAAAATAAACATATAAAAAATTTAGTTTTTTATATGTTCTACTGGATGCCAGCTTTCGCAGGAATGACATAAACGAGCCATGCAACAACTCATATATGATGCAGAGGTGCATAAATTATTTAAAAGGAAAATATAATTAGCAAATGTATGCCCAAGCCTGATTTTTCTGACCCTAACAAACAAATTCACGAAATAATTAGAGTTAATCATGCTGGAGAGTATGGGGCAAAGAGAATTTATCAAGGGCAACTAAAATATATCAAATCTCACAATGATCATATATTAATTAAAGAAATGCTTGATCACGAAGAGGTCCATCTAAATTATTTTGAAAAAAAATTACTAGAAAAAGAAGTAAGACCCACGTTTTTATTATTTTTTTGGCATCATTACGGATTTTTACTTGGTGCTTTATCTTCCTTGATGGGAATAAAAACGGCGATGCTTGTTACCGAGAGTATAGAAGAAGTAATAGAAAAACATTATGAACAGCAAATAAATTATTTAGAAAATAAAAATGTTGAGCCGGAATTATTAAATAATATTATTAAATTTCGATTTGATGAAATTGAACATAAAAATATTGCTATAATGAATGATAGTACTGAGGCAATATTTGCAGAAATAACTAGTAAAATAGTGAAGATAATTTGTCATATCTCTATAATTTTAAGTAAGAAAATTTAGAATTAACAGCTTGATTAGTTGAAAAATCTAGAAATATTTTACTTCTAAGATATTAAGAAGATAATACAAAAACATTAATAATATTATTAGAAATGGTGATGAAAAGAAAAACTTTTTTCTAATTTTTTCTTTATTTTTTGCATTTGTATTTTTTAGAATTAATAAATCTTTATTTTTATTAAACATAAGCTAATACTATTCGTAATTCCTTTATTTAATTTATGCCTAAACCTAATCTAGAATGAATAAATAAAGGTGCCAAGGGTTAAGCTCCGTTGCTGTAAGACAACAACCTACATTATACTTCATGATTTTACTCACTTATAATAATAGACCACTGGCATCACTTAATATTAAGTTTTGACAGATTGGTCTTACAACAATGGAGCTTAAATATTATTAGTGGTCTATATATTAGTTGAATAATATAAAGAGCCAAGAGATTTAGTTGTTATTAATAATAAATAATGTAATTCTGAGTTACGAGATATATTTTCTATATAATCTGTGTCTAGAATTTGCTTTTACATCAATAATAATTTATATTTATTTATATATTAAGATAGAACTTGAAAAATTGACTATCTCGTCTTTGTAAGTCCTCGAATACTGAATGTTTATTATACGCTCCGCTCCTCGACTTATAGACTCATTGCTCTCTTTTCCAAGTTGATTTTCGTATATCTATTCGTAAGTATAATTAGAAAATGATAAAATAAAATATGAATCCAAATTCACATCCTATTACTAAATCACACTTATTCCATATAGTAGACCCAAGCCCTTGGCCCGTCCTAACATCTTTTGCTTTACTTCTTTTGGTTATAGGCGGCGTCTCATTCATGCATGGCTACAAATTTAATATATATATTTTATCTGCAGGAGTTATTTCAGTAGGTTACTGTTTATATTCTTGGTGGAGAGATGTAGTGAAAGAAGGAATAGTAGAACATCAGCATACTAGTCCTGTTAGAAAAGGTTTACAAATAGGTATGGCGTTATTTATTTTAACGGAAATAGTATTTTTTGGTGTATTTTTTGCTTCTTTTTTTACATCAAGTCTATCACCCGTAGGTCTTTTAGACGGTGTATGGGTTGTAAAGCAGGGAATTTGGCCTCCACCTACAATTAAAACTTTTGATCCATTTGATATTCCTTTTATCAATACTTTAATACTACTCTTATCGGGTACTACCGTTACTGGTGCTCACTATGCCTTAGAAGAAAAAAATCAAAAAGATTGCGTAACTGCACTTGCTCTTACCATATTGCTTGGAATATTTTTTACAACTATGCAAGCATATGAATATTATCATGCGGCGTTTAAATTCACGGATGGTATATATGCTTCTAATTTTTACTTAGCCACGGGTTTTCATGGAGCTCATGTAATTATAGGTACTATATTTCTAATAGTTTGCTACTTTAGAGCAAAAAAAGGAGATTTTACTACAGAAGGTAATGGACATTTAGGATTTGAATTTGCTGTATGGTACTGGCATTTTGTGGACGTGGTTTGGTTATTTTTATTTACGTTTGTTTATATATTTGGAAGCTAAATTATACTATATGTGATTATAATGTTACTTAAAATAAGTGTTTTTAAAATATTTTTGCATATTAATTAAAATTGCATATATTTAGGAGTTGATTTATATATAAATAAATTATACATTACTTTTTTAAATGCTAATTATTTTATTGAGGTAAACATATGAACTTTCCTATTCGTAAATTAAACGAAGAATTAATCGATTATAATCTATCATTACGCATACTATTTACTATTTTAAGCGTTGCTATTATTATGGTAGCTTTTGATAGCTTAGGTAGTAATGTCGGCGATCCTGTAGGTGATGCATTGTGTAAGTTAATTAAAGTATTCAGAGGCAATACTGCAAAAGGTATAGCTGTTGTCGGTATAATTGTTCTGGGAATTCAAACATTAAGGGGAAAATTGCAGTGGGAAGTAGCTTTAGTAGTAGTTACTGCAATCATTATATTATTTAAAGCTCCAGATATTGTTAATATGGTATCTAGTGATACTAATACCTCAAATTGTGGTGTTTCCTAATACACTAATAAAAGTTATTATATATCTTTAGTAATACCTATAAGTTTTCGGCTTATGGGTATTTTAAGCGACGTTGTTACATAGCCTAAACATTGCCTGTGTGGATACCGAGTCGTCATTGTGAGGAGGTATTGTTACGTGGATATCGGTGTCATTCCTGCGGAAGCAAGGAATCCAGCATAAAGCGAGATAAATCAAGCTTTTAATTTCAAAAATTTTCTGTATTTATACTTTTTTTCTAGATTCCAGCTTTAGCTAAGAATGACATAAAGAGCATTTACCGGTCCACGCAACCGTTTTGACCT
>NZ_AKVZ01000009.1 GCF_000273745.1 Rickettsia australis str. Phillips
TTATGTTTGACTTCATGATAACCTTATTTATTATTTTTGGCAATAAAACAGTTAAAAGATATGTCCTCTATTATTAAAGCAATTGAAGAAGCTTGGCAAATTAAGGACCAACTTCTTCAAGATTCTTCAAAGCTTATAACATTAAGAAAAACACTTAATGATATTATAGAAAGCTTAAATCAAGGTACAATTCGTGTTTGTGAAAAGAAAGAAAATAGTTGGGAGGTTAATGAATGGGTAAAGAAGGCTATATTGCTATATTTTATCACTACGGAATCACAACTTTATAATAACAATTATAATAGTTGGTATGACAAAGTTGCTCCTAAATTTTCTGTGGGTATTGATAAAAATATATTCAAAGAAGCAGCTATACGTAAAGTTCCCGGAGCTGTTGTTAGAACTGGTACTTATATAGCTAAAAATGTTGTAATTATGCCTTCTTTCATTAATATAGGTGCTTATATAGATGAGGGAACAATGATTGATACATGGGCTACTATCGGCTCATGTGCTCAAATCGGTAAGAATTGCCATATTGCAGGTGGTACAGGAATAGGAGGGGTTCTTGAACCGCTACAAGCAAAGCCCGTTATCATTGAAGATAATTGTTTTATCGGTGCAAGATCGGAGATAGCAGAAGGGGTAATAGTAGAAGAAGGAGCAGTAATTAGTATGGGAGTGTTTATCTGTAGCTCTACAAAAATAATATACAGAGATACAGGTGAAATTATTTACGGTAGAATTCCGGCTTATTCTGTTGTAGTTCCAGGAGTATTACCTGCTAAGGAAGCAGGTAAGCCTGGGCTTTACTGTGTAGTCATCATAAAGCAAGTCGATAAAACTACTAGATCTAAAGTAAGCATTAATGATTTGTTAAGGTGATTGTTCACTGTCACCTAGTTCGTTTGACCAGCGTTGTTG
>NZ_AKVZ01000010.1 GCF_000273745.1 Rickettsia australis str. Phillips
CATGGTTCAAGAAAAGTACTCGGTGTCATTCCTGCGGAAGCAAGGAATCCAGCATAAAGCGAGATAAATCAAGCTTTTAATTTCAAAAATTTTCTGTATTTATACTTTTTTTGGATGCCTGCTTTCGCAGGAATGACATCAGAACCATGCAACAAGACCCGCTTGACTTGATCACAGGATGACAAAGAGGAATAATAAACCGCTCAACACTAGTAAACGGTCACGGATCAATAATATCGCCGATTATATCTTTAAAAAATACTCCTTTCTTTGTTGTTGTTCTGAAATATCTGTTTGTGGAATTGAATTATTATTTGGGTTTCCTAAGAAAGTATTGTATGTCGTAAGTACTGAATTTTGTTGTTTTTGAGGAGCATGTACAACGCCGGCTGCTTTAAAATATGATTCTGCAGCATCTGCTGCCTGTTATTTTTGAAAGCGAAGTTCGTTTCCTTGGTCTATTATAAATCATATTTTTTTATAGGCTTGTCAGCCTTATCTATAAGACTGATATAACATTTTAATATAGAGTCTAATTTATTATTCTTTCTATAAAATATGATAGCTGAATCTTCACGTCCTAAGTTAAATAGCATATCACTGATTTTATCATACATTTCTTTAAGTTCTTTATTACATGTTATGGCTGATTATAATTAGTTAAAGCTCCCTTATAATCTGCTTCTTCGCTTAATATATCGCCTATTTTAGAGTAGCAGCTAGCGATAGTTTGCATTACTTCCGTCTTGTCAGGATATTTACTTAACCACTTTATGGCTTCTTGATAATATTGCACTGGTTATTATTTTCAGGTTTTATATTTTTTATCGACGATAGATAGTTATTTTGTACGAATAAATCACATATTTTAATTAAGCAATTATAGCACTCATTGGATTGAGACCATGTGGTGTAGATAGCATTTCTTCAAATAATGATAATTCTTTAATTTGTAGGTTTAATACATATCGGTATGCTTGAATACCCGTCTTATTATCCGTGAATTTCTCAATAGAGTCTAAAATTTGAAATATTGCCTCTATAAGGTGATTATCTTGTTTGTTTGATAATAGTTTGCAGTTCCGATAATTATGTTAATCCTTCAAAATAAGCAATAGTGTTTTTATAGCTGGATATTGTATTGAAGAACTTGGTAAATATGGTTTTAACATACTCATCATAGTTATTATTATCTGAAAATTTTACACAGTTAAGAGATGTAGATATATTAAAATCTCTGAAAATTGATTGGATAGTATTAATTATATATTATAAATTTATCTGTATTTGTATATATAAATTTTCTATAAGACTGTTTTGTTCCTTTAGAAATGAACTGAGATTCTTTAGCTCTAAATTTTGTACTCTTGCTATCTCTTCTAGAGCTTTTAGCTCTGGGGTAAGCTGTATTTCTTCATCTTGAGAAGTAGGTTTATAGAAAAATTTTATATCAGAGGATTCTAATATATCTTTGTTAATAGCAATGCTATTTTGTAACATTGATATAATGTTTTCATGATGTTGGGTTATTACGCATGTAAAATTTCCTTTTAATTTTTTGTATTCTTCTAAAGGGAAAAACTTTTTAAAGTCTTTTATGATCCTGTTAAAGATATTAGGGGATTTTAATTTATCGGTCATTTGAACTAGCGTTTTAATGAAAAATACATTGATTAACTCTTGAACTGGATCGGGTACTTCGTTAGAGCATTCCCAAAATACTTTTTCTGCAATTTCAAATATATATAGCTGGTTCATATTTATGCTTAATTTTCGGCGTTGTTTCAAAATCAAATAATTTATCAAATGTAAATTCTTCACCGTTTTCGATAATCTTGAGGTTGTTTTCAAGAGTGTTTAAAAATGTGTTTTTTCCGCTATAAGGTTAATCCTATTACTACTGTAGCTTTTGATGTTTTTCCTACTTGTATTAGTGAATAATGAACTTCAGTCAATCAATTTAGAATATTTTCTTTTTAAAGAATCAAGAGCAGTTTCTTCTGCTGTTAAAGATTTAATATCAAGTTCTGTGGGAATTTTAGATTTCATATATAACCACTAATTTATTCTTTAATATAAATTTTTATACTGTCGTTTTCGCCGCTATCACTTATAGCTCTAATAATAAATTCACCGGTTTTTGCTTTCCATATTACAGGTTCGTTTGATTTTGCGGTTGCTATTAATTCATTATCTACAAACCAAAAAATGTTATTGGTTTTATTATCGCTAATCGCACTAAAAGTAATATTATCACTATCTTTAATTGAATGTATGGAATTTCTTAATGGGTATATAATTTTAGGTTTCTGATGATGCCAATTTATCAACCTATTGCAATGGTTTGTGGGTATCGGTTTCGGTAATATATGTATTCCTGCTTTTTGGTAAACTGAAAGCATATCCGTCGGCCATAAATTTACGGTTTTATATTCTGTTTGTCCTTGAATAAAGTTGCAAGCAGGCATACCGGTTTTTAAATCTATCAATATTTTTCTATAAATACCGGATTGTTTGATCGGTGATTTGCCTTTAATGAATAAGGATTCTGCTTTAACCGGACACATATCGTTATCGATATCTCCCGTATCTGCACAAACTTTTACTTTAGTAATATTTAGTTCATTAATTTTTGAAAGGATTAAATCCTTATCTTTATTTGGCTGGGCTATTGATTCTATAACATTAAAGAATAAAGGGGCCGCAGAAATATTACCTGTAAATGTTCCGTGAGTTTGCCCTTTGAAATCTCCAACCCAAACGGCAAGTACGTATTTTCCGAATATGCCTACGCTCAGTGCGTCTCTAAATGAGCTAGAAGTACCTGTTTTCCAATAAATCGGTAAGTTATGCTTTGTATTGTTATAGGTAATAGGACGAGTCGTATCTTTTATAATATCAAGAGTTAAATAGCTTGCTTCGGGTGATATCATTGTCGTTGCGAGCATTTGCTCGGAGTGTGGCAATCTAGTAGAGTTTGTATTATTTTGTTCTAGAGTGTCGCACCCTAGCTTTGCCTCTCCTCGCAATGACGTAGACAGCATTTTCCTAAGCGGTTTATAAGTACCGAAATTAGCAAGCATAGCATAAAGAGTAGTTAACTCTTCAAGAGTAATTTCTGCTGTGCCGAGTACTATAGATAAGCCGTAATGTTCAGGTTTTCGTAAGCCGCTAATTTTTGCTTGTTGTAAGAACTCATAAAAATTCGGATTTTTTAACTTAGACGCTAGAAATATTACAGGTACGTTACGGCTCTTTATTAACGATTCTCTAACACTTAATCCTCCTGTAAATCTGCTATCAAAATTTTCCGGTTTATAATGATCGTAGTAAGTAGGTGTATCCTTTAGTAAAGTTAAGGGATGTATTAGCGATTGATCAAAACTAAGTGCATAGACAAACGGTTTTAAAGCTGAGCCTGGAGATCGATGGCTTTTAGTGCCGTTAATCTGTCCGCAAATATCGTTATTAAAAAAATCACCTGAACCAATGCTTGCAAGCACTTCCATAGTAGTAAAATCAATAAGAATTACGGAAGCATTATTAATGCCGTATTTTTTCAGGTTATTAATATATAGCTGCACCTGCTTTTCTATAGTAGTTTGCAGATTCTTATCTATAGTAGTATGTATAATAGGACTATCATTATTTGCTAGGATATCTAAAGTGAAATGCGGTGCGATAAAAGGAAGATTTTTATTTTGATTAAATTTAATCGGCAAACTAATTAACTTATTATAAATAATATCTTGTGGGTGAGTCGTTAGCCACTCAGTAAATAGATATTTACGTGCTTTAAAAATATTAATATCATTCCCGCCTCTTTTAAGAGGATTTTGTGGGATTACTGCAAGGCTTAGAATATCGAGCACATTTAAATCTTTTAGGTCACGATTGAAGTAAATATAACTACCGGCTGTTATCCCTTCAATATTACTACCGTACGGCACTAGGTTTAGATAAGCTTCTAGGATTTCATTTTTTGAATAATGTAGCTCTACATGAATAGCTTTAATGATTTGATGGATTTTACCAAGAATAGTAGAAGAGTTTACCCCATATCTTAAACGTGCTATTTGCATTGTTATAGTAGAGCCGCCTATTTTACGATTATTCTGTAAATAAGTAGAATAAAAAGCTTTGGCTAAAGAAACTGGGTTAATGCCGAAATGTTTATAAAAATGCCTATCTTCATATAACAATACTGCTTCTATAAAACTTGCCGGTATTTCACATATAGGAGTGAATATCCTATATTTATCGTCTTTAGAAAGCGAAATACGCATTAACTCGCCGCTTCGGTCAAATACTCTTTGTGAGAAGCTTATATCTTTAAGCAATGGAGCAGGAGGAATAGCAAAATATAATATTATAATGCCACTGATTGTAATAAAAAGTAATTTGGTTTTGAGAGACAAAGTATATACCTTATAGTCTAATGTCATTCCCGCGAAGGCTGGAATTCAGTAAAGTATATAAAAAACTTATTTTTTATATACTTATTTTATCAAATATGTAACTTCTATATCAATAGTGAAGTTATTTTTATGGATTCCCGCATACGCGGGAATGACATAACACTCCGAAGCTTAATAATATCCCCTACATGTAATAACCATTACCCTATCATAACCATTATAAATCATTTTAAAAATAATGAACATTTTAATAATATAGCTTGCATGTATATAAATTAACTAACTATTAACAATAAACATTACGATTATTATAAATTCTAAACTTACAAAATTATTCTTACTTAGCTGTGCTAACGCGGCTATTATGACAGCTATGCCTATAAGTTGCAGATATAGCTATTGCTGATATTTTAACTAAAAATGCATCATATACAGCTTTAACCGGACAAGCTCAGTTGAAGGTATAAAAAATTTGGTAGCGAACGTAAATTTTAAAACAGTTGTAGAAGCAGATCGTAGAGCATTAAAAGAAATTGTTACAAGAGATTTTGATACTCACAATACCAACTTAGGACATATTGCTCTTAGAGCAGAAAAAGATGGCTTAATAAAAGGTATTGATGATGCTCCAAGAGAAAGTAGTTAGAAATAACAGAATCGGGCTTCCAATGGTGGGAATGCCAGCTCATGAACCGGCAGCAAGGAATCTAGAGGTTAGTATAGGGTTTAATAAACCTAAAACTGCGATTGAAGAAAATGAAATTTTAAACACTATCTTAAAAGATAATGATTTTGCTGCATTGTAAGAGTAAGTAAAAAACATACAGATAAATAGAAAATTAGAAGTTATACCGGAAAAATAAGATCGTATAAAAACTATTATAGTTGATGAATTATCTGCAAGCTTTAAAAAAGGCAGCTTTAAATAATTTGCTTAGTAGTGGGCTTACGTCTGATGAAGTCAAGCATATTTTATTCAGTAATAACTTTTTGGATCAAAACGTTAAAGAAGATAAAAAAACTTTTCAATATTCTGAAGTAGGAAATTCGTCATTCTTTAAAGAAATAAATTAAATGCCTACGGTTACGGTTAAACAAAAAGAAGATTTATTAATGGCTTATAAAGGATATGTTAATAATAATTTTGCTGCAATACATGCTCAAAGACCGAATGACGTAGCGATTAAGAAATTAGTAAACTTAATGGATGAAGAGCGTCTTGCAAAATATTTAATGGCAATGACAGAAATTAAGTTTGATTCTTTTGCAAAAAATATAGACGGTGTAAAACCTTTAGGTCATAAGGCTTTAACAGAATATAATATAGCGTATTAAAAGAGCTTGGAGTTATTACAGAAAATTTATCTAATGATGATATGAAATCTTTAATTAAAGGTTTTAATACAAAAACTATGAATAAGCTTGCAAGTAGTCTTGAATATACAAAGAAAGAAGATGCTAATAAGCAGTTAGTATCTCTTGGTGCGGTGGGTTCCGGTAAGAGGTGTTGGCACTCCGCTTCCACCACCGCCGCCTCTACTCTAGGGGCACGCATTGCTCGTGGTGATGTATCTGCTATAATGGTTAATGCAGTATTTGATATAAAAAATCTTACAAAAATAAATGGCTTAGATGTAGTAAAATTAAATGATTTAGCTGGTAAATTAAAAGAATATTATAATTTATTTACAGAATTTAAGAAAAATAAAGGAGCAATACAAAAAGAGAGAAATGAACAAAAAGCAGAATTAGCTAAACAAAAAGAAGCAAGAAGATAACAAAAAGATGCGGATTTATTAGCAGCAGAGCAAGCACATTTTAATGGATTAACTGAAGCAGAAAAACAACAATATGAAGTTGATAAAGAAGCAACTAAAAAGTTAATCAAGGATTATCAAGTATTTTATACAGTACTTCATGTACCTAAAAAGAAAGCAGAAGTAGAAGCGGTAGCCGTAGCTCCAAAATTTCCAAATCCTGCAATGATATTATTGGGTGTTAAACAAGATATTGCACCTATAATATGTATGATGTTGACTGAGGATATTATTGAAACTCAAGTTAAGCCTGGATTACAAGCCGCTATAGACGTCGGTAATATAGATATTAATGCATTAAGTGAAGAATATAACCAGAAATTATCTAAGATGTTTTCTGCAGATAACCCAATAGAGCTGATATAAAAGCAAAAGCAAAATTAACATATGCATTACTAATGAAAGATCAAGAGCTGAATCAAGGAGCTAGAGCTATAGTAGCTAATGGAGATTTTTTTGCTAATTTATTAAATGAAGAAGAGCAGAAAGCTACAAGATTAGATTGGGTCTTTAAAAATGTTCCTGAATCTATGCAAGAACCGGTTACTAAAGAAAAAGTAAAAACAGCAACCTTATTAGCATTAGAAAAAATAGCACCGGTTATTGATAGAATAGAGTTTATAAATACGAAATCTGAAATTTTAGGAGAAGGTTTTCTAAATAATCAAGTAAAAGATATAGTTAATAAATTCAATAATTTATCCTTTAGTGATTAAGTAAATTTAATAGTTAATAAAGCTGTTAATAACAAAATTAATACAGTAGACCCTCAAACCTTAAATGATTTTAATGCTGCTAAAACAAACTGGCTTGGTGACAGTAAAAATATAACTCAACTTTTAGTTAATACTGAAGTTAACTATGTTGATTTAAAAGCAATTGAAAAAAACCGGAAGTAAATGTAAACCAATTAATGAATTTCTATAACATATTAGCTGTAACTAAAGCAAATTTAATGGATAGCACGACAGACTTAGCTTCAACAAGAATTTCAGAAAATGAAATAACTGATCAAAGACAAAAAGCTTTTAGTAAAGCATTGTTTTCTGAACAAGATAGAAATGCAAGTCGTATAACCACTTTATATGATCAAAAAGTTATAGTTACTTTAGTAAGTAGCATTAATGCTAAGGATTTACTAAAAAAGTTTGATGAATTTAAAAATCAAAATCGTATTGCTGATTTAGATGGTATTAAAGATGCTATAGATAAGCTTTTAAAAACATCTGAAAAGAATTTAGATAACAGAAGTAAGGAAGTTAGAGCAGCAACATCTACTGTAGTTGTGGTTGTACCGGGTGCAGTTAAGGAAATTGAGTAAGACATAGGGAAGAAAATTTAAAGTTTAATGTAGATCGTACAAGTAGAAGCAGTGGTAGCTAATAATAACGATAGACAAACTGCAGCAGCTGAGCAAATGAGACTCAAAGCCACACTCAAAAAGTAATTAATAAAGCTTTAGCACTGCAGAAAATAGCTAAAGGTTTTAATGTTATGCCCCTGCACTTCAAGCTTCTGTAGAAAATTACTTTAACAATAAGAGTAAAAATCTTAATGCTAAAGTAAAATTGAAAGATAAAGAAATTAATGAAACTATCGCATTACCAAAACAGCCTAAAGTCGGTTATCATATTGGTGCTAGCGTTTTAACTGAAAAAGGTAATATAAGTGTGACTTTAGAGTATAACTGCCACTTACAAAAGCAATACCAAAGCCACCAAGGCTTTGTAAAGTTGAAAGTGAAGTTGTAAGTTATTAGTATTCCATGTACGGTTAATGAATGTTATCTCGCATGGTATTGTTGTGTGGATACCTAATCGTCATTGCGGGGAGCGAAGCGACGCGGTAATCCAGAAAAAATAATACAAAAATTCTGTAAATCAGAATTTTTTACTGGATTGCGTCGTCGAATTACTACGTAATTCTTCTCTCAATGACGGAAAAGCAGGTCCACGCAACAATGCCTTGCGGGAATGACGTAAGAACCATAAATAATACTTATTACTCGTCTCTTACTACTAAAACTGATATATCTGAATGACGGACGATTTTAGAAGCATTAGGTCCAAGCATATAATCTTTTAATTGTAGTCTGACTGCAGAGATTATTATTAAATCGGCTTTAATTTCATTAGAGTGCTTAATTATTTCATCATAAACGGCACCGCTACCTATATAATAATCTGTTTCAATTTCATCGGGAATATATTGTTTTATAAGTTCTTTAATTTGAGTCTGATACTTTTCTTTTTTCTCGGTTCTCCAATTTTTAGGTAAATAATCTGCAAACATTTTCGTACCGAATTCAGGAATTACATACATAAAATGTAATTTTGCTTGAAAGTTCGTTGCAAGCATTAAAGCCTTAGAAAGAATACCTTTTATAGATTTTTTATCATTTAAGTCTATAGGTATAAGTATATTTTTAAATATAGTATTTTCAGACATAAGATATTGTTAGTTTTTATTTCTTACTGAATCATGTTTTGGTAGAACAAAATTTTTAGTATCGGCAAAATAGTGAATATCGAGGTTATTTAATAAGTAATGAGAAAGTTTAAAATTTGCTACGTTTCTATGAAAAGATCCGATAAATTTATCTAAAATATCACGATTCGCCTCATCTCTAGTTATTAGAATTGCCGATACTTTGACTGTAGTTTGATCATCGGTAATCCCTGGATATAAGCCCTTGTGAAGTATAGCTTTATGAAACGCTCTATTTTGTTTTATTAATTCTGCTATTTTATCATTTTCAATTGAAATGAAATCAACTTCACACTTATTAGCTATTAAATTTACTAAGGGGTTAGAGTGGCCAACCATCATTATTATAGCATCTATTGCCTTATTACAGAATTTATCAATAGAATCTTCATAATTAATGTGTATCTCTTCAGGTTCTTTAGAAAATTTATATAAAGAACTTATAGCATCATAAGTAATATTACTACTGGAAAATGCCGGACCGTTAGTTATTTTTTTCCCGTCAATATCAGCAAAAACTTTTATTTTATCCTCATCTTTTACAATAACCGTAAAAAACTCATCATGTAGATTAAGTACCTGACGTAAATTTTGCATTTTTTCTTGATCGTGATAATAACCTATGCCTTCATATGCTTCTACTGCAATATTAGCTTGCACTAGAGCTAAATCAATTTTGCCTTGTTGTAATAATTTTAAATTTTCTATACTGCCGTTTGTTGCAACAACTTCGCATTTAATATGTTCATTATTTTTAGCATCATTTGTCATAGTCTTGCATAAATCAAGTCCAATAGCATAATATCCTTTTAAAATAGAGCCGGTACCGATTTTAATGACTTTTGAAGCAGCATAAATATTACTGCAAATAAGAAATAGGCTAATAATAGTAGCTAGTTTAAAATTATTCATAAAACTAATTTGGATTATTTTCGGTGTTTTGGTCTTCTTTATGTTTACCAAGTTTTAGTTCTAGTAAATTAATAGAACCGATATTTATTCCTTTATCTGAAAACTCAATATCAAACTTAGCTTTTGCTATATTGTTATAAGCCGAATTTGCATCATTTTGATCTGTATTTAATTGCTCGTCGGAAGCTTTATTAATTGCTTTAGCAATAATTGTTTTAATTATTTTCTTAGAAAAAATAATGTTATTTGGTAATAATTTATCAACTATGGAATTATAATTTTCCAGCTCAAAATATAATTTTCCTTTCGGTAATTTATTGGCAAAGAATTGTAAAGCACCGTTTAAATTAACTTTAGAATCATTATCACAAGTAAAAATAAATCTTTCTATATTAAAATTTTGTAAAATAGCTGAATCTTCTTCATCTTCAGCAAATTTTAAAGAAGCAGCAATATCTAAATTAGCATTTTTAAAATTCAAAATATCTTTTTCTGAATAATAATTCATACTGAAGAATAAGGATATATTTTCCTCACTTGCTAGATTCTGTTTTTTTATAAGCAATGCTAAATCATTAATTTGAACGACTTCTTTATTATCGTTAAATATCGATAATGCTTTATTATTTAACTGCATTGATTTTAATATTTCTTTTAAATTATCATCTTTTGATATTTTATATAAAGGTTTATTAAATTTTCCTATACCCTTTATGTCATCATTGCTGCGTACATCATAGGTAAATGTTTTATCGCCGTAATTATCGACTTCTTTAATAAAAGGACCGAAATTAAGAGCGGCTCTTTTAGTACTAAAAGCTATATTTAGGATAATATTTTCGCATGTAAATTCCTTAGAATTTACATGATCAATTAATTTTACTTTAGGATCCGTTATGGTAATTTTCCAATTAAAAGGATAGCCTGAAAACTTAATTGCATTATAAGATATCTTACGATTATCGGATCCAGAATTTTTAATTAAACTTACAACGTTATTTTTTATAGTATATGCAGTGGCAAACCATATTATAGTAAAGGCTAAAAACACAAAAAGAAGTATTTTACGTATCACTTTTTTAATCCATTATAATTTTATATTACGAGTAGCAGAAGGAAGACGTACTTTTAAGCCGTCTAATTCTTCGGTTAAAATAATTTGACATCCCAATCTAGAAGTATCGGTAAGACCGAAGGCTAAGTCAAGCATATCTTCCTCTGCTTCCGTAGGTTTTTTTAATTTGTTGTAACATTCGTCTTCTAAAATAACGTGACAAGTAGCACAAGCAAGCGATCCTTCACAAGCTCCCTCAAGATCTAGATCGTTACTATGGGCAATTTCTAAAATAGAAAGCCCTATCGGTGCTTCTACTGTTTTTTCTTCTTCATCATTTATAATAAATGTTACTTTTATTTTTCCTGACATTCTTCGTATTTTTCCTTATCTAAATTAGTTCGATGATATATAATATTTTATATATAACTGAGATTATTTAATTTGATTGATATTTTTGCCTTTTAGTACACCATTAATTATTATATTAAGCTTTGTGTCCATAGATTTTTTTATTTTGGATTTAAACTCTTTAATAGAATTATTAATTAAGATCCGATCTCTAGCTTGTGCAGCTTCTTTTATATTATCTAATAAAGAATTAATTATAGATATCTCACTTTCCGATAATAAAGTTGTTAATTCTGCTATAGCACGTTCTATGCTAGAGATTAAAGCCTCTGCTTCAATTACTGCTTCTTGTAATAATCTTGTAGTATAATCTATTTTAGCATTTTTATAAGCATTTTCTAACATAATATCAATCTCTGTTTTATCAATACCGTGATTTGGTTTTACTTCTATAGTATGCGATGTATTGCTGATTTTTTCATAAGCAGAAACGGATAATATACCGTCTGCATCAATAGCAAAAGTAACTTCAGCTCTAATATTTCCTGCTTTCATAGGCGGAAGTCCCTTTAACTCAAATCGGGCTAAACTGCGGCAATCGGCAGCCATTTCACGTTCACCTTGCAATATATGAAATTGTATACCGGTTTGATTATCGGCATAAGTCGTAAATTCTTTTACTACCGAAATAGGAATTGGAGTATTACGCATAATGATTTTTTCAACTATACCGCCATATAATTCCATACCCAGCGATAAAGGTACTACATCAATTAATAAAGAATTTGTATTGGGTGCTATTAAATTTTCTGCTTGTAATGCAGCCCCCCATACAACTGCTTTATCAGGATCAATATCTGATAGAATATCTACTTTAAATGCTTTATATAATTCGTCTTTTATTAAAGGAATGTGGGTTGTACCTCCTACTAAAATAACTCCGTCTATATTTGGATTTCCTGCTTGTTCCAAAGATTCTTGAGCTATATTGATAGTGTGTTCTACTAAAGACAAAATTAATTGTTCTAATATTTGCCTATTAATTGATATATTATCATTATTAAAACTATCTTTATATGTTAAAGTTTCTTTTACTTTTTTTGCAAGTTGTAAAGTATCTATAGAATTAGGTAAATCAAATTTATTACAAAGATATTGTGTAATTACTACATCTATATCGTCGCCACCAAGCATATTATCGCCGTTTGTTGCTATCACTTGAAAAATACCGTCTTGTATATTAAGAATAGATACGTCAAAAGTGCCGCCGCCTAGGTCATATACTAAATAACAACCTTTTTGGTTTTTATTTAAGCCGTAAGCATAGGCAGCTGCAGTAGGTTCGGCAATTAGCCTTAATACTTCAAAACCTGCTATTTTAGCCGCAAGCATTACTTCGCCTCTTGCTGCATCGTTAAAATGTGCAGGCACGGTTATAACTGCTTTAGTTATGTGAGTCTTTAATTGCTCTTCTGCTTGATTTTTTAGGTAAATAAAAACTTCTGCTGCAATTTCACAAATCCTTATTCTTCTATTGGCAAAATTTAGCTTAAGCTCACTACTACTTACGTCTAAATAATCTTTAATTAAAGAAAAAAGTGCTGGAGTATTCAGAATTTCTTTTAATGTTTTACCGAATAGTCTTTTAATAGACCGGAGTCCTTTATTATTACCTATAGTAAAATTGTTATTTATGAAATCTATAGTAGTTGGGGTTAATTCTTTATCATCTATAGATTTAATAATTTTCACTTTTCTATTAGTTGCAATAGCTATTAATGAGTTAGTAGTGCCAAAATCGATACCGACTGCTATTTGCTGTTCTTGCTTAAAATCAGCTTGCTCCGGTTCCCTAATGTCTATTATTTGCATGATTTTATTTTTTCTTGCAGTTTATGCAGCAATGTCCCAATATATTTAAGCTTGCTAGTTTTTATAGTTGCGTCTGATAGATTTTGTTCTTCAAAGGCTTGTTTTAAAGAATCAATTTCTTGCTTTTTCATTAATTCATACTTATCTTTTATTTTTTCTAAATCACTAAATAAGATAGTATTTTCGATTATTTCCATTTCATCCCAAAATATGCTTAATTCTAGCGGCGAAAGTAAACTACGTGTTTTTTCGTCATTTAAATTTATATTTTGTAAAAGCAGCATATATTCAGCACGCTTTAAGGCATTTTTAAGAGTAGAGTAAGCATTATTTAATTGAGCCGCAGTAATTAGATTTTGTTCCTTTTCCTGCAAAGTTTTTGCTTTATCGGGATGATATTTTACCTGCATAGCAAAATATTGCTTTTCTAATATCTTTAAATCAATATTATACTCTTGTGGAAGTCCTAATAATTGAAAATAATTTTGCACTTTAAAATTCTATATTATTTTAGGTTTTGTTGCATGGCTCATTTATGTCATTCCCGCGAAAAAGCGGGCATGACATAATTCCATGCAGCGATATCAATTTTTCAAGTTAAACGAGTATACATTAAAAATTAAAAAATACAATTATGGAAGTAGACCTATTACATTTTGAAAAAAATATCATAACTATATTGTAGCAGGTATAGATGAAGCAGGTAGAGGACCGCTAGCAGGTCCGGTGGTCGCAAGTGCCGTTATAATAGATAACGCTAATATTATACAGGGCATTAAGGATTCTAAAAAGCTTTCTAAAAAGAAAAGAGAACTATTATATGAGCAAATAACGAGTAATTATATTTGGGCAGTTGCTATTATTACCCACACCGAAATTGATAAGATCAATATATTAGAGGCAACTAAAAAAGCTTGTTCTATTGCTGCAGCAAATCTTAATGTTAAGCCTGAAATAGTTTTAGTTGACGGTAATATGCAGTTTAGTGATGAAAGATTTATCAGTATAGTTAACGGTGATAATTTATCGTTATCGATTGCAGCAGCTTCTATTATCGCAAAAGTTACTAGGGATCGTTTGATGCTAGAATTCAGTGCTAAGTTTCCACAATATTTATGGCACAAAAATTCTGGTTACGGTACCAAAGAGCATATAGAAGCTATTAATACATACGGCTTATCACCGTATCATAGGAAAAGCTTTAAGTGTTGTTAATGGGCGTTGTTGTATGGATAGAAAAACTTGCTGGGTGTCAATCCCGTGGCTTGACCACTGGATCCAGAAAAAAGCGAAATAAATCGAGCTTTTAGTTTTAAGAAATTGTTATATTGATATTTTTTTACTGGACCCCGTGGTCAAGCCACGGGGTGACAATCGGGTTTAACTCAACTCAAGTGCTGCAGCTTCTAGAGTTTTTAGCTGATCTCGACATTTTGCGGCTTGTTCAAATTCAAGATTACTTGCGGCTTTAAGCATTTCTTTCTTTAGTTTGTCGATATGAGCTTTTAACTTAGCAGGGTTATCAAATAAAGTATGAGCTTGTTTTTTATTAAGCTTACTACCAACTTTTTCAAGTTCTGCTAAAGCGTGAATAGCACGGTTGATAGTCTTGGGAATTATGCCGTGTTTTTCATTATATTCCTGCTGAATTTGCCTTCTACGCAACGTTTCACTAAGAGCTTTATCGATAGATTTAGTCATTTTATCGGCATAAAGTATAACTCTGCCCTCACTATTTCTTGCAGCTCTTCCGATTGTTTGTATTAACGATACTTCCGACCGTAAAAATCCCTCTTTATCTGCATCAAGTATAGCAACTAAGCCGCATTCAGGGATATCAAGCCCCTCTCTTAATAGATTAATACCGACTAAAATATCGATAGTACCTTGTCTTAAATCTCGTAAAATCTCGATGCGTTCTAGAGTATGCACGTTAGAATGCAAGTAGGAAGTTTTATATTTTAGTTCCTGCAAATAGGCGGTTAAATCTTCAGCCATTTTTTTAGTTAAGGTGGTGACTAAAACACGGAAGCCTTTAGCGACAGTGGCTTGAATTTCGCTAATTAAATCCTCAACCTGCTTGGTGGCCGGCTTTATAATACATTCAGGATCAAGCAGTCCCGTAGGTCTGATAATCAGCTCTACTACAGTGCCTTCGGTTTCTTCTAACTCGAACGGTCCAGGGGTTGCTGATACAAAAACGGTTTGCGGTCTAAATTTTTCCCATTCTTCAAATTTTAAAGGTCTGTTATCAAGAGCAGAAGGCAGACGAAACCCATGCTCTACCAATACTTCTTTCCTTGCTCGATCGCCGTTATACATCGCTTTAATTTGTGGTACAGATACGTGGCTTTCATCAACAAATAATAACGCATCTTCCGGCAAGTACTCGAATAATGTTGGTGGTGGCTCACCGGCATTACGACCGGTAAAGAATCTCGAATAATTTTCAATGCCTTTACAGCTTCCTGTTTCCGTTAACATTTCAAGATCATATTGAGTACGTTGATTTAGCCTTTGAGTTTCAAGCGGTTTATCTTGCGACTTTAAGAACTCTAAGCGTTGTTGTAATTCTTCCTCAATATCTGATATGGCACTATTGACCGTCTCTTGTGGCATCACAAAGTGTGAATTACCAAAGACTATAGCTTTATCAAGCTGAGCAAGTTTTTCACCTGTTAGGGGGTCAAATTCGTGGATATATTCGAGTTCATTACCGAAAAACGATAAACGCCAAGCTTTATCGCTATAATGTGAGGGGAAAATATCAATGTTGTTGCCTTTCACCCTAAAGCAGCCACGCTCAAACCCTATATCGTTACGTTCATATTGTAGATTTATCAGATCATTTAGTAGTTTATCACGAGGGTAGATTTTACCAGGTTCTAGATTAACGGTCATTTGGTAATATAGATCAGGCGAGCCAAGCCCGTAAATACAGGAAACGGAAGAAACTACTATAACATCACGACGCTCTAATAACGATCTTGTAGCAGAATGACGCATTAAATCAATTTGTTCATTAATTGATGAATCTTTTTCGATAAAAGTATCGGTGCGTGCTATATAAGCTTCGGGTTGGTAGTAATCATAATATGAGACAAAATACTCAACGGCGTTCTTTGGAAAAATCGACTTCATTTCTGAATAAATTTGAGCAGCTAAAGTTTTATTATGTGCCATTATGAGAGTAGGGCGATTAGTTCTCTCTATAATATTTGCCATAGTAAAAGTTTTGCCTGACCCCGTAATACCAAGCAACATTTGTGAGCGTTTTTTACTATTTAACCCTGCTATAATTTCAGCTATTGCTTTTGGTTGATCGCCTGCCGGTTTATATTCTGAGATAATAGAAAAATGATTCATGCATTTTTACTTGCTTTAAAAACTATAGTTTAAGATAATATATTAAAATCTAACAAAAAAATATAACATTATGAATAAAGCTATATTACACACAATTATTATTTATACTCTCGCGAGTTGTCCTTATTGCATAAAAGCTAAAGCATTGCTTGATGAGAAAAATGTTGCTTATGAGGAAATTGAAGTCAGTAATTTTACTCAGGCAGAGAAAGAAAAATTTATTAAGAAATCCGGTGGTAAAAGAACTGTTCCACAGATATTTATAGATAATATGCATGTTGGCGGGTGTGATGATTTGTTTAATCTTGAAAAAGAGGGAAGGCTAGATAAGTTGCTGGAATGGCAACCGAAGAAGAGTATTTAAAATGTCATCCCGCGACTTAATCGTGGGATCCAAAAAAATATACAAGCAACTTGTGTTATAAAATGAAAGAATATTACGTTTATATACTTTCTAATAAATGTAATGGTACGTAGTATGTTGGTGTTACTTATAATATTATCAGGCGTATTTGGCAACATAAACAGAAGTTCACAAAAAATTTTACCACAAAATACGATATAGATAAATTAGTTTATTTTGAGCAGTTTAATGATATAAACCTTGCAATTGGTTGTGAAAAACGTTTAAAAGAATATAAAAAAATGGAAGTGAGATTTAATTAATTTTAGTAATCCTGATTGGAAGGATTTATACGAAGAATTTTTAAAGTAAATTTTGGGGTACCGCGATCAAGTCGCGGTATGACGCTGAATAACAATGCCTAACCACAACAACCACAAAAATTCATTCTATCTACTTCTGCCCTATTTATGGTCGAAAGATTTTGATATACGCCTACGTATTGTTACCTCTCTTATCTTTCTAGTCATAGCTAAAGTAATAAATATTTTTGTTCCGATTGTTTATAAATATATAATAGACGGTCTAAATAAAAATTTTGCTCTTTCGGTTATTATCGGTATTATTGTTGCATATGGCGGAACAAAAATACTGGTCCAAATTTTCAGTGAATTACGAAATATTATTTTCTCAAAAGTAGGGCATCAAGCAACCCGCTTAGTTGCTCTAAATGTCTTTAAGCACATGCATAATTTAAGTATGCGTTTTCACATTACTAGAAAAACAGGAGGCTTAAGTAGGTCAATAGAGCGGGGTACTAAAGGTATTGAAACGGTGCTAAGGTTTTCGTTATTTAATATCGTTCCAACAAGTGTAGAAATAATACTTGTAAGCGGGATGTTGTGGTATGTGTATGGTATTTGGTTTGCCGTGACTATCTTAATAACCATGATAGTTTATGTTGGTTATACTTTCAAAATCAGTACTTGGCGAATTTCTTTTGCACGAGAAATGAACCAAAGCGATAACACAGCCAATAATAGAGCGATCGATAGTTTACTGAATTTTGAGACTGTAAAATATTTCGGAAATGAAGAATATGAGGCACAGAAATTTGATGTAGCAATGCAAATTTATAAACAAGCTGCAACTAAAACCACTAACAGTCTATCGATTTTAAATATAGGGCAGGATGTTATTATCTCGCTTAGTCTTGTGGCTTTAATGATACTTTCGGTAAATGCTGTTCATCAGAATAAAATGACCGTCGGCGATTTAATTATGGTTAATACTTACCTGTTCCAGTTATCAATTCCGCTTTCGATGCTCGGCTTTGCTTATAGAGAGATTAAAAGTGCTTTAATCAGCATGGAAGATATGTTTAAGCTGTTAGATATACCGGCAGAAGTACAAGATTCGGTAGATGCTAAGGAGCTAATTATCTCAGCAGGTGAAGTTAGTTTCAAGAATGTTAGCTTCGCTTATAATCAGGAACGCCCGATTTTGCATAATATAAGCTTTACGATTAAGAGCGGTAGAACACTCGCAGTAGTCGGTAGTAGCGGTGCAGGTAAATCGACGATATCACGCTTGTTGTTCAGATTTTACGATATCAACAGCGGTAGCATTACTATAGATAATCAAGATATACGCGAAGTCACGCAACGAACGCTACGTAAATTTATCGGAATTGTCCCGCAAGATACGGTATTGTTTAATGATACGATATATTACAATATCGCATACGGTAATAATGCAGCAAGCTATGACGAAGTTATAGCAGCCTCAAAAAATGCTCATATTCATGAGTTTATTAGTACGCTACCCGAAGGTTATGAGACGCAGGTAGGCGAGAGAGGTTTGAAGCTTTCGGGTGGTGAAAAACAGCGTATTGCAATCGCAAGAACGTTACTCAAAAATCCGTCAATATATGTTTTTGATGAGGCAACAAGTTCGCTTGATACTAAAACCGAAAAGCTAATTCAAGCAAGTATTAAAGAGATCTCAGCCCACCATACTACTCTTATCATTGCTCATAGACTATCAACTATTATCGATGCAGACGAGATTATTGTTTTAGATAACTGCTATATAGTTGAACGAGGCAACCATAAAACCTTACTCCGGCACAAAGGCTATTACGCTGAACTTTGGTATAAACAGCAGGAAGAAGAACATTCTTAAAATTTATCATTATATCACCTACAAGCTTTATTAAGTGGTTTGGTAAAACTGGCTCGATGTCATTCCCGCGGAAGCGGGCATCCAGAAAAAAAGTATAAAATACAGCAAATTTTTGAAGTTAAAAGCTCGATTTATCTCGCTTTATGCTGGATTCCTGCTTTCGCAGGAATGATATTGGTATCCACGCAACAACGCTTCCGCGAGAATGACATAAAGCGAACCATGCAAAAAAATTTTTCGCCACTTGTAATAATAAGTAAGCGAAATATTAATTTATTAATATTTTCTTTGCTTATTTATAATTTTATGTATATCAGAATAGTTTGATAATAAATGGTGATACCATTACATTTGGTAATCCTTACGGTATTTTAAATGGGGCAATAGCTTGCCCGGCGAATGGATTGCCTGTTACAAAACCCACAGTTGATTTAAGACTAGTAATAAACAGATATGGTAATGTAATATTTACTGCGACTGATACTTCGTATACCGATATATGTACTGTTCCTTTTTCAAGTGATGAGGCAAGGATTTTGCTTAGAGCTGGACCTCAAATTATTACAAATGATTTGACTCTTACTATAATTAATGGATTAAAAGTTAAAAATTATAAAGCCATAAGGTTGTCGGATGAGAAGCAAGTTGTTTGGAATGGAGCAAAAGTTTTATGGATATATGATACTAAATCAAGTTATATAGATACAATTCGTATTAAAGATATTAGATTCAAATTGTGTTGTCCTAAAAATGATTTTAATTACAATCATTTTAATCATAATGATAACAAAGGGGAAGGTTTCGGGATATTGATTGGTGATTCCCACCATAGCCTTATAGAGGTTTGTTAGTTTAACTTAATACAATAATACAAGTCTTGTTGTATAGATAGCTAATTGACTTTTTTAAAAAATTAATTAAAACCTTCCGCAAGAATAGCAGTAATGTTATTCTTGGGTGTAGAAGTCCTTTATCACAGATGGTTAGCATTATCCATTTAAAAATGCTCCTCAACTTTGTCATGGTTGGGGTGATAGTAGCTATGTCCAAGGTTTAAGGTGTAAACTTTAAATCTAAAAGCTATTATAGTTCTGTGACGGTTCTTTGAACGCCCTAACCACCCAAGGTTAAAATCTTTGGTGGTTGAAACTTAAGCAAATTAAGTTTAATCATGGGAGCAATTACATGCTCAACAAAAATAATAAATTATTATCTAAAATATTACCGATTTCTAAGAAAAATAAAGATTTAGAAAAACTAAGAGCTAAGTTTAAACACAGGTTAGAAGAACGGGTAACATTAGATAATATAAAAAGAATAGAGCAACGTTCAGTATATTTAGAAAGTATAAAATAATTCTAATATGTT
Source organism: Rickettsia australis str. Phillips (assembly GCF_000273745.1). Lineage (GTDB taxonomy): Bacteria > Pseudomonadota > Alphaproteobacteria > Rickettsiales > Rickettsiaceae > Rickettsia > Rickettsia australis. The sequence continues at coordinate 20,173 of NZ_AKVZ01000010.1, forward strand.
TGTTAACTCTTACGATTATGTCATTGCCTAGAAACGGTTGATGTCGTCATTGCAAGTGACTAAAGAGCTTGTTGCATAGATACCTAAGTCATCACTACAAACAGGCATTGTTGTGTGGACCGGTAAAATCCACTGTGTCACCCCGTGGCTTGACCACGGGGTCCATAAAAACAATAAAAAATACTAATAATTTTAGTTTTTTAACTGGATCTCCTGGTCAAGACACGGGATGACAGAGGTAAAATTGATCCACGCAACAATACCTTCCTGCGTAAGCGGGGAATCCAGTCAAAAATGATAAAATAAAGAAAATTACATAAAAATTTAGTATATTTTTTGCTTAAAAAACTAGATTCCTGCTTTCGCAGGAATAACATCGGTAGCTTAGAAACAATGCCACAATTATAAATACAAGCAATCCTTGAAAGAAATTTATTATGTCTCTATAATTAAATATAATTTATTAAATTAAATTTAAGGCTAAGTAATCGTGACTGATAAATATTCTTCTAGTTTAGTACCGGTAAATATCGAAGATGAGATGAAAGTATCTTATCTTGATTATGCTATGAGCGTTATAGTAAGTAGAGCTATACCGGATGTTCGAGACGGCTTAAAGCCGGTACATCGCCGAATTATCTATTCCATGCATGAAGCCGGTAATCATGCTAGCAAACCTTATAGAAAATCCGCAAGAATAGTCGGTGACGTGATGGGTAAATACCATCCGCACGGTGATAGTGCTATTTACGATTCATTAGTACGTATGGCACAAGCTTTTTCCTTGCGTCTGCCGCTTGTCGACGGGCAAGGTAATTTTGGCTCGATGGATGGTGATGCAGCGGCAGCAATGAGATATACCGAATCTCGAATGGCCAAAGTTTCGCATAAGCTTGTTGAGGATATCGATAAAGAGACTGTCAGCTTTAACCCTAATTATGACGGTTCTGAAGAAGAGCCTTCCGTACTTCCTGCAATGTTTCCAAATTTATTGGTTAACGGTAGTGGAGGTATTGCGGTCGGTATGGCAACTAATATCCCGCCTCATAATCTTGGTGAGGTTATCGATGCGTGCTGTTTATATATAGATAATAATGATATAGAAATATTAGATTTACTCGAAGTCGTTAAAGGACCGGATTTTCCTACAGGTTCAATGATTGTAGGCATTAGCGGTATTAGATCGGCATATCTTACCGGTAGAGGTAGTATCATTATGCGAGGTCGAGCCGAGATTGAGAATATCGGTAATAGCCGTCAAGCAATTATTATTACCGAAATACCGTATATGGTAAATAAGGCAAGGCTCGTTGAGAAAATTGCTGAAATGGTTAAGGAAAAGCGAATAGAAGGTATAAGTGATTTACGTGACGAATCGAATAAAAACGGTGTAAGGATTTTTATTGAGTTAAAGAAAGACGTAGTTGCGGAAGTAGTCTTAAATCAAATATACGCATGTACGCAGCTACAAACTAGCTTCGGTGTTATTATGCTTGCTCTTAAAGACGGGTTACCGAAAGTGATGAATTTGAAAGAAGTAATTGCGGCTTTTGTTAGTTTTAGAGAAGTGGTAATTACTAACCGTACTATATATTTACTAAATAAAGCAAGAGATAGAGCACATATTTTACTAGGACTAACTATTGCCATTAGTAATATTGATGAAATAATACGTATTATTAAAGCTGCAAATGACCCGAATGCAGCTAAACAAGAATTAATGGCACGCAGCTGGGAAGCATTAAATATCCTATCTCTTGTAAAGCTGGTTGATGATAAAGCAATGTTAAATGAGCAAGATAAATGTAGTTTTACTGAGGTACAAGCTAAGGCAATCTTAGAAATGAGACTACAACGTCTAACCGCTATGGAGAAAAACAAGCTTGAAGAGGAGTTACAGAACCTCGCTATGGAGATCACCGAATATCTTAATATACTCGGCTCTCGTACAAGATTACTTGAAATTTTAAAAGAAGAGCTAATTAAAGTTAAAGAAGAGTTTGCAACTCCTCGTCTTACTTCAATTGAATTCGGTGAGTTTGATCAAGATATAGAAGATTTAATTCAACGTGAAGAAATGGTAGTAACCGTAACGCTTGGTGGGTATATCAAGCGTGTACCTCTAAGTAGCTATCGTTCACAAAAACGAGGCGGTAAAGGAAGATCCGGGATTTCAATGCGTGATGAAGATATTACCACGCGAGTTTTTGTCGGTAGTACTCATACTCCGATGTTGTTCTTCTCAAATATCGGTCAGGTTTATAGTTTAAAACTGTATAAATTACCTTTAAGTAATCCACAAGGTAAAGGAAGACCGATGGTTAATATATTACCGCTGAAAGAAAATGAGCATATTACGAATATTATGCCGCTACCTGAAAATCAGGATGCATGGGATAATTTAAACATTATGTTCGCAACTGCCAAGGGTAATATCAGAAGAAGCGATTTATTAGATTTCAAAAAGATTCAGTCGAGCGGTAAAATTGCTATTAGGCTTGATGAGGATGATAAATTAATAGACGTAAAACCATGTAAAGAAGACGAGCATATTTTACTTGCCACTAAAGCCGGTAAAGCTTTAAGATTCCCTGTTGAATCGTTGCGTGTTATTAAGAGCCGTACTTCCGACGGGGTACGAGGTATGAAGCTTGCTAAGGAGGATTCCGTAATTTCTATGACCGTGCTTAAAGGCATTAGCAGTACAAAAGAGGATAGAGATGCTTATTTAACAGTGCCATGGGAAAAAAGGCTTGAGATTGCTAAAGGTGAGGAGTTTAACCTAGAAGAGTTAGGTGTAACTTTGGCTGCAGATTCTATTTTAGAAATGGCAAATTCCGAAGAATTCATCTTAACAGTTACAGAGAACGGCTTCGGTAAAAGAAGCTCGGCATATGGCTATAGAATTACCGATCGAGGCGGTAGCGGTATAATCAATATGGATATTAACGACAAAACCGGTTTAGTCGTCGGTGTTATGCCGGTTAAAATAGATGATGAGCTAATGCTGATTACCAATAGCGGTAAGTTAATTCGCTGTAAACTTGAGTCAGTGCGTATTACGGGACGTAACACTAGCGGCGTAATCCTATTTAAGCTAGATGACGGTGAAAAAGTCGTATCTGTCTCTTTAATTGCTGAAACTTCTGAAAGCGAAGAAGATAGTGAGTTAGAGGAAGAGGGATTAGAACAATATGAATAGGGATAGTAGTTGTTAAGTGGGACGGTTATGTTGTTTTTGTAAAAAGACTCCAAGTTTTTCATTGTCATACCGCGAATTGATTGCGGTATCCAGTGAAAAATACTAGTATTTTTATTGTTTTGATAGATCCCGTGGTCAAGCTACGGGATAACACTGGAAAAACTGAACCACGCAACAATGCCGTCCTGATTTCGCCGGGGCGACATCAAGGATTTTTTAAAAAATGTCCGGTACTATAGGAAATCTTAGGAAATAACAACAAATTTCTGCGATTGTTTTGTCAAATTACTTTGTAATTTTCCTCGCAATGACGTTAATTGATTAACTACTCTGCTTTTAATTAGCAATACCTCCTAAAGAACTTCTAAAAAATTATTGCAACACTAATTTTTCTCTCTATAATAGCTGTATATTGAATTTATGAATATGCAAATATTCACTTTCCAGTCTTTCTTTACTACTACAACCGGTGCAAGCAGGTAACGATATCTCTGTATCTTTCTTTTAAATATATCCATCCCTTTAAATTAACTAATTATTATTAGGTAAGTTTTATGTTTCGTAAAATGCCACTTATTTTAATGGCTATTATCATAGCTATCATATTATTCAACCCACTAATGAGTTTAGAAGTAAAAAGGTTATTATATTCAATAAGTCTATTTATTAAATCTATAATTGGATTATTTCTGCCTTTAATTATTTTTGGCTTACTTTTTAAATCTGTTGTAATGCTAGCCAAAGATGCAACACGTATAGTTTTCTTAATATTATTACTAGTATGTGGGTCTAATTTTTGTTCCACTTTCATAAGTCATTATGTAGGTATATACATATATCAATTCGATTTATCAATGATCTCTCCTATAGAAAATGATAGCTTAAAGCCTTTATGGTTGCTTAATTTTCCGAATATTATTTCTAATGATAAAATCGTATTTAGTAGTATTATCTTAGGCTTTATATCCTCAAAATTTTGTGCTGAGATTGCAATTGGATTGGCTTTCAAGATAGAAGCATTTGTTGCAAAAATATCGCGATTGTTTATCTATATAATTCCTTGTATTTATAATGGGCTTTATCGTAAAACTACAGTTTGATGAAGTATTAGGTATAATTATTAAAGATTATATGTTTATTTTTGTAACAATCGCATTTGCTCAGTTTGGTTATATCTTTCTTGCTTATTTTATTTTAAGTAACTTTCAAGTTAAGGAATTCATAGCTAGCCTCAGTAATATGATGCCAGCATCTATAAGTGGATTTAGTGCAATGTTTAGTGTTATAAGTATGCCACTTAGTATAATAGGAGCGGAAAATAATACAAATAATAGACCACTTGCTTGTACCGTTGTACCAATAACAGTAAATATTCATTTTGTTGGCTATTGTTTCGCTATATCGATTTTAGCTTATGCTATACTAAAAAGTTATGGATTAGCTGAACCTACTTTATTTAATTATCTTATTTTTACTTTTTATTTTGTATTGGCAAAATTTTCAGTAGCAGCTATACCAGGTGGTGGAATTATTGTAATGCTCCCTATACTTGAACAATACCTAGGTTTTAATACTAATATGATGTCTCTGATGACAGCTCTTTATATCTTGTGTGATCCTGTAATCACTTGTGCTAATGTTTTAGGAAATGGTGTTTTTGTTAAACTGATAGATAATATATATAGTGTAACTCAGAAAGCTTAGATTAGGTTTCTCAAAATACTCTAGGTTCTTGCGTGCAGAAAATTAAATTATTTGTATTTTTAGATATTTTTAAGCGGAAATTAATAAGAACGCAAGAACCTAATATATCTTTTTCTTTTAAAGTAATTGTTGAATTATCTATATTTGACCAATTAGATATTGGTGTCCCTAGAATTGTTATTTTTTTGTAAAGATTTAGTTAATTTTTTAACTAAATCTCAAATATTAATTAGATAATTGATTTAAAAGAGAAAAAGCATATAATCTTTATGTAGGAAACTATATATTGAGTAATAAATTATGATGTGGTTATTAATTGCAATTGGTTTAACCGTTTCGGTTCTTATTATAGGGGTAGTGTCAATGGTTATTGGAGGAAAGTGTGATAAGAAATTTAGTTCAAAGTTAATGACTTTAAGGGTTTTTTTTCAGGCAGTTGCTATATTTTTATTGATTATAATATATTTTTATAAAGTTAATTTATAAATGCCTGAAAATAACTCAAAAGCTACTTAATCGATTTCTCTAATGTCTTCGCGTAATTCTTCCCATTTGTCTAAAATTTCTTCTAATGTAACTTCTTTGACTTGTTTCTCTTCATCTGCAAAGTCCTTTAAATCTCTAATCAGTTTCTCTAGCTTTAATAATGAAATTTTTTTTTCATTATACTGATCGCTACAATGTTCTTCGAGTTGTTCGGCAATTTCTTCAATATCACCCCAATGCATTGCTATTCCTCCTTAATTTTATGCAATCTTTATTTATTAACATGTTATCTGATATTTGCTATTATTTGTTACTAAATAATTATTAATTCGACAAATTATTGCAAATAGGTGAGTTTATTATACAACTATTGCCGGAATTAGGCAGGTTTGCTTTCTTTACATTTTGGTGGTTTTATGGTATATTAAACTAAAATATTAAGATTTAATTATGTCAATATTACCGATAGTAACAGCACCTGATTATAGATTAAAGCAGAAATCTCAACCGGTTTTAGAGTTTACAGATCAAACACGAAAATTTATGGATGATATGCTTAAAACTATGTACCATGAAGACGGTGCAGGACTCGCAGCAGTACAAGTAGGGGTATTGAAACGTATTTTAGTAATTGATATAAAAGATCATGATTCGGTAGAAAGACCAAAAGATTTTTATCCGCTTTTTATAGTGAATCCTGAAATAATAGAAAAATCAGAAGGGCTAATTACAGCTCATGAAGGTTGTATCTCAGTACCGGAGCAACGTATTGAGGTGACAAGACCGGAATCTATAAAGATTAGGTATTTAGACTATCATGGTAAATCGCAAGAGCTTAAAGCAAATGATTGGCTCGCAAGAGTGATCCAGCATGAGTATGATCATTTAGAAGGTAAGCTCATGATTGATTATTTAAGTAATTTAAAACGAGATGTGGTACTTCGTAAGCTCAAGAAACTTAAAAATAATATCGTGTGAAAGTAATTTTTATGGGAACGCCTGCATTTGCAGTTCCCGCTCTTCAAAAACTTATAATGCATCATGAAGTTAAAGTTGTTTTGACCCAGCAACCTAAAGCTAAGGGCAGAGGACTTAACTTAGCTAAATCCCCTATACATCAGTTAGCATTTGAGCATCAAATTCCTGTTTATACTCCCTCTACACTTCGTAATGATGACATAGTAAATCTAATTAATAAGATTAATGCAGATATTATAGTTGTTATTGCATATGGTTTTATTGTGCCGAAAGCTATATTAGAGGCTAAAAAATACGGCTGTCTTAATATCCATCCATCCGATTTGCCTCGTCATAGAGGAGCAGCACCGCTGCAGCGTACTATTATAGAGGGTGACCGGAAAAGTAGTGTATGTATTATGCGTATGGATACAGGGCTTGATACAGGTGATATATTGATGAAAGAAGATTTTGATTTAGAAAGAAGAACAACATTGGAGGAATTGCACAATAAATGTGCTAATTTAGGAGCTGCATTACTAATAAGAACACTTGCAAATATTGATAATATAGTACCGATAAAACAGTCAAGTGAGGGCGTTACGTATGCTCATAAATTAACTAAAGAAGAAGGAAAAATTAATTGGCATGAATCCGCATATAAAATAGATTGTAAAATAAGGGGCATGAATCCCTGGCCCGGAGCATATTTTAGTTATAATGATAAAGTAATTAAAATCCTTGAAGCAGAATATTTAAATACGAATCATCACTTTACTGCCGGCACCGTTATTAGCGATAAGCTGGAAATAGCTTGTGGAAGTGGTATATTGCAAGTGCAAAAACTTCAGCAAGAGAGTAAAAAAGCTTTGAATGTAGAAGAATTTTTACGTGGTACAAATATTTTAAAAGCTACAATATTAAAATAAGAGTATTAATTATGAGTAAAGATAAAAAAGAAGTTAGGTTTAATAATAATTTAGACGTTAAGGAGTTTATCTTAAAGCTTGAAAAGAATAGTGATGTTTATTCTGTAAAAAGGCAAGTAATTAATATAGTAGATGATGAAGTAGAGAATCAAATTAAGCTATTTACGGAAACTTAATGTTCTTGTTAAAAAAACTCCGCACGGTAAAACATCTCAATATGAAATTAGCGGCTTTATTAACAAAGCATGTAAACATATAAGCGATCCAAAGCAAATAAAAGAAATTTCAAAATGATACGCTCATGCCGAATTTGCTGATTTACAGAAAAATATTTTAGGTAAATTTGATAATAATGGTAATTATAAGTATAACTAAAGATTTTAAAATTGATGAAAATCTAGTCTTTAGAAAAGGTGGTAAATTATTGTTTGTTAAACCTCAAAGCGGTTTGATAAACAGAGAAGGAGAAATGAAAGCAGTAAATCATGTTTTACAAAAAAGCAGATTCTTTTTTGAAGATTTAGGCGGTAAGGTAGAGACAAAATTAAGGATCGCAAATCTCAACAAGAAGCCAACCAATCTTACTTTAAAAAGAGGTTTAAATAACTTTAAGCCCTCTCATAAGAAATAAAATTAAAATTATTTGAAATTAGTGTTTGACAAGCTTTAAAAAAATATATATAAGATCATCACACAAAGTTTGAAACGTAAAACCTTGTAGCTGTTTAAAAAGTTGATAAAGCTAAAAACTAAATACACCGCGATAATAAAAATTTATATCGTGAGTAGATACTGAAAATAATTGTGAAATTAATTCTGTATGCATCGTGTAATCTCAAGTTAAAAGCATTAAGTAAATATAATAAGAGCATTTGGTGGATGCCTTGGCACTAGAAGGCGATGAAGGACGTAATACGCTGCGATAAGCTTCGGGGAGTTGCGAATAAACTTTGATCCGAAGATTTCCGAATAGGGAAACCTACCTAATTTATTAGGTATTGTATAGTGAATATATAGCTATATGAGGCAAACCCAGCGAACTGAAATATCTAAGTAGCTGGAGGAAAGGACATCAACCGAGACTCCGTTAGTAGTGACGAGCGAACGCGGATTAGGCCAGTGGCTTCAAAAAAATAACTAAAACGACATGGAAAGGTTGACCATAGAGGGTGATAGTCCCGTATAGGTAAAAAGTTTGAAGTCCTTGAGTAAGGCGGGACACGTGAAATCCTGTTTGAACATAGGGGGACCACCCTCTAAGCCTAAGTACTCTCTAGTGACCGATAGTGAACAAGTACCGTGAGGGAAAGGTGAAAAGTACCCCGACAAGGGGAGTGAAATAGTATCTGAAACCAAATGCTTACAAGCAGTCGGAGCAAGTGTATTTATATGTCTTGTGACGGCGTACCTTTTGTATAATGGGTCAGCGACTTAGTTTATCTAGCAAGCTTAAGCCGTTAGGTGTAGGCGTAGCGAAAGCGAGTCTGAATAGGGCGTTTAGTTAGATGAATTAGACCCGAAACCGGGTGATCTAGCCATGGCCAGGTTGAAAGCGGAGTAAAATCCGCTGAAGGACCGAACCCACTACTGTTGAAAAAGTAGGGGATGAGCTGTGGTTAGGGGTGAAAGGCCAATCAAACTCGGATATAGCTGGTTCTCCGCGAAATCTATTTAGGTAGAGCGTTATAGCGATTACCGTCGAAGGTAGAGCACTGAATGAGCTAGGGGGTCCCACAGACTTACCAAACTCAATCAAACTCCGAATGTCGGCGAGTACAGCATAGCAGACAGACTATGGGTGCTAAGGTCCATAGTCGAGAGGGAAAAAGCCCAGATCGCCATCTAAGGTCCCTAAATCATGACTAAGTGTTAAAGGATGTGAGAAGACCAAAACAACTAGGATGTTGGCTTAGAAGCAGCCATCATTTAAAGAAAGCGTAATAGCTCACTAGTCTAAATAAGTTTTCTTGCGCCAACAATGTAACGGGGCTCAAGTCATGTACCGAAGATGCGGATTTGCACTAAGTGCGAGTGGTAGCGGAGCGTTCCGTAAGCCTGTGAAGGTGAACCGTAAGGTTTGCTGGAGGTATCGGAAGTGAGAATGCTGACATAAGTAGCGATAAAGAATGTGAGAAACATTCTCGCCGAAAGTCCAAGGGTTCTTGCGTAAAGTTAATCTGCGCAAGGTTAGTCGGCCCCTAAGATGAGGCTGAAAGGCGTAGTTGATGGGAATCAGGTTAATATTCCTGAACCTGAAGGATGTGACGAAAATAGTAAATTGTACAGTCTTATTGGATTGATTGTGCAGTGGATATTTTCCAGGAAATAACTCCTTCATTATAGACCGTACCCGAAACCGACACAGGTGGACAGGTAGAGTATACCAAGGCGCTTGAGAGAACGATGCTGAAGGAACTAGGCAAATTGCATCTGTAACTTCGGAAGAAAGATGACCTGTGTATGGGCAACCATGTGCAGGTGGCACAAGCTAGGGGGTAGCGACTGTTTATTAAAAACACAGGGCTCTGCAAAGTCAATAGACGATGTATAGGGTCTGACGCCTGCCCAGTGCTGGAAGATTAAAAGGAGGGGTGCAAGCTCTGAATTGAAGTCCCAGTGAACGGCGGCCGTAACTATGACGGTCCTAAGGTAGCGAAATTCCTTGTCGGGTAAGTTCCGACCCGCACGAATGGCGTAACGATTTCCCCACTGTCTCCAGTATCGACTCAGCGAAATTGAATTCTCCGTGAAGATGCGGAGTTCCCGCGGTCAGACGGAAAGACCCCGTGAACCTTTACTATAGCTTTGCACTGGTGTTAGGAATGAGATGTGCAGGATAGGTGGGAGACTACGAAGCGAAGGCGTCAGCCTTTGTGGAGTCACCCTTGAGATACCACCCTTTTGGTTCTTGACATCTAACCGAGGTCCTTGAATCAGGATCCGAGACAATGCATGGTGGGTAGTTTGACTGGGGCGGTCGCCTCCCAAAGAGTAACGGAGGCGCACGATGGTTAGCTCAGGTTGGTCGGAAATCAACTTTTAGAGTGCAATGGCATAAGCTAGCCTGACTGCGAGTCTGACAAGACGAGCAGAGACGAAAGTCGGTCATAGTGATCCGGTGGTCCCGAGTGGAAGGGCCATCGCTCAACGAATAAAAGGTACTCCGGGGATAACAGGCTGATGATTTCCAAGCGTCCATAGCGACGAAATCGTTTGGCACCTCGATGTCGGCTCATCACATCCTGGGGCTGGAGAAGGTCCCAAGGGTTCGGCTGTTCGCCGATTAAAGTGGTACGTGAGCTGGGTTTAGAACGTCGTGAGACAGTTCGGTCCCTATCTGCCGTGGGTGTAGGAAGTTTGAGAGGATCTGCCTTTAGTACGAGAGGACCGAGGTGGACGTACCCCTGGTGGACCAGTTGTCGTGCCAACGGCACAGCTGGGTAGCTAAGTACGGAAGGGATAACCGCTGAATGCATCTAAGCAGGAAACCCACCTCAAAACTAGACTTCCCCATTAGAGCCGTAGAAGACTACTACGTTGATAGGTCGGGTGTGGAAGCACAGTAATGTGTGTAGCTAACCGATACTAATAGCTCGATTGATTTACTTTGCTGTGGGATTACATATGCATATGGTGTTAATTCTATAAACATGTAAGTGTCAACTCACAAAGTTATCAGGTTAAATTAGCTTTATCAATGAATAAAGATGTTGTTGCACAGCTAATAATGTCATCTCGTGGCTTGACCACAGTATCTAGCAGTATCTAGAAAAATTTATAATATTTGGATTCCTGCTTCCGTAGGAGTGACAAGTTTAGTTATGCAATAACATTAACAGCGAACTATAATACAAATCTATTTTTTTAAAAGTTTGTATTGCTAGCTTGGTGGTTATAGCATGAGTGAAACACACGACCCCATCCCGAACTCGAACGTGAAACCTCATAGCGCTAATGGTACTATGTCATAAGGCATGGGAGAGTAAGTCGCTGCCAAGCTTGCAATGCAAGTTTTTAATTATCTTTCTTTCTCTTTATAAGATGTTTTATATTCATAATGCTTATCCTCTTCTATATTAGTAATGCTTATGCATTAAAGAATAAACATCAATTTATTTCCGTAGAATTGCTAAAATCTAATATAGAAATTAAAAAGTTATTTAAAGAAAAAAATATTGATCAATTTATTTTAGAGTGACCAAATGGCACAGTAATTAATGAAGGTAGAATTTTAACTCACGCAGGTTATATTTTACAAGATACGCAAACAAGCTTAGGTGATCAACATCGTTTATTAAATAAGAAACAAGATATTAAAAATCTTTTATATTTTAATGGAAAATTAGCAGTAATTTCATCTTCTGGTTCTGAAAATTGGTATCATTGGTTGCTACAAATTTTGCCTAGATTAATTATATTAAAAGAATCGGATCTTGAATATGACCGTATCTATATTAATAATTTAAAATATTCATGGCCAATTAAGTGATTAGAAATAGTATTAAATTATTTAAATATACTGGAAGATAAGCTTTTTGTAGTAAATAGCGATTGTATAATTCAAGTTACTAGACTAATTGTTCCATCTGTGCCGTTTATTCCGGTAAAAGGTACGCCTTTGCCTTTATGGTTAAAAAAAGATTTAAGAAATATTTTTATTAAAGATACTAGTAAAGCATACGATAAAATATCTATTTCTCGTAAGTACGCTTCTACCCGAAAAATAGTTAATGAAGAGTAATTAATAGAAAAAATTGAGAGGCTCGGTTTTAAGGTAATATATCTAGAGCTATCCTCTCCGTATGCACAGGCCCAGCTTTTTAATAAAGCAAAAATAATAGTTGGATCGCACACACGGATCAGGATTTGCTAACCTTATTTTTGCGGCCAAAATGCGAAGTAGTAGAGATTGATCACGGTACAACTCCCTCTAGAAGTTTTTATAAAAGAATGGCAAATTATATGTCATGTGATTATTCCTTTTTATGTAGATCAGACAACAGAAGAGCATTTAGAAGACGATATAAAGATCAATATTGATGAATTTATTAAATTTCTTAAGCCTATCTGTAAATTACTTTTAATG
>NZ_AKVZ01000011.1 GCF_000273745.1 Rickettsia australis str. Phillips
GTTATTAATTAAAGAGCTTTTTGAGCAAAAATTGATAAGATTTTTGAAAGAATAATATTCATATTTTAAGCTCTTAAGGCAGTGAATTCTTAAAATCATTGTTTAATAAATAAGATTCGCTATTCATTCCATTTAGTCTTGAAATAGTGCGTTTGAATTCTGCGGCTCGTGCTGAACCTTGATATATTTTACTCGGCTTATCTTCTAAGCTCATAAATAAAAGGATTTTATAGAAATAGGCATTATCGATAAAGTTGATAAATCTAACGGTTGTATTTGTATCGTTAGCATCGATAGTATAAACGTTCTTCACTATGATAACGTTGAAATTTTGACAAATATTAACATAATCGATATAGCTTAAGTCTCTTGTAAATAATTCATTATAATCTGTTACTAATATTCGTTTATGCACTTTTTGAAATGATATTTCTCTACCTAGAACCTGTATATTTTGAGAAACAAGCTTATTATCACTAATCTCCGTGATAATTTTTTCAAGTTTGTTTTGGTGTTCTAAAGTTAAGGGATAAATTATCCTTTCTCCTTTAACTCCTAAAGCTTTATCAAATCGATAATCATGGTGATTATCTAGATATTTAACGTAAAATGTATTATTGATTATCTTTATAAAAGGTAAGAAAGATTCTCGTTGTAATCCGTCTTTGTAAAGATTATTGGGACTCGTGTTAGAGGTTATAAAAATAAAAATATTTTGCTTTATTAATGCATTAAATAATCTACCGATTATCATTGCATCGGTAATGTCTTTAATTTCAAATTCATCTATTCCAAGTACTCTAGTTTGTTTAGCATAATCTGTGGCAATTTTAGGGATGATATCTTTTTGATTTTCTGTCTGTAATTTATGCATAGATTTATGTACTTCTTGCATAAAGTGCTGATAGTGTATTATTATTTTAGATGTAGCTAATTCTTCAAAAAAAGAATTCATGAGCATAGTTTTACCGCTGCCCACCGGACCGTATAAATAAATTCCGCTTTTTAAGTTGTTTTGATTAAAGAATTTGAATAAACTTTTAGGCTTATTAAGTTCTGTTGCCAGCTGTTTTAATGCTTCTAGTAAAGCAGCTTGTTTTGAATCTAGTATTAATGAAGTAGAGGATTTAATCATCCAAAATATTTTTTCTCTAATTTGTTATATATTTTTTCTAAAATGTCGTTCTTAACTAAAAGCAGGAAGAGTTTGTTGTGTGGATCAATTTCACCTCTGTCATACCGTGGCTTGACCACGGAATCCAGTGAAAAATGCTAACCTTTGACATTTTTTTGTTATTTTTTCTAGATTGCACCATCCTTTTAGTTGTTTGTAATGACGATTGTGGTTATCATTTCTTATACAAAAGTGTTGCATCGCCATAGCTGAAAAAACGCATTTTTTCTTTTATAGCATATTTATATAATTCATGCATCTCTTTAAAGCCGGCAAAAGCACATATAAGCATAAATAAAGTAGATTTAGGGAAATGGAAATTAGTAAGTAGCATATCTGCTGTTTGAAATTTAAAACCCGGTGTTATGAAGATATCGGTTTCAAAGCTACCTGCTTTTACGATGCCATTATTGCAAGAACTCTCAACTGTTCTAAGTGTTGTGGTACCGACTGCGATAATACGCCTCCTTTCTTGCTTTGCTCTGTTGATGATTTCAGCAGTTTCAGGAGTAATAGAGCAATATTCGGTGTGCATTTTATGCTCATGAATATTTTCGGTTTTTACAGGTAAAAAAGTTCCCGCTCCTACATGTAATGTTAAAAATGCAGTATGTACGCCTTTTGTTTTGAGTTTATCAAGTATATCCTTTGTAAAGTGTAACCCTGCAGTCGGTGTTGCAACTGAACCTTCTATTTGACTGTAAATTGTTTGATAGCGTTCGTTGTCATACACTATGTCATTGTCCTTATCTTTAATGTCATTCCTGCGAAAGCAGGAATCTAATTTTTCTGGATATCCGTTTTCAGGGGTATGATATAAAGTGCTACGGGTATGATACAATGAATGTGACCTCCTAATATAAACAGGCAGCGGCATCTCACCGTATTTGTCCAAAAATTCAAATACCGAAATATTATCAAGATCGAATTTTACTTTAATCTCGCCCATCACAAGTTTTTCGGTAATAATTACCTTATGATTATCAAAATAAAATTCATCATCTACATGAAGCTTTCGAGTCGGTTTAGCAAAAGCCGACCAACTATCATCCGATAATTTTTGATTCAAATTTATTGTAACATTCTTCCACAAATGTAGCTTTGCTTTTATCACTTTGCTATTATTAAAGACTAATAAATCCCCTTCTTTTAAGTAATCTATTATGTTATAGAATTTAGTTTTAATAGGCGGCATAGCCGCAATTAGTAAATCTGAGTTATCGCGTTCACTAGATGGATACTGTGCTATAAGCTCGCTTGGTAAATTAAAGTCAAAATCAGATAGTTTCATTATAGAATATTAGCAGTTAAAGAAGTGATTATAACAGTATATTACAATATTTAATATAAGATTTTATTTTATTAATTGATTAACAAAGAGGAAATTATGAAGAAACAAGCAGAAAAAATAAAAATAACCGATGATATAATTAGGAATAAATTTGATGAGATATTAAGCGGTAAAGATATAGAAGAACAACAAATTATGGGATTTAATAATTTTTATTGAAGATCCAAATATAAATATTCGTTACGCGTACAAGGAGGCATACACCAATACATGTAGTATAGCAGTAATGTCTAGCGAGTTTATAGTTAAAGCAATTAGTCAAGGTAATTATGATTTAGTTGATAATATATTAATAGCTCTAAATGTTGATCAGCATACTTATGCAAGTACAATAGAACATGATTTTGGCAGTCTTTTATATTTTGCGTGTAAGCATCATCAGAAAAAGATAGCCAAGCTTTTATTTGAAAAAGGAGCGGATATAAACTTTAGTAAGAATTATTGTAACCCACCTTTATATAGTGCTATAGAAGCCGGACACTTGGATATGGTAGCATTTTTACTTGAAAATGGTTTTTACAGGGAAGGGAAAAATTTCTCTTGTTTAGAAACAGCTGTTTTAAACAGAAATGTAGCTATGGTAGCTAAATTGCTTGCTTATGGTGCTAAATATGGAAGATACCGTATTTGAAAGGTTAACGTATTTAAATAAAGATCATTGGATTCAGACTCTGCAGGATAAGCAACATAAAATAGATATAAAAGTATTTTTACAATACGGTGTTAATTCAGATGTGGTGTATTCTAACGGTCAAATGATCAAGGATATGGAAGCAGTTTATGAACCTCTGAGAGCACTTTTAACGCTTGGATCTGCATTTCGTCTGAATGATTACAAGGGACTTAAGGCTATTGACAAGAAAGATTTAGTAGCATTTATTCAATGGAAATCAGAAATATGGCTGGTTAAAAAAGATGTTTCTAAGGATGAGTATATTAAAAGTTTATTAGGGCTGACTACATTTTCAAAACAAGTGAAATTGGATTTGAATGATTCCATAGAACAACCGCTAATAAAATTAAGAGAAAAGATAGATAAATTGGCATCTCTTTGAAGTTTCAATGCCTTGTAAAAATTGCAGATATTATTAAAGGTAACGTTGAATGTCAGATAACATTTGATGATGAGTTAACATATAATATTGCACTGGATTTACTGAAAAAAACAGGTTTTAAGTTCAAGTAACAGGAGAAGCAGAGGAACTACTGACTTAGTTTAAAGGTTGAGGACGGTATTATGTCACGTAAGGTTTGCTTGCGTGTATACTAAAGGTCGTTATTGCAAGGAAAAACTGTAAGTTTTGGTGAAGCAATCTCAGGGATGCTTGACAAGATCGCCACGTCGCTTCGCTCCTCGCAATGACTATCTGGCGTCTATGCCACAACGCCGGTGGGGGGCGCGCGCGCCCTCCCCCCCACGGTATGACAATAATTGTTTCACAATATCAACCCTTTAACTTGGGAGTTCCATAATTTTTGATATAGCTTACTATTTTTTAGTAATTCTGCGTGGCTACCGTCATCGATTATGCTACCTTTTTCAAAAACTAGAATTCTATCCATATTGAGTAAAGTAGATAATCTGTGAGCAATGACTATTACGGTTTTATTTTGCATCAAATAATCCATTGACTCTTGAATCAGGCTTTCAGTATCACTATCTAAGCTACTTGTTGCTTCATCAAGAATTAGAATAGGAGCATTTTTTAAGATGGCTCTTGCTATGATAATTCTTTGACGCTGACCACCTGATAAGTTATTCCCCCGCTCGCCGCACATAGTATCGTAACCGTCCTGTAGATTATCGATAACATCATGAATATGCGCAGCTTTTGCAGCAATTATAACCTCCTCAAGAGTAGCTTCTTTTTTTCCGTATCTGATATTTTCCAAAATGGTACGATGAAAAAGTACTGGTTCTTGAGGTATAAGGCTAATTGCTTTTCTTAAAGAATCTTGAGTTACGTTTTTAATATTTTGATTATCTATTAAAATCATTCCTTCTTCTATATCATGTAACCTAGTCAGCAAACTAATAAAAGTGGTTTTCCCTGAACCGGAAAATCCGACCAGTCCTACTTTTTGTTTACTCGGTATTAATACCGATTTATTATAAAATAGATTGCTATTATGATGATAATTAAATGTAACATTTCTAAATTCGATAACCCCTTCTTTGATATCTAAAGGAGTAGCGTTTTCAATATCCGTTATAATATGCGGTGCCATTAAAGATAAGCCTTGATTAAATGCCCCGACCTGCTCGAACATATCACCGATTTCTTGCGTTAAATCCCAAATATCGTCTGCTACATTTATACATAATGTTAGCACTAATACGCAATCACCTATGCTTATAGATAATTCGCTGCGAAGTTTAGATAAATAATAAATCATTATAAAAATCATTATTGAACAAGAAGTTCCAAGAGCATAACGCAATTTGAACATAAAGAATTGCATAGTCTGCTCATCAGCCACGGCATTTTCTACCCTTGTTTCTAGATGTTGACGTTCAAATTTATGGGCTGTAAACATTCTAACAGCAGTAATATTGCTAATTGCATCTACGATACTACCGGCAACAAAAGATTGACTTCTAGCATAATTTAAGGAGTATTTATTGATTCTATCCGAGAAAAGAACACTAAGCCCTAAAAAAACCGTAATCCATAAAGTAAATATCGTCGCAAAAACGTAATGTACAGAATATAAAGCAATTAATGCAAATATGATAATAGCAAGTTTGCGCAGAATTTTTTCACCGAATATTGAAATAATCATCTCAAACGATCTTGCGGTTTCGGTAATACGATTGCTAATATGTCCGGCTAAATTATCCTGAAAGAATTTATGGCTATGATATTGAGTATAATTATAAAGTTCATTTAGTATTTTGCCTTTTATTACGGGCATAGTCTTTAGATACAAATAATCATATGAACGATATGCTATATTAATACTTTCCCACCACAGAGCATAAAATACTGCCCAGTAAATCATGGAAGATAAAAGGTTATTAGCATTCTCATCGCTGAAAGATTCTATTAAATCAATGATTTTTTGAAGTAGGATACTATCAATTGCCGGAATCATACCGAGTAAAATACAAATTACAGTCAATAAAGTAATTTTAACGTTATCGAATTTTAAAAAATAAATACCTAAGCTAAATGTTGATTTAGATAAAGTAGGGTATTTTATCACGATAATGTACCTCAATTTTAAAATAATATATAATTCGTGTTATTGCAGAGCATATTTAAATTTAATTATTTTGCAAAAATATACTTTAAAATATTAAATCTATGGAAAAATAATAAACAAGCCTTGCTTCTTACCTTAAATAATGCTACAAAATTCGGAAAATAACTTCAAAATCATTAGAAATGCAAGAAAAAGAAGTATCTAATAACTTTTTAGAAGAACAAGAAAAGTCTAAGGAAGACGATTCTCCGTTCTTTGATGTAAAATATATTTGTCAAGCAAGTTTACTAATTACGGATTCTATCCGAAAAGGGTATGATGTAACTCAATTGCCCAATGGTGATATTAATGTTACAGAAGTAAGAATAGTAAATGTTCATTATAATTGGAACTCCGAAAAAGGAAAATTTGTTAAAACTAATCAGATAGAATTTAATAATAGCAAAGGTGGATGATTAAATCAAATACTGTATTAATGTTATTGTGTACTTAGGTTTTTTCGTCATTGCAAGCGGGCATTGCCCGTGTGATACCAAATCGTCATTGCGAGCAGCCATAGGCTGCGTGGCAATCTCATGAAATAATAAGAAACTCCTGAGATTGCTTCGTCAAAATTTTCAATTTTTCTTGCAATGACTTTGAATCTTAAAACAGCAGCTTAAATATGGAATTTGATCAAGTATTATTATCTAGGATTCAGTTTGCTTTTACCATAAGTTTTCATATAATATTTCCTGCTTTTACTATAGGGCTTGCAAGCTTTTTAGTGGTAATTGAAGGGTTATGGTTAAAAACAAAAAAGCTGGTTTATCAAGAAATATACAAATTTTGGGTGAAGATTTTTGCCGTTACTTTCAGTATGGGAGTAGTTTCGGGCGTTGTAATGTCTTATCAATTCGGTACTAACTGGTCGAGTTTTTCAGATAAGGTTGGAAATGTCCTCGGTCCACTTCTCGGTTTTGAAGTATTTACTGCCTTTTTCCTCGAATCTTCTTTTTTAGGTATAATGTTATTCGGCTTTAATAAAGTCAGTAAAAAAGTACATTTTATTTCTACGTTAATAGTTGCTGTTGGTACTGTAATCTCAGCTTTTTGGATACTTGCAGCTAGTAGTTGGATGCATACGCCTGCTGGTTTTGAACTGCAAGGCGATGGGTTTTTTTCCCTTTAAATTGGCTAGAAATTATCTTTAACCCTTCTTTCCCATATCGCTTTTTCCATATGATTACGGCGGCTTATTTAACTACTTCTTTTGTTATCGGTGGTGTAGCTAGCTTTTATTTACTAAATAATCGTTATAAAGAGCATGCTAAAATTATGCTTTTTATGGCGGTGTTAATGGCGTTAATCGTTGCACCTATTCAAATATTTATCGGTGATTTGCATGGTTTAAATACTCTTAAATATCAGCCGGTTAAAGTTTCGGCTATGGAAGGGATTTGGAATACGGAAAAAGGAGCAGCTTTTAATCTTATCGGTTTTCCTGACGTGGCAGAAGAAAAAACAAAATATGCTGTAGAAATACCTTATGCTAGTAGTTTAATTTTAACGCATAGCTTAGATGGTGAGGTGAAAGGATTAAAAGAATGGATAAAAGAAGAGCGTCCGCCAGTTGCAGTAGTATTTTTTAGCTTTCGTATTATGATAGGAATCGGTTTCTTAATGGTATTTACAGGTATTGCGGGGTTATATCTTTACTTAAAGAAAAGATTATATACTACGCATTGGTTTCAATATTGGTATATATTAATGTCGCCTTCAGGTTTTATTGCAGTACTTGCTGGTTGGTTTGTAACCGAGGTAGGTAGACAACCTTATATAGTATATAATATTTTAAAAACTGTGGATATGGTATCACCGGTACTCGGCAAATATGTGTTTATTTCTCTAATTGCTTTTGTAGTGGTGTATGTGATTATTTTCGGAGCGGGTATGTATTATATAATGCATTTAATAAAGCAAGGTATAGAAGCGATAGATAATAAAGAAACGTACAGAGGTATGGATAATCGGTTGTGATTTATGTCATACCGCGATTTGATCGCGGTATCTACCAAAAATGTAATTCAAAATATACCGCGATCAAGTCGCGGTATGACAATGTAGGCAATTTATGTTAAACTTTACACCTTATATAGATTTACCGCTTGTTTGGGGTGGTCTTATAGCTACCGCTATTTGTTTATATGTTTTATTAGACGGTTTTGATTTAGGAGTAGGAATCTTATTTCCGTTTGCACCTACCGATGATTGCCGTCATAAAATGATCAATTCTATTGCTCCTTTTTGGGACGGTAACGAAACTTGGTTAGTACTTGGCGGCGGTGGTTTATTTGCAGCTTTCCCGCTGGCATATTCGCTATTAATGCCGGCTTTATATATTCCTATTATATTAATGTTACTTGGTCTAATATTTCGTGGTGTAGCGTTTGAATTCCGTTTTAAGGCTCATATAGGTCATCGTTGTATTTGGGATTATGCTTTTCATTTTGGTTCTATGCTTGCTGTTTTTTGTCAAGGCTTAATGCTTGGTACGTTTGTCCAAGGAATAAAGATAGAGGGACGAGAATTTGCAGGAGGGAGCTTTGATTTTCTTACTCCCTTTTCTGTTATGACTGGGATAGCATTAATATTCGGTTATGCACTCTTGGGTGCTACTTGGCTTATTTTGAAAACAGAAAAGAAAACACAAGATTGGGCTTATAAATCTGCTTTATATATTTTATTTTACGTTGCACTTTTTATGGGGCTTGTAAGCTTATGGGTTCCTTTCTTAAATAACCACATAAATCATCGTTGGTTTAGTGTACCTAATATTTACTATTTATTGATTGTACCTATTGTAACTGCTTTAATATTTATCAAGTTAATTAAAGCCGTTAAACAAAAAAAAGAAGTAAAGCCGTTTGTTTATACAATCTTGTTATTTTTATTAGGATATTTAGGGCTTGCAATAAGTATATGGCCATATATCGTTCCTTATAAAGTGACGCTCGAAACCGCAGCAGCAGCACCGGAATCACAGTCTTTACTGTTGGTAGGGGCGGGGATATTCCTACCTGTCATACTTGGCTATACTTTCTATTGTTATTATATATTCCGTGGCAAATCATCTCATTATCCGATATATTAGGCTCTGTGAACATTTCTAAAAAATTTAAAAAAATAACTTCTTGTCTAAAAGGGTGGCAATGGTTTATTATCCTATGGTTTAGCGGATTATTATCCACGCTACTTTTAACTTATATAGTTAAGTTGGTGTTTAGGGTGATAGGGTAAAATTATTATTATTACAAGCGTAATAATGTCATGCCTAGCTAAAAGAGGTTTTGTTGCATGGTTTGAGAAAAGTGTTCAATGTCATTCCTGCGAAAGCAGGCATCCATCATAAAGCGCGATAGAACGAGCTTTGAATTTCAAAAAATTGCTGTATTGATATTTTTTTGGATTCCTGCTTTCGCAGGAATGACATTGAATATATGCAATGACATTTAAAGTATAGATATATGGAAAAAATCTCAGCATTTATTATTACCAAAAATGAAGCAGCAAGGATAGCACGAGCTATAAACAGCGTAAAAAATATTACTGATGAGGTGATAGTAGTCGATAATGAAAGTACTGATGATACGGTTAATATAGCTAAAAAATTAGGAGCAAAGGTAATAGTAAAGCCGTGGCTTGGCTATGTAGGGCAAAAGTCTTTTGCCGAAAGCCTTTGCGTAAATGATTGGGTGCTTAATATTGATGCCGATGAGGAGTTGTCTAAAGAGTTACAAGATGAAATAGAGTATATTTTTGCCTCTCATAATCAAGATCATTATTTGGCTTATCAAATAAAGCTGTTAATAATCCATCGTAATGACCAAAAGCCACGAATGTTTGCTCCATTTAATAAATGTACTCGGTTGTATAATAAAAAATTTGCAAGCTTTGCAAATACCGTAAATAGTACTACTCATGATTCGGTGGTATTTAACAAAGATGTTGATTTTGCAGGTAAAATTTATCTATTAAATGAAACTGCTTATCATTATTCTGGTACTTCAATTGAGCAGTTGGTAACTAAAGCACATTTTTATTCTAGCGAGCAAGCAAAAGATTTAGTTAAGCAAGGAAAAAAGCTTTCAAATTTTCGTTTAACAACTGAAATGATATGGTGGTTTTTTAAAGCGTTTTTTATCAGACGCTATTTTGTATTCGGTTTTGACGGTTTTGTAGATTCAATAATTTTTGCTTTTGCAAGATTTCTAAGGCTTGCGAAGTTAAGAGAGTCATCGCTTAAATCAAAAAACGTCATTGCGAGCGACTATAGGCATGATTGCATGGATACCAAGTCGTCATTGCGAGAAGCGAAGCAACGCAGCAATCCAGAAAAATAATTAAAAAAATTCTGATTTACAGAATTTTTTACTAGATTGCTTCGTTGAATTACTACGTAATTCTTTTCCCAATGACAGAAAACCGATCCACGTAATAACGCCTACTCGCAATGATGATTTAGAAAATAAAAGTAACTTATGAAAGAAAATTTTAACGTTAGTAAATTAAAAAATGGTTTAACAATTTTAACCTATAATATGACTTATGTTAATTCGGTAGCAATAAATTTAATTGCTAAAGTTGGAGCACGTTATGAGAATGCAGAAGAGGAAGGCATATCTCACTTTCTTGAGCATATGGCTTTTAAAGGTACAAAAACTAGAACGGCAAAACAGATAGCAGAAGAGTTTGACTCTATAGGCGGACATTTTAATGCCTATACCGGTCATGAGAATACGGTATATTATGCACGAGTCTTGTCTGAAAATTGTGATAAAGCACTTAATATACTTGCTGATATAATTCAAAATTCTATTTTTGCTGACGAAGAAATAGCTAAGGAATATCAGGTGATAATGCAGGAAATTGCTCATCATCAGGATAATCCGGATGACCTAGTATATGAAAAATTTTATAATAAAGTTTATAGAGATCAACCATTAGGTAAGGTGATCTTAGGTACTGCTAAAACCATTGCAACTTTTACGAAAGAGCATTTTTTTAACTTTATAGGTAAACATTATAATGCTGAAAATCTTTATTTATCAATTGCCGGTAATATTGATCATGATAAAATAGTAATTATAGCGGACAAGTTATTTTCTTCTTTGAATCAAGGAGTAAAAAGTAGCTTTATTCCGGCAAAATATATAGGTGGAAACAGCTTTATTAATAAGGAGTTAGAGCAAACTAGTTTAGTGCTAGGGTTTGAAGGTACATCATATATTAATTTAGAAAAGCTGTACCAAACCCATCTACTTTCTATAATATTCGGCGGCGGTATGTCATCGCGTTTATTTCAAACTATTCGTGAGCAATTAGGTTTAGCATATGCAGTAGGTAGTTATAATAGTGCTTACTTTGATAGTGGAGTGTTTACAATTTATGCGTCTATTGCACATGATAAATTAGAATTATTATATAGAGAGATTAAAAACGAAATAATAAAAATGACCGAAAAAGTAAGTGCAGAAGAGATTATTAGAGCTAAAACACAACTTCGTAGTAATTTACAAATGGCTCAAGAGAAAAATGCTTATAAGTCAGAAGAAATAGGTAAAAATTATTCTGTTTTCGGTAAATATATTCCTCCTGAGGAGATTATGGAAATTATTACAAATATAAAAGCCGATGACATTATTAATACTGCAAATAAAATATTTAGTAGTACTACTACGTTGGCAATTATTGGTCCGAATGGTTTGAGAGAGGTTTAATGTCATTCCTGCTTTCGCAGGAATGACATAGGTATTCACTCAGGCAATGACGAGGAAAATGAATTTTGAGAAAATAACAAATGAAAACACAAATTTACAAAGGTTCAAGTAAAATTTTATATTCCGCTGAAGAAGATTTTTTACTTATAATGGCCTTTTCTGATAATGTTACCTTAGAAAGTGGTGAAATTATTGAGGTCTCAGGCAAGGGGGTACTTAATAATAATATTTCTTCTTTTCTAATGGATAAACTGGAAATGATCGGCATTGAAAATCATTTTATCGAAAAAATAAATATGAGGGAGCAATTAATTCAATATGTTGAGGTTTTTCCGGTACAAGTAATAATATCATCAGTAGCGTGTGGTAGATTTGTAAAAGAATTTGGAATGGACGAAGGGTATGTGTTTGATAAACCTATAATCGATTTTAAGGTCCGAAGCCGTGAATTTAAATATCCGATAGTTAATGAGTATCAAATATTAAATTTCGGCTGGTTAACTAGGGATGAAATTAAAGCAGTAAAAGAGCAGGCTTTGCGTATATATGATTTTCTAAGCGGCTTATTTATCGGTGTCGGGATTCGGCTTGTTGAGTGTAAATTAGAATTTGGGCGTGTGTTGAACGGTGAAGAATCTATCATTATGTTAACTGATGAAATTAGTCCGGATAATTGTAGATTATGGCATATTAACAGTAATGAAAAATTAGGGTTTGAATTGCTTGAACACAAGTCGAATAAAGCTTTTGAATCATATCAGCTAATAGCTGATCGTTTAAAAGAAAAATAAATATATTTTTAAAGCTGTATATGCTATTTTGGACTTGAAAAACACTCCGATGTCATACCGGTTTTGTTGTATGGTTCGTTTTCATCGTTATTGCGAGTAGGTTTTGCCCGCGTGGGTCAATTTCACTGCTGTCATCCCATGGCTTGACCACGGTATCCAGTTAAAAATACTAAAATTATTAGTATTTTTTATTGTTTTTATAGACCTAGTTAGCAAGCCACGGGGGGACAGTATGGTTTAATTATCCACGCGGGAATGACATAAGAGAATTTTTGATTTTTAATAATTGTTTACAGTAAAAAAAATGAAAAGACGATTTATTATAATAAGTTTTATAGCTCTAATCTTAGTGGGATGGGGATATGCTACCTATAAATTTGAACATCAAAGTAAAGAGAATATTATCGCTATTCTTGATGGATATAGGGAATATATAGCCTATGATTCAATAAAAGTTAATAAATATAGATTTAGCGTTACTTTAAATAAGGTAATGTTAAAACCTATAGATTGTTATTTTGATGAAATAGTTATTAGGCATATACCATTTTTAAATATTACAAAAATTGATTCTTACGGTAATAATGTAAAAATTACCACCGTTCAAGATGAAAAAAATATTTTTTACTCACCTGATCATCATATAACAATTTGGTTTAGAAAATCTTTATTTAATAGAGAACCGGGTTATTGGAAATTAAGCTTAAGTGATAATAAATCAACTCTTTATAGTTCTTTAGATGCAGAAAAATTAGCAGAAAGTGATATTAGCAATTTTGTAATTACTAATACTAAAACATCGGATAACCTGAATTTGTTAATTTTGGATGGAAAAAATACTGTTTCTTTTATTTCTGAAAATTACAGAAGAAGTTTATATGATAAAATTTTTGAATTTTTGAGAGATAAAATAGCTAATGATTCTGATACTGCTTCCTTTGAGTATGGTTTGACAAAGTTAGATATATTGAATTTACCTATTTCTTATAATTCCAAATTAAAACTAAAATATAGTGATGAGTTAGTAGCTCTTGGGAAATTATTAATTCAAAACTTTTCTCTAAATCAAAAGCAAGATGAAAATATGCATGCTGTTATTTTTATGCAGATGTTAGGAGAATTAGTAAAAGGTAAACCGTTTTTATTCTCTTGCGACATTGAAAGAAAAGGAAAAGTAGAAAGTAATTCATATAAATTCAATATAGAAAAAGATAAAATTTTTGATTTTGCTTTAAATATTAAATATACTATAGAACCTTCTGAAACATACCAAAAAACGGCAATTGAAGTTTTAGGACGCTACTTTAGTAATGGTTTAAACAAAAGAGCTGAGTTAGATAAAATTTTTAAACTGACTAGCCCTATTACTCAAGAAGATGGGGAAAAAGTAATGGGTGTTTTTGCAAAAATAAATAATTCTGAATTTAATTTAAAAGGTGAGTTTGATCCTGAAGCAAAAAAATTATCTGGTAAAACTAATCTTGTAATGGATGATTTTAATTTTGCTATTGATATTGATATGCATAATTTAGATAGTCCTCTGAAGCTAGAAAGTGTAATAAAATTATCGGATCCAAATGTGTTTATAAATAATTTTGTGAATTATACCGATAATGCTGTAATACCTGTGCTTAATAAAATAGAAGATTCTAAGGAATTTGCTTCAAATCTAGGAAAACAATCTTCAGTAATAAAGCAATACGGTTTTAGAGCTATAGAAGCTTTTAGTAAAAATTCTGAATTAAAAGACGGTGAATCTTTAGTAGTTGATGTAAAAAGTAAAGACGCCGTGCTAACCTTTAACGATAAAGCTATTGATCAGATCCTTAGTGATGCAAGAGTATTAGAATTTATGAATGCCATGGTTATGATAGATCAAGAAAGAAAACAAGTGGTCGGTAAATAATTTTAAGTATTGTTCAGTTAGAGAAATTGTCATCCTGTGGTCAAGCCACGGGATGACAGCGGATTTTTCAAGAATCATATCGGCAACGTCTAAAATAGAAACCTAGAAAAAATAAGTTAGAATAAAAATGATAAATATTTCTTTTCCCGACGGTAGTGTAAGACAATTTGAAAAAGATATTACAGCCTATGAAGTAGCAAATGCAATTTCAATGTCGCTTGCTAAAGTAGCAATGGTTGCTGAAATAAATGGTGAGCTTAAAGATTTAAGTACCGTAATTGAAAATGATTGCAAGCTTCGTATTTTAACTGCAAAAGATTCTGAATGTCTTGAGCTCATAAGGCACGATGCGGCTCATATTATAGCTGAAGCTGCTAAAGAATTATTTCCTGATATTCAGGTAACTATCGGTCCTGCAATTGAAAATGGTTTTTTTTACGATTTTGCTAAGGATAAGCCATTTACACCGGATGATGTGGCAATGATAGAAGCAAGAATGCATGAAATAGTAAAGCGAAACGAGCAAATTACTAGAGAATTATGGGATCGTGATAAAGCCGTTGAGTTTTTTAAATCGATAGGGGAGCACTATAAAGCCGAAATTATTGCTTCAATTCCGGCAGGTGAGCAGATTACTTTATACAGGCAAGGTAATTTTATTGATTTATGTCGAGGCCCGCATGCCCCTTCCACAGGTTTTGTTAAGCATTTTAAGTTGATGAAAGTTGCAGGAGCTTATTGGCGAGGCGATAGTCGTAATGAGATGTTGCAGCGTATATACGGTACGGCGTGGGCTACAAAAGAGCAACTCGATAATTATCTCTTTAGGCTTGAAGAAGCCGAGAAACGTGATCATAGAAAGCTAGGGAAAGAGCTTGATTTATTCCACTTCCAAGAAGAAGCTCAAGGGATGGTATTTTGGCATGATAAAGGTTGGAGTATATATAATACCATTGAGCAGTATATTAGGAAAAAGATTCGTAAAAATGGTTATACTGAGGTTAAAACACCTGTTTTAGTCGATAAAAGTCTTTGGGAAGCTTCAGGACACTGGGAAAAGTTTCGTGACGATATGTTTGCGTTAGAAACAGATGACAAGACGCTTGCTTTAAAGCCGATGAATTGCCCTTGCCACGTGCAGATATTTAAACAAGGTATCAAGAGCTATCGTGATTTACCGCTACGTATGTCGGAGTTTGGTTTATGTCATCGTAATGAGGCGTCCGGTGCATTGCACGGTTTAATGAGAGTGCGGAGTTTAGTGCAAGACGATGCACATATATTTTGTGCAGAGGAACAAATTACCGATGAAACGGTTAGTTTTTGTAAATTACTGACGGAAATTTATAAAGATTTTGGTTTTACCAATATAAGGGTAAAATTTTCTGATCGTCCTGAGGTGAGAGCTGGTAGCAATGAGACGTGGAATAAGGCAGAGAATGCTTTAAAAGAAGCAGTGGAAAAAGCCGGGTTTACTTATACGCTAAACCCGGGCGAAGGTGCATTTTACGGTCCGAAGCTTGAGTTTGTTTTAACCGATGCGATAGGACGGCAGTGGCAATGCGGTACACTTCAGATGGATTTTGTTTTGCCGGAGCGACTCGATGCTAGCTATATTGCAGCAAGCGGTGAGAAAAAAAGACCGGTAATGCTCCATAGGGCAATACTAGGCTCGCTTGAGCGTTTTATTGGTATATTGATTGAAGAATATGCTGGGCGTTTTCCTCTTTGGCTTGCTCCTATACAAGTCGCTATTGCAACAATCACAAGCGATTTAAACGATTACGCTTTAGAAGTGCAAAAAGCTTTAATTGATAATGGTGTAAGAACGGATATTAATATCTCACCTGATAAAATTAACTATAAGATTCGTGAGTTTTCTAATCAAAAAATACCTATGATTGCTGTAATCGGTAAACAAGAGCAAGAAAATAAACAAGTAACGATAAGAAGACTTGGAACTACCGAGCAGGAAGTATTATCGCTCGAACAGTTGATAACATTAATTAAGGAAGAGAATGAGAAGTATTTGTAGTATATATGCAATTTAGAATTGTTTAAGACAACCTAATGTTTCGATGTCATTCCTGCGTAAGCAGGAATCCAGCTACCATTAATGTCATACCGCGGACTTGATCGCGGTATCTTAGGACTCAGCATGTAATAACAAGATCCCGTGGTCAAGCCACGGAATGACATTTTTGCTTTTTTTTTGATTCTCGCTTTCACGAGAATGACATAAAACAAGCCATACAGCAATGCCTTCCTAACTATCCTGTTTCTTTTTATGGTCGGTTATAAAGCCATATAAATATTGCTATCTTGTTATGATGATTGCACCGTTTGCGAGTGCTCTTTGTATCCTGTTTTATATAACTATGCCCATAAAGCTTTTGCTTGATTGGTTTAACCAAAACGCAAAGGTTACATTTGCACAAAGTTATAAACCGGTAATGGTTTTTATAGCGGCACAAGCTATTCTTGATGTAGCTTGACGTGCTCACAATTTTGTACAGCTTAAAGCCATAATCTGCAAGCCGTTGCATAATTATTTTGCCAAAAAGTAATTGTTTCTCCGAGATATCGGTCTTTATCATTTATTATATATAAAGGTGGATATCCCCCATCATCTGTCGTAATACAAGCTGCTCTTCATAAGATTTTGACCATGAGATAGGATGTAAATAGAGCAATTTTGCATTCTCAATATTTTCTTCAATATCAATAAGGGTTTCGCTAATATAGTCTGCTGTTATTTTATAACTAATTATTACGCCCAATTGCTCTAATTTATCTTTATCTTTCAATGCATGATAGCTTAAATGTTAAGCATGTAAAGCATCTAATCCTTTAGTAAGAATTGCTTACTTTTAGTAAACGATATAGTAACAAGATATATGTTAGACATAGTTTAAATAAAATTTACCTATTTAGCTAAGAATACTGCCTTTTATAATCTAACTTAATCGAAGTTTATTCCTAAAAAAGCTTACTATTTAGGAATAAGTTCCTAAATAGCTATATTAGTATTGATTTTAAGCTTGCTTTAAAAAGAAGTATAAAATACTATTTTTCCAAGCAAAAAGTTATACCCCTAAAGCTTTTTTACCTTTAGATTGTTCTTGTTCAACTGCTTGAGTATGAGATTGAACTTGAGGGATTGCAAGATCGACTACATGTTCATATCTAACGCCGTTTTCAAATAAAACTTGACCGCATTTATTCACTTGAATAACATCTTCTTTAGAGAACTTATTTAAAATAACTTCCGTAATGTCGTAAAGGAATTTCCAAGATAATTCTATTCTTTCTTGTAATGTCAGCTTTTTATTTTCTGGTTTTTGACTATTAATGGCAACGTTTGGTGAATCATCAATATTGCCTACTTCAGTAGGTAATATATTTTTTTTACGTGCTGCTATTTTCTTATACATTAAAAATAATAATAATGCTAAGCAACCTATGGTAATTAAAATATGAGTATTAGAATTAGACACTATTTTGCTCTTCCTTGTTGTTGCGTTAAGTTTTGTGTTTTAGAAAGCATCGTAACCGCTGCTTTACCTATATTAACTAAGTTAGCTATATCAGGAGCTAGCTTTGCAACTGCTAAGACCGGAGTCGGTAATAAGTTAGTTTCTATTGCTAGACTTATAACATTTCCAAGTTCTTTGCTTCTAGGTATTACTCCTACTATTTTTTTATGTTGCTTGCAATTTCCGTAGCTTTTGCTGCTGCTTTACATAAGGATTCTATTTTGTTACCAAAAGAAGCTTCTGGATTTAATATTTTTAATAATTCTGTTTTAGTTTCATTTAGATTATCCGAAATAGTATTCTTTACAGAGTTTAATTTGTCAATATTTATATCTTGTGAAATTGCAATTTCAATATTACTTTTTAGTTCTGCTATTTTTTCTTCTACTTCATTTTTGCTTTTTGGTATAGCTTTAGCAGCTTTTGCAACATTCTCTAGCGAAGCTCTGTTATTAGGGTTTTTATGTGCTATTTCAATAATTTTTTTGGGCAATTCCTTTGAGATTTCTGAAATTGCTGCCACTTATCTTAGCTTTTTCATAAAGGCTTTCAATTTGGTCATTAGATTTAACCTCTCCCCTTATTTCTTTTATATCATGATACAATTTTATTATTTTTGGCAATAATTTTTCCGAATCCATGAGGTTATTTACTTTTTCAAGTATACCGCTTGTTTGTATAAATATTCCAAGCATCGGCATTTGAGTCGATATAACCCCGACTAATATATTTTCTAATAATTCTATAATTTTTTTAGAAGCTCCAGGATAGAGTTTATCTAATTCTTGCTGAAATTTTAAAACTTGTTCTAAAACGTTTAAACATTTTTTTACAATAATCCCGTTAAATTAAGTTAAATAAAAAGATACCTTTTGTTTTTAACTGTTCTTGATATGCTTTCTCAAGTGCTTCAGATAAAGTAATTAGAGATTCTTGGATTGTCCTATTAAAAAGTTTTTCTATTTTCTCTATATTGATATTTTCAGTGTGAGAGAATTCATTTAAAGAATTTTGTAAAATATAAAATAAATGATCTTCTAAATCTTTTACATTCATTTTCAAAGATTTTGTAAAACCGTTTAATTTTATTAAAAGTCTTTGTAGTTCTTCTTGTTGTTCTTTATTTAATCCACTAAAATAGAAAAATCAATTATAGACATAAAATTTATTATTTTGTTACCAAATATTAATTAATCTTAAAGCTTTATAACCTTAAAATAAAATGTAAAATAGTTATCATTGTCCTTGAGATTAATTTTTGTTATATTACGTGCTAACATTGCTACAATAGATTTATATTGTTTTATTGGGATATAGGTATATTCTTGAAAGATTAAACTAACCTAACTAACATATTATCAATTATTCAAAAAATTTATGCGTAAATTAGCTACATTTATTATCACATTATTACTAACCGGTTCGGCTGCCGCTGTTGATTTGCAGGAAGCTTTAACTGAAGGATATAAGAATAATGAGGAGCTGAAAGCTGCTAGAATTAAGTTTTTGAATGCGATTGAGCAATTCCCTCAAGCGTTCTCAGGATTTATGCCTAGTGCCGGATTGCAGATTAATAGACAAAATAGTAAGACTAAATATAATAAAAAATATACTGATAGGCTTGGTCTTACTCCAAGAAAGATGGATAGCAATCAAAGTGCATTAACAATAGAGCAATCATTATTTAGCGGTGGTTCTAGTGTTGCGGCTCTTAAAGCTGCTCAATCAGGGTTTAGAGCATCACGAGGCGAATATTATTCTGGTGAACAAAAAATATTATTAAATTTAATAACTGCTTATCTTGATTGTTTTGAGAGCAAAGAGAAATATGATATTTCTGAAAGTAGGGTTCGTACTAACATACAACAAGTTAACACTGTTGAAGAGAAATTAAGACTAGGGGAAGCAACGGCAATAGATATAGCAACTGCAAGAGCAGGGCTTGCAGCGGCAGAAATGAATAAACTAGCTGCCTATGCCGATTTTCAAGGAAAAAAAGCAAATTTTATTAGAGTATTTGGAATAGAGGCTACTGATCTAACTATGCCTAATTTACCTGATAGATTACCTACTTCATTGGATGAGTTAACAAGAAAAGCGGCTAAGTTAAATCCTGATATTGATTCGGCAAGGCATAATGTAACTTCGGCGAAAGCTTTGGAAATGGTGCAGAAAGGAAAATTATTGCCGCAAGTAAGCGTAAGGTTGCAATCAGGTAGAACTAACTATAATCCACAAGATCTAGCTGTGCAAAATATAAACAATAAAAGCTATACTACTATTCTTTCGGTAAATATACCTATTTATCCAGATGGAGGAGCTCAATATTCAAGAATAAGATCGGCTAAAAACCAAACAAGAAGTAGTGCAGTTCAGCTTGATAGTGCGATAAAGCAGACACACGCGAGTGTTGTAAGCGTGTGGGAAGGATTTGAAGCAGCAAAATCTCGTATTGTTGCAGCTAATCAAGGTGTGGAGGCTGCACAAATATCATACGATGGTACAGTGCAAGAGGAAATAGTCGGCTCCAAAACTATACTCGATGTTTTAGATGCTGAGCAAAAATTGTATGAAGCAAAAATAACTCGTGTGGATGCGTATAAGAATTCAGTACTTGCGGCATATCAAATGAAATTGTTAATCGGCGAGCTAACGGCTCAAAGTTTAAAACTTAAAGTAAAATATTTTAGTCCTGAAGAAGAGTTTAAGACTATTAAAAAGAAAATGTTTATAGGTTTCTAACGTGAGTAAGGAAAATAAAAAGAACCAAGATATGTCTGTAGAAGACATATTAAAATCGATTAAAGGAGTAATTAACAAGCATAAAAATCCTATTTATGAAAATGATAGTGAAGATGAAGATATATTAGAGCTAACGGAAATAGTAAATCACGATGAGGAAGAAAAGTTAATATCAACTAAATCTGCTGAAGCAGTAGGTGATATTTTTAAAAATTTTACCGATACTATTAAAGATAAAAATCTGGATAATAATATCTCATCTAAAAATGCACTTGAAGAATTAGTAGCCCAGATGTTAAAACCAGAGCTTAAAGCTTGGCTTGATAAAAATCTACCTGTACTTGTTAAAGAGTTAGTAGAAATTGAAATAAAGAAATTGGTGCAGAATAGTAAGAGGTAGGGGAGCGAATTATTGTCACCCTGTGGCTTGACCACGCGGTGACAGGATAAATAAGGAATTATATGTTAAATAAATTATGTAAGATATTATTTTTTATCAATCTGTTATTGGTTGTAGTGCAAAGTTATGCTTCCCCTCCGCCCTTACCGCCATCATTACCGGCAGATACTAAAGACAAAGATGTTAGCTCTAATTCCGATATTTCTTTTTTTGATAAATTTAAGCAATTGTTTAGTAAATCAAAAAAGAAAAATATTCCCCCTAAACAGTCAAATGAACAAACTAAAGCAGCTCCTCAAGAAGAGCCAAAGCTAGCTTCACAAGAGCATATTGAAGCTGATGCGTCTGAACCTTTTATAGATACCGGTAATACGGCGTTGCCTAGTGCCACCGCAAATAATGAACATGAAAATAGTGTAAATTTAGCTTCTCATGACATTCAGGAATCTAATGAAACTGAGGCATCTAAACCTTTTATAGATGTTGGTAATACAGCATTGCCTAGTGCTGCAAGTAATGATGTTCATACAAATATCGAGCATGAAAATAGTACAAATTTAGCTTTTCATGATAACACACCGGATATACAAGTTACACAACAAGAACCTAATGAATCAGAAACATCTGAACCTTTTATAGATATTGGTAGTGCAAAGTTGCCTACTAGTGCTACAAGTAATGAAATACATGAGGCAGAAGTCGCTTCTAATGAGCATAAAGATACAAATTTAGCTTCTAATATTATAACTCCTAACGTACCGAGACCGATAGTATCTATGCCTCCGGCTCAAGCAGGAAGTTATGTAGTGCCTCCGCAGCGACGACCGGTGCAAATATATAAACCGACCAATTTGATGCCTGTGCATAAGCCTATTCCGCTTAATTCACCTCCTGATGCTAATAAAGAGGAAGAAAGCGTAGCACCGCAATCTATACCTAATATGCCTGCGGTTTCTCCGCCTGTGGTTAGCCAGCCGGTGACCCAAGATATTACTACCCCTAGTACTATGCCGACAACGGTACCTCCTGCAGAAACTCCGGCAGTACCTAGTAATCCTCCAGTAATGCCTACAAATCAACCTTCTACGCAGCCTATAACACCGACTAGCCCAAATACACCCGTTACTACTCCGTCTCAAGTAGTTCCTACAATTGGTTCTTCGGCGGAAATAAATAACTCGCAAGAGACATTTGTTGCTGTTTCAGATGTCCCAAAAAAACAAGACTGGAATACTCCGCTTATACCAGTTGTTGTAGTGAAGCCGAATCAACTTCAGACTTTAGAGAAGCAAGTCAATAATCAAACTACACATAATCAAGAGAAATCACCTCCGGTAAGCTCTCCAAATGTCACAATTCAAGAACAAGATAATAAGGTGAATAATGAAACCTCAGAATCGACAACAAAATTCGTTAAAAATGAAACACAAATGTTACTTTTACCTGATGATGATATAGTTCTTGGTAAACTAACAGAGCAAGCGACTTTAGAGCAGATGGATATGTATGCATATATAGAACTGTTCCAAAAGAAAGAAGAATGGATAGCAAGTGCAAAAAGAAGAAAAGTTGTAGAGAGTTTTATTAAATATGATAGTGATATAAATAAAAAGAAAGATATTTATGCCAATCTATCTTATTGTAAGGCAGTAGATAATGCTTTTAGAGCAGTTGATAGCAATAATCTTTTTGGGCTACGTGCATTACTTGACGTTTATCCAATATTGCAAGAAAAAAGTAGAAGCGGCGAAACATTACTAACTGCTGCTATTTATAATAATAATTACTATTTAGCAAAATTTTTAGTCATACGAGGTGTTAAAAGTTCTACTATAAATGATGAATGCCAATATCCGTTAGATATTGCATTAGCTCAAGAAAACGCTAACATAGCTTGCATGTTAATCAAAGCTAATGGATATAATTAATTATGTCATTCCCGCGTAGGCGGGAATCTAGTAAAACATATAAAAACCAAGTTTTTATATGTTTATTTTTATCGAATATGTACTTCATGAAGGTTATTTTTCTGGATTTCCGCTTTCGCGTGAATGATTTAGAAGTATTAGGCTATCCCAAGTGATTCTTGTTAGGTAATGCCAAACAATTTCTTTAAAGCTTCATTGCTTTCTTAAGTTAAATAGTTTAATTTAGGAAAGAAAACAATTAATTCCTCCACTATATATATGAATGATTTATTCAGCTTTAACAAAGAAAAGAAAAATAAGCTAGTCGATAATAACTATAGTGCAAAAGATATTGAAGTATTAGAAGGGCTTGAGCCTGTTCGTAAAAGACCGGGGATGTATATCGGTGGTACTGATTCAAATGCTATGCATCATTTAGTATCTGAGGTGCTGGATAATGCTATGGATGAAGCAGTCGCCGGCTTTGCAAGTATCATCACGATCAAAATGCATCAAGATCATAGTATTACTATATTTGATAACGGTCGTGGTATTCCTATTGATAATCATCCTAAATTTCCTGATAAATCAGCTTTAGAAGTAATTTTAACGACTCTTCATTCAGGCGGTAAATTCTCCAATAATGTTTATCATACTGCAGGCGGATTGCATGGCGTTGGAATATCGGTAGTAAATGCTTTATCTAAACATTTAGAAATAAAGGTGTATAAACAAGGTAAGTTATATAGCCAAAGTTATTCTAAAGGAGAAAAATTAACTGATTTAATATGTGAAGAAGCATATAAAAGGCTAAGAGGTACATCAATAAATTTCACTCCAGATCCGGAAATTTTTAGTGAAAAATTACATTTTAATCCTAAAAAGATTTATGAGCTTGCAAGGTCAAAAGCTTATTTATATCGCGGTGTTACTATAGAATGGGAATGCGAAGTAGAAGTACTGTCAGATATACCTAAAAAGGCATTAATAAATTTCCCAAACGGTTTAAAAGATTATTTAAGCTCAAAAATAACTTTAGATAATTTAATTATTCCGGAAATTTTTTCAGGTAATATAGAGTCTACGCCGGACGGGATAAAACTTGAATGGGCGATTTGTTGGCAAAATAATGATAACTCGGCATTTATTCAATCATATTGTAATACTGTTCCGACTCTTCAAGGAGGAACACATGAGCAAGGACTTAAGTCGGCTATTTTACGTGGGCTTAAAGCGTACGGTGAAATGATAGGGAATAAAAAAGCTGCTAACCTAACTATTGAGGATATTTTAGAAACCGCAAGTGTCGTACTTTCTATTTTTATAGCTGAGCCGTCTTTTCAAGGACAAACTAAGGAAAAATTAGTGTCAAACGGTGTAAGTAAACCGGTTGAGAATATAATAAAAGATCATTTTGACCACTTCCTTAGTAGCGATAAAGCTTTAGCTACTAATTTACTTGAGCATGTAATTGCTATTGCCGAGTTTAGAATAAGTAAGAAAAACAAAAAAAATATTTTCCGTAAAAATGCTACTCAAAAATTACGTTTACCCGGTAAACTTGCCGATTGTACACGAACTTCACCTGAAGGGACGGAATTATTTATTGTAGAAGGTGATTCGGCAGGAGGCTCTGCAAAACAAGCACGTAATAGAGAAACGCAAGCAGTATTACCGCTATGGGGTAAAGTGCTAAATGTTGCGAGTTCTACGCTTGAAAAAATCGTTAATAATCAAGCAATACAAGATTTAGAAGTAGCACTTGCCTGCGGTAGTTTAAAGAATTATAAAAAAGAAAATTTGCGTTACGAAAAAATAATTATTATGACTGATGCAGATGTTGACGGTGCTCATATAGCTTCGTTGTTAATGACTTTCTTTTTTTTACGAATGCCGAAATTGGTAGAAGAGGGGCATTTATATCTAGCTAAGCCTCCGCTTTATCGTTTAATGCAGTCTAATAAAACTTATTATGCAGGCGATGAAGAGGAAAAAGCTAAATTAATGGATAAATTATCGAAAGCTAGTAAAGCTAAAATTGAAGTAGGTAGGTTTAAAGGTCTCGGTGAAATGATGCCTGCACAATTAAAGGAAACTACTATGCATCCAGAAAAAAGATTGCTTTTAAAGGTAACTTTAGAAGATTCCCAAAATGTCGATAAAATAGTAGATGATTTAATGGGTAAAAAGCCAGAAAAAAGATTTCAATTTATTTATGAACAGGCGTTAGTTAAAATGGATAAAATTATTAACGAGTTAGATATTTAAGACAAGGCGTCATTGTGAGGCATTGTCAACGTTGCCCACATGGCTTGAAAAACTTACTAGATGTCATTCCCGACTTCGCGGCATGACATATTAACTTTTATTGGAGTATTATGTTATTACGTTTAATTATAACACTATTGTTTATTATAAATTCTATTTGTACATTTGCAGCAGAAGAAAAAGAAACTGAAAATAAAATATCAAATCAGGAAGCTTATAAGCAATTTCAAGACGTATTTGAACGTATCGAAAAGGATTATGTACAGGTACCCGATAGGCAAAAAATGATAGATGAAGCAATTAACGGTATGTTAAGCTCTCTTGATCCTCATTCAAGCTATTATACCGATGAGGATTTAGAGGATATTTTTACTTTTACAAAAGGTGAATTCGGCGGAATCGGTGTTGAAATAATGTATGATAGCGGAGTAATTAAGATAATATCGCCTATTGACGATTTACCGGCTTTTAAAGCAGGGCTTAAAGGCGGGGATTATATAGT
The DNA here is from genome assembly GCF_000273745.1 of Rickettsia australis str. Phillips. Classification (GTDB taxonomy): domain Bacteria; phylum Pseudomonadota; class Alphaproteobacteria; order Rickettsiales; family Rickettsiaceae; genus Rickettsia; species Rickettsia australis. Next base: position 25,544 of record NZ_AKVZ01000011.1, read on the forward strand.
AGGCGTGAATGATGAGTTAGTCTCTACGCTTGGTCCTAATAAAGCTATAAAAGAGATGCGTGGTACGCCTGGTACTAAGGTTAAATTGTTGATAATTAAGGAAGAAGAGGCAAAACCACAAGAGCTAGAGCTTACTCGCGAAATAGTAAAAATCAAGCCGATAAAAGCACATTTAGAAAAAAATAATATTGCATATATACGTATAACTACTTTTAATGAGTCAACAATTTCTGAGCTGAAAGCAGTAGTAAAGAAGTTAACAACTGAAAGTAAAGATGATCTTAAAGGTATAATTCTAGATTTACGTAATAATGCCGGTGGTATACTCGATCAAGCTATTGCCGTTAGTGATTACTTTATTGATTCCGGTGTAATTGTGACAACAAAAGGTAGAACTACATCAAGTAATAGCGAGACTAAAGCAAATGAGTTTTCGTTAAAAGCTCCCAAAGTACCTATGATAGTTTTAATAAACGGTAATTCTGCTTCTGCCTCGGAAATAGTTGCCGGAGCTTTGCAAGATCATAAAAGAGCAATAATACTTGGCACTAAGTCTTTTGGTAAAGGATCAGTTCAGGCTTTAACGCAAATCAATTCTCGGGCTGCTGTAAAACTCACTATATCTAAATATTACACCCCAAGCGGTCGTTCTATTCAGGCAAAAGGAATAGAGCCTGATATTTTAATTGAGCCAGCAAAAGTCGAATATCCTGAGGTAAAAAAAATAGATAAGCGTTTTTCAGAAAGTTCTTTAAAAAATTACTTAAAGAATGATAATGAAAAAAATAAAGATAGCAAAAAAGAAACAAAAGCCAAAAATAATAAACAAGAAGAGAATGAATTATCGGAATTATACAAAAAAGATTATCAATTTGCTCGTGCTTATGATGTAATTACAGGGTTGATTATTAATAGGAAGCTGGCCACAACAGAGAAAGTTAAACAAGAAGATAAGTAGAGAGCATGATGTCATTCCTAGCTAAAAGCGGCCTTGTTGCATGGTGCGTTTATGTCATTCCCGCGTAGGCGGGAATCTAGGGTAAAGCAAGATAAATCAAGCTTTTCAAATAAACTTTTTAAAAAATTTTAAAGTACTGGCTTTCCGCCTCCGCGGGAATGACATCCTGAGCATTCGTACAGTAAGGAGGCAAGCTATAGGATGACTTGAGCTAAAAATAACTACTAGGTCTCGTAATGAACCATAATAAGTATATAGTAAGATTGTCATTTATTATATTATTTCTTAATATTGTCATAAATATGATGTTTTATCGTTATTTTATGATAAAAGAAATGATAGTAAAACAAGTGGCTTTGGAACATACTAAAATTGTAGAACTGTACACTGATAATATTTGGAATACTCATCAGAACGTAATCAGTAAATTACATAAATTCGATTATTTAAAATTATTACAAGATCAAGATTTTATTAATTTTGCAAAGATTACCGCTCAATGGTTCACCAATCTTAATATTAATATTTCTCTCTACGATCTCAAAGGTAATAAATTCATCACTAGTAATATGTTGCATATGTATAGTGTAGACAATTATAAAGATGATAGTTTGGTTGAGATATTTACCGCAAAAATCGATAAATTTTTTTTGAAATCCTTTACTTCAAAAGCTCCGCTTCGAGATGCTTTTGAGGGTATTACAAGTCATATATTATTACCAAGGGTAGTAATAGAAAATGAAAGTGATTTAACAGTGGAAGAAGCTTCTTTTGTTACTAGCTATATCCCTGTTATAGATAATAATTTAGATTTTCCCGTAGATGCAGTATTTGAGATTAACACTAATATTACCAGCCAGTGGCAAAATATAACCTCTCTTGAGCAAAAGGTTTTTATAACTTTTATCATTATTTTTATAATATTCTGCACTATAATTATTAGTAATACTAATTATGCTAGACAAATTATTGAGGAACAGCTTGAAACAAATAGAAATTTAAAAGCTCAAATAGTAAAAGTAGAAAAAACCAGCTCTTCAAATACAAAGTTTTTTGCTAATATTAGCCATGAATTGCGTACACCGCTTAATGCTATAATAGGCTTTTCGGAAATTCTTATGTCGGAAAGAGATGCAGAAAAAAGTAAAAATTATATTAAAGATATAAATGATGCCGGTAAACATTTGCTTAGTATGATTAATGATATTTTAGATCTGTCTAAAGCTTCTGCCGATAAATTAAAAGTAGATAGTATAGATCTTGATTTAAATAAATTAATTAGTTCTTCGCTGATACTTGTTAAGCCTCGTGCCGATCAAGCCGAAGTGGCTTTAATTAGTAAATTACCGAAAGAGCATGTGGTTATAAAGGCTGATCCAAAAAGGCTAAAACAAGTATTCTTAAATCTTTTATCAAATGCCGTGAAATTTACAAATTCCGGAGGAAGTGTTACTATTGCACTTGAAAAAGATGAGTTAACAAAATTAGTATATATAAAAGTTATAGATACCGGTATCGGTATTGAGGAAAAAGATATTCCAAAAACTTTATCGGCGTTTGGTCAAATTGATAGTGAGCTTAGTCGAAAATATGAAGGTACTGGTCTTGGTTTGCCGCTTACTAAAAAGCTGGTTGAACTTATGAACGGTAAATTTGATTTGCAAAGTAAGATAAATGAAGGTACCACCATAACAATAACTTTTACATATGATGGTAGTATTGAAATATGATATTGTTGCGTGGTTCAGTGCTTTCCATTGTCACCCCGTGACTTGATCACGGGGTCCAGCCACGGTATGACATCGAGTGTGTTTTTCAAGCTATTCAACAAACACCTACGGCTGCATAGCTCATGACGATTTATTCTACATTATGGAAATATAAAAAAATTGTGTGGAATATTAAAAAATTTTCGGTATTATAAAGAATTATAAATTTTTAAAAAATATATGAAGCTTATTGTCTTATTATTGACTTTTTTATTTTCTATGTTTTCTTTTGGAGAAAGCGAAACTATTAAAGGAAAACCTTTAAAATATGTAGCAAATAATGATTTTGAAAATAGACTAGATGAACAGGAACAAGAAATTAGAAGGCTAATCGGTAAAGTTGAGGTTTTACAGCATAAAATTGATCTGCTAACGCAAAACTCAAATATTCCAAATCAAGAAGAAAATACTGAAGTTTTAGAAGCCGGTGATTCAAAAAAACAAGATGTTTTTGATATAGCTTTGCTTAAAGATATACCGGATAATGCTCCTAAAAAACCTATTGCGGTTAATAATGATATAGCTTTTGATAAGCAAGCTTACGATTTGGCTCTTGCTGCTTATAAAGATAATAAACTTACTGAGGCAAAAGATAAGTTTAAAAATTTTATCCAAAAATATCCTAATAGTTTGCTAATTAGTAATGCTTATTTTTGGTATGGGGAATGCTTTTTTAAACAAAAAGACTATAACGGAGCAGCGATTAACTATTTAAAAGGTTATAAAGAGTCGCCGAAAGGGGTAAAATCTTCCGATGGGTTATTGAAGTTATCACTTTCCTTAGGCGAATTAAAAAAAACTCAGGAAGCATGTAACATGCTTGCTAAGCTTGATAAGGAATTTCCCACTAATAGAACTGCCGCATCCAAGAAAATGGCAGAAGATGCTAAGATCAAATTTGGCTGTAAAAATAAATAAGAATAATAAAATATGACTGATATTTTGGATGAAGTACTGAGTGATCACAATGAAGAAAAAAGGTTACTTTTTTTTAAAAAGCTTTTACCTATAATAATAATCATTGCTATAATAGCTATTACTATAATGGTTGTTATTAATAATAATAAAGATAAAAGAATTAAAAATAACCAAAAAAACGGAGATATTCTTGTTAAGACTGTTGGTTTGGAAACAACAAAAGATAATGAAGAATTAGCTTTTAATACTTTAGAGAATTTAGTTACTACTAGTAATACTAAAATAAAAGAAATAGCTGCATTAGAACAAGTAGCTATAAAGATTTCGGAAAAAAAATATTCAGAAGCAAAAGACCTGCTTAATAAAATTATTGCAAATAAAGAATATTCTGAAATTTCTACTGCTTATGCACGTATTTCATGGTGTGGTCTTGTTATTGATGATCAGAATCTAGATATTCAAGATAAAGAAAAATTGACAAAATATTTAAATTATTTTGATGACGAGAAAAAACCTTTTTGGGCTACAGCAACTATCATAAAAGCTATGTGGGATATTAAGAATAATATGCAACCACAAGCAGCAAAAAATCTAAAAAATTTATTAATTTCAAATAATGTATCTGATCTAATAAAAGATCAGGCTAAAGCATTGCTTGTAAATTTAAATAAATAATAATTTGTACTTAAGGAAAAATATGACAAAAAAAATAGCACTTCTGTTATTACCTTTTATTTTAATTTCATGTAACGGGCTTGGCCCAAAAAGGGTAAAAAATATTATTGAGTTGACTCCTAAATTAGCAATTCAGGCTAATGATACTATATATTTAGATTCTAATAATGCAAATATATATACATTTAATGCAAATATGCTTAAGAATAAACAGTATAGTTTTGCTAGAAGCAAAACAATTACTGAGCCTATTTTTATAGGCGATATAATTTATGCATTAGATATTAGATCGAATGTTTCTGCATTTTCTATAGAGAAAAATAAGATTATCTGGTCTTATAATTTAAGTAGATATAAAAAAGATAATTATATAGGCGGCGGAATTTTACACCATAACGGACAATTATACGTAACATACGGTTCAAGGATGTTAGTAGTACTAGATGCAAAATCAGGTTATGAAATAATTAGAAAAGAACTTCCGGATATTATTAGAATTAAGCCTATTGTGCTCGATGATAATACTATCTTAGTGCAAACTATCAGTAATCAAACTATTGCTTTAAATGCAGAAACTTTAAAAACCGTATGGGAACATGAAAGCCTAGCGGAAGTTTTATCGGCTAGTTATTTTATGACGCCGATAGTACAGCATGATAATGTAATAGTAACTTATAATTCCGGTCAAGTACTTGCATTAAATATAAAAAATGGTGAAGTAAGATGGAATTTTGAGTTTGCAAATCTCAATGATCGTACAGCTATACCGAATTTTGACGAATCAAGTATTTTATGTACCCCCGTTCATGATAATATGAATCTGTATATAGCGACCGGTCTTGGTAAGCTTATTAAGCTTAATATAGCAACTGGTAGCGTGATTTGGCAGGTAAATGCCGAAGATATTCAATCAATGTCTTTAATTGGTAATAGCCTATTTGTAACAAATAATGCCAGACAAATAGCAGCATTTAATCCTAAAACAGGGAAAGTAAAGTTTGTAGCTGATTTAAATGATGGAAAAGATCCTAAGAAACTAAAATCTGCTACTTTTTTAGTACCTTTTGTTGGAGTTGATAATAACAATAAACGAAGTTTAAATGTTATTTCCGTTAATGGTGTTTTATATAGTTTTGATGTTGATAATAATGGATTAAACATGATACCTCATATTGTCAAAATTATAAAAAATATTCGTTATTATGGGCTAATGGCAAATAATAATTTATATTTTTCGACCGATAAAAAAATAATATTTGGCAGTAAATAGATTATATTTAGCTTGACAGATAGCGGGTATTAATGCTATTAAATATGTTTCTTGATTCTTTAATTTTAAATTCTAATTAAAATAGATACTATTGTGAAAACTTATTCAGCAAAGCCATCGGAAATTGAAAAGAAATGGTGGGTCATAGACGCAAAAAATATTGTACTAGGACGACTCGCTAGCAGAGTTGCTAATATGCTACGCGGTAAGCATAAGCCTAGCTTTACGCCTCATTTAGATTGTGGTGATAATATAATCATAATAAATGCAGAGCATGTAAAATTGACAGGTAAAAAAGCGAATCCCAAAGATGGAAAAATATATTACAGGCATACAGGATTTCCAGGTGGGATAAAAGATACTACGGCAGGTAAAATCTTAAGCGGTAAACACCCTGAGAGAGTGATTAAAATGGCCGTAAAAAGAATGATTACAAGAAATGCTTTAGGTGCTAAGCAAATGAGTAATTTGTATGTTTATGCGAATGGCGATCATCCTCATATGGCACAGCAACCTACGGTTTATGATTTTGCAAGCCAAAATCCAAAAAATAAAAAGTAATAGAATATGACCGAGTTAAAAATTAAAACAGCAAAAGTAGAAAAGCAGTTAACCAAAGAGCCTTTAAAACCGGTATTAAAAGTTCTTAAAGAAAAAATAGATAATTCAGGTAAGTTTTATGCTACAGGTAAGAGAAAAAATGCTGTAGCACGAGTATGGCTTAAAGTAGGAAAAGGAAAAATAGTTGTTAATAAAAAAACAATAAACCAGTATTTTCCTTCTGAAACTTATGTGAAAACTATCTTACAGCCGTTTGTCTTAACAAACACTATTGATCAGTATGATATAATTTGTACTGTTAGAGGTGGAGGAATTTCAGGACAAAAAGGTGCTATTTTACATGGAATTTCTAAAGCTTTAGATAAATCGGTGCCGGGTTTTCATGCTATTTTGCGTAAAAGCGGTCTTTTAACACGTGATTCTAGGGTAGTAGAGCGTAAGAAATATGGACAACGTAAAGCACGTAAGAAAACACAATTCTCTAAACGTTAAGATATTGGCTATTGTCATTGTTGCATTCTTCACTATTATGAGCATTTGCTAGTGTTTGTTGTATGGTTTGAGAGGTCTATTCAATATAATTCCCGTGTAGGCAGGGCTCCAGAAAAAAATTAAACAAAGACTAGGTCCTGTGATCAAGTTGTGGAGTGACATAAACAAGCCTATACGACAATGCCTACGATCTTAACAAATTATATAAACACTTTTCCCCATGGCGGGGTAGCTCAGCTGGTTAGAGCAACGGAATCATAATCCGTGTGTCGTGGGTTCAACTCCCTCCCTCGCTACCATTCATTCATCTTTTTGAAAGTTCTATATTAAACTGATTTGAACTTTGTGCTTTGTTGTTCATCATCTAGTCTATTAATATATGAGTTCTACCTTCATGCCTGTCACAAAATTAATAAGATTTTTGCAGGAATAGTTATTCATATTTCAAAAAAATCTGATAATTTACAGCTAAAAATATCTCATAATTATAATCATTAATCAAAAGTGTACAGAACCTAGTATTTTATGAAATTGACTTTAACAAGTTTGATTTTTATATTCATGAGCTTTTTTCCAATATATGCTAAATCCTTACATAAAGGGTTCGTGTATCTAAAGATATCGACCTTACAATTATTCAAAATATGCGTTATTATTCAGATAAAAATTTTGTTGGTAAAAAGGATGGTTATAAAGCACCAGAAGCAACTTTAACCATAGAAGCTGCTAAGGCTCCTAAAGCAGTACAAGCTGAGATAAAAAAAGATGGTTATTCACTTATTATATATGATGCATCTAGACCGCAAAAAGCTGTACAACATTTTTTAAGATGGAGCAAATGGATAATATTGATCAAAAAAATAAGGAAAGCTTTTACCCATATATAGATAAGTCTAAATGTTTTACACTAGGTTATATAGCTGAAAGATCCAGTCATAGTAGGGTAGTATTGTAGATTTATCAATAATAAAGCTTCAGAAGGAAGTTAATAATAATCCTGAGGTCATTAAGAGAAAATTGAAAGATGAACGTGTTATATCCTATTGAGATGATAATACGGTAGATATGTATACTTTTTTTGATTTATTTGATGAAGCTTCATATCATGACAGAAAATTAATTGATAACCAATATTTAGAAAAACGTAATTATTTACGTTCTAAGATGCAAAAACATAATTTTAAAGCATGTCAGATTGAGTGGTGGCTATACACTTGAAGATGAGTCTTATAAAGATCAATATTTTAACTTTGATATAGAATAGACTTCCTGCATAAGTTACTTCTAAAAGTCATTTGTACGTCAATCCGGTACTCGAATCCTCACGTACGCTTGTGTACGCTGCAGTTCTGCGTTTCCGTATCTCCTTCAACTTCCTCTTTATAAGATGACTTATGCAGGAAGTCTAATAAAAAACTACGACAGTATTAAGTAAGAAAAGATATATACCATGTGATGGCGGTATTTCGCCGCTTGAGAAAAAAGAAATTGATAAGTTACTAGTTCAGTTACAAAACAATTGGTAAGTGAATGAAGTAGGGCATCTTTATAAAAAATATCAATTTCCTAATTTTGTACAAGCTATGGAATTTGCAAATAAGATAACTGAAATTGCAGAGCAGGCAGCACATCATCCCGATTTCACTATATCTTGGGGAGCATGTAATGTTGAAATATGGACTCATAAAATCGACGGTCTTACGGAAAACGACTTTATATTGGCTGCAAAGATAGAAAGTATTAATTACTTAGGTTAGAAGAATAATAGCAAAAATCATACAAGTATCAATAGCTAAATGATGGTTTCTTATTAAATTAATTGAATTATAACAATAATCTTAATAATATTTAATAATAAGGCATGTTTATAGTAAACATAAGGTAACGTTATGCCAAATTATCATATTAAATTTTACCAAATATAGTTAATTTAATCGGTTGTTTTTGTAGACTTATTTTATTACCATATTTAATACCAGATGATTCTAGTGAAAATATTTATGATCAAAGCCTTAATAGAAATAAGGTATATTCTGTACATTTAAAACCTTTTTCTAATAGTTCTACATATTTTTTAGATGAGCATCCTGATCATACCTTTGTACATATTGCTAATAAAAAATATATTTTATGTGGATTGGTTAGAGAGCTAAAATTTGCGTTTGAAGATATAAAATCATGGTTTGTAATGCCGGAAGCTCAAATTGATAAGGTTAATTGGGAAACTGTAATAACAAATCACTGTCTAAGTAATTTTATTATAAACTTATTTCATATAAGAGAAGTAAAAGATTTTATTGCTAATATAACCTAGCAAATGCATTTACTGCACATATAATCAGTGATAATAATTATAACTTAATATTATATGATTGAATCTAGTTGCGATAAAGATATTAGTTTATTGTCTAGAGGAACAAATGAATGTGCTGTATTTACTTTAGGCAATGATACGGATACTTCATTATTTAGTGCTATAAATGAATTAGTTGAAGGTGATGGAGAGGTCAATAGTGCTGCTACAAGTACTATATTTATCTGTATTACAACAGCAGTAACATTAAGCATATTAGGCATAAGATACATAGCTAATAAAATTAAGATACATATAAATTCTGATTACTATGATGATAGCGATCAACATAATATATGTTTAGGTCAAATAGAGTATCAAGAGGGTCTAAATAGTTAAGTATACTTGTTTAATTTGAAAAATTGGCTACGTTATCTTGTGCTGATAGTCCTCACGTACTAATATGTACGTTGCATTTATTAGTTTCAAGATGCTTCTCTCTTTTCCAAATTAAACTTCGTCTACCAACTCTTCATTTATGAGAGGTATATATAAAATTTTTACTGAATTAATGATTCAAATTCTTTTACGACGGCTTGATAAAGTTTCCGTTTGAAAGGAATTATAATAGATAATAGTTCGTCAAGTGATGCCCAACGCCATTGGTCAAATTCCGGATTAGAGGTATTTATATTAATATCTTTGTTATGTCCGGTAAACCTAATTAAAAACCAGCGTTGTTTTTGTCCACGAAAATTACCGTTCCACAATTTAGGTATTAAAAAGCTTGGTACATCATAACTATACCAGCATTTGCTTTCGGCAATAATATATCCTTTATCGCTTCCTATTTCTTCTAACATCTCACGCATTGCTGCAATACTTGGAGTTTCACCCGGGACTATCCCACCTTGAGGCATTTGCCATGCAGATATTTTTGTATCTATTCTTTTACCGACGAATATATGGTTATCGGAATTTAATATCATCATGCCGACTCCTAGTCTATATGGTAAATCAAGATGTTTTTTGGAAGAATTTCTCATTATTTTTTTACTTTAAAAAATCAATTATAATTTTACTACTTTATTTTTACCCGTTGTTTTAGCTTCATACATAGCTTTATCAGCACGTTCAATGAAAGATTCTATTGATTCTTCTTTTTTATATTCCGTAACTCCGATTGAAATAGTTTTTTGTAAAGGTTCAATTTGATCTTCAATGTGAAAATCCATATATTCTATTTTAACTCTAATTCTCTCCGCAGTTTCAATTGCTTTAGAAATATCTATATCCGTTAAAAGTATAGTAAATTCTTCACCGCCGAATCTTGCTATTAAGTCTGTTACTCTGAGCGTATTCTTCAAAATACGTGATACAATCGTTAAAACCTTATCGCCTGCTTGATGACCGTAAGTATCGTTTACGTGTTTAAAATTGTCGATATCGCACATAAGTAAATATAATTTAATAGTTTCGTTATTAGCTTTCTCAATCATTTGTTTGAGGTGTATATCAAAATAGCGACGATTAAATAAGCCGGTTAAGCCATCTTTAGCTGCTAAATTAACACTTTGTTCAAGATCATTACGTAAATTATCTTGATATTGCTTACGCCTTAATTGTGTTCTAATTCTGGCAAGTAGTTCGCTTTCCTCTATAGGGTAAACGAAATAATCATTAATACCGAGTTCAATACCTTTCACAACTAAAGGCATACCGTCTTCATCAATTTGTAAAATTATTACCACGCCGCTTATTTCTGCTTTACCTCTTAAAATAACACTGATTCTCAAAGGATCTTCATTTTCGAGCGTACTACTGATAATTACTAAATCTGGTGTATATTCATTTATAATATCTAATTCATCGGAATTACTGATGACCTTTACGTTTTGGGTAATCTTAAGTAACATTTGTTTTATATTTTTAGCTTGTACTACATCATCATTAATTAGTAATATTTTTTTATCTGCAAAAGTGTCATGCATTTCGATATTTGTTACGCCTAATAATGCATTAGTGCTATTACGAAGCTTTAATTCATCAATTAAGCTTTTCATTCTAGATAGCGATTTAAGTCTTACAAATAGAGCAGTATCGTTAATCGGCTTTGTTAAAAACTCATCAGCCCCTGCCTCAAGACCTTTAACTCGATCATCAATATCAGAAAGTGCAGTGACCATTACGACCGGTATATGAGTAGTTTCCGGATCGGTTTTTATCGTTTTACATACCTCAAATCCATCCATTTCCGGCATCATAACATCAAGTAGTATAGTATCGATTTTCTCCTTTTTAAGAATTGCTATTGCTTCTTTGCCGTTATTTGCAGTAAGAACCGTATAATACTCTTTTAAAAGTTTGGCTGTCAGTAACTTAATATTGGTTTCTATATCATCTACTACTAATATTGTGGTCATAAGATTAAATTCTTGTTTTTAAATGAAATAATTTGTATATTTATACTTTAATTTTAAGTCTTAAATGTATAATATATGAAAATCTCAGCAAATTCAATTAGAACAGGTAACATATTAGTTTGTAATAATGATTTATGGGTTGTATGCAAAACACCAGAACATACGCAACCTGGCAAAGGTGGAGCTTATGTACAAGTTGAGATGAAAAATTTAAAAACAGGTACAAAGCGTAACGATAGATTCAGTTCTTCCGATTATTTAGAAAAAGCCGAACTTGAACAAAAAGACTATCAATTTTTATATTTTGAAGGTGATGATTTAATATTGATGGATACCAAACATTTTGATCAAATAAATGTCCCTAAGGAAATTTTAGAAGAAAAATTACCTTTATTAACTGAAAATATGATTGTTAAAGTCGAATTTTATAATGAAAAGCCTTTAAATATTGAGCTTCCTCCAACTGTTATACTTGAAATTAGTGAAACTGATCCGGTAATAAAAGGAGCAACCGCAACCGCTTCTTATAAACCGGCAGTTTTAGAAAACGGTATTAAAGTTAAGGTACCGCAATATTTAGAAATAGGAGAAAAAATTGTTGTTAAAACTGATGATATAACATATGTCGAGCGAGCTAAATAAATTTCTATTATGCAACCTATAACTAATTTATTAATTAATGCCCTGCGTAAAGCAGTTAAGTTTTTGCATAGAGATTTTTTAGAACTTGAAATGCTGCAAAGAAATTCTGTAAGAAACGAAGAATTTTGTAAGCGATCTTATTTAAGATTAAAAACTTTATTATGTGAAGAATTGCAAAAACATACACAATATTTATTTTTTCCGGAGGATCAATTTGATTTAAATAATAATTATGAGAGTGTTTTTTTAATTAATCCTATAGATAGCCCAAATAATTTCGCTAGAAGCATACCTTTTTTTTCGATATCTGTAACGTATTTGAAAAGGAATCAAGAAGTTTTAACTCCTACTTCTACAGTAATATATTTTCCTGCTCTTAATGAAGTTTATTATGCTGAAAAAGGCAAAGGAGCTTGGATAGAAAAAAATAATTTAAACTCTAATTATCAAGGATTAAGACTTAGAGTTTCCGATAATGCCGATTTAAAAAACTGTTTAGCAATTATTGAAGATGTAAATCATAATGATTTGGAGGCGATAGAGGTAGATAATATTAGATCTTTTGGTTCTCCTTGCTACGGTGTTACGCTTGTAGCTTCAGGTAAAGCGGATTTAATATGTTTATCAGTATTAAATTTTACATTATATTATGCATTTGAGCTTCTTATTAAGGAAGGAGGCGGGATAATTATAGATTCTAGAGATAAATTTATATATTCAAATTGTTATATTGCTAAGAAACTTAAAAAATATTAGAGGTTATCTGTATCAGTTATTTTAATTGATAATTAAAGAAATTTTATAGCAAAAATTAATAAGATTTTGGAAGGAATAGTAGTTCTTTTCAAGAAAATCTTATAATTTGTAGCAAAAAAGCATTTGATTAGCTTTAAAGTAACTGATTCAGTAACCTCTTGGAAAGAAATTATTTTAGATTTGCATTTTTATTGTTAGAATATAATTATTAATTCATATAAGTTATGGCACATTACAAAGAGTTTGAATTTGACTGCGATTTTGGTGGACAAAGAGCCAAGTTTAAGTTTTATATAGGGACGCCTCAAGAAGGGCATCATCCGCTACAATTTCAAGCAAAATGGTTATCTGACGAAAGAGGCGGTACTATTCCTGATGAGGTTATGAAAGCAATATCACAGCTAAATGATCTTGCTAAAAAAAACGGTGTTCCACTTCCGGATTTATGCGTATATGCTCTTGGTTCTGCTCAAGAAGCCCAAGCTACCCCTCAAGAAGAAGATGAAGATGAGAGTGAAAACCACGAAGATAAAGCAGAGCAGGCATAGTTAAAAATAATAAGAATCGCGAATAGCAAATTACTTATGTAATGCGCTATTCGCGTTAAGAAGATTCATAGGGATTAAAATGAAACAATATAATGATTTATTTAAAATTATTCACCGCGAAGGATATATATTTATTGCTAGCTTTGCATTAGTAAGTTTTTTATTAGCATCATTTAATGAAAAACTTGGCTGTATTGGATTTATCGCTACTGCTTGGTGTATTTATTTTTTCCGTAATCCTGATCGTTTTGTGCCTATAAGTGATGATCTGGTAATAAGTCCTGCAGACGGAATAATTCAAGAAATTAAGGAAGCACTGCCACCCCCAGAATTAGGTCTTGGTGATATGGAAATGATTAGAGTTAGTATTTTTCTAAATATTTTTAATGTCCATGTTAATAGGATCCCGGCAAACGGAAAAATTTTAGCACTTCATTATAATCCCGGAAAGTTTTTTAATGCTTCACTTGATAAAGCTAGTATTTATAATGAGCGTCAATCAGTATTAATGGAAACTGATAAAGGGCAGAAAATCGTTTTTGTTCAAATAGCAGGACTTATAGCAAGGCGTATAGTTTGTGATTTAGAAGAGGGGAATGAAGTTAAAACGGGTGAGCGATACGGTATAATTCGTTTTGGTAGCAGAGTAGATGTGTATCTACCGTTGAAAACAGCTTTATTAGTGAGTAAAGGGCAGACTGCTATAGGTGGTGAAACTATCATTGCTGATTTTGGATGTAAAAAGACAGCAGAATTTAAGTTTGAGAGAAGATAGTTAAATATCATACCGTGGGCTTGACCAGCGTCGTTGTGTGGATCGATGCCACCACCTTGTCATATCCCCCCGGCGACTTAATCGTGGGATCCAGTAAAATACTAGTATTTTTTATTGTTTTTATGGATACCGTAGTCAAGCAATGTTATGACACTTGGGAGTATAAAAATTGTTAAAAATTCGTAAATCTATAATAACTAAACCTGTACCTCTAATAAAATTAATTCCCAACTTTATTACGTTGCTTGGTTTAGTAACCGGTATGAGTTCTTTAAAATTTGCTTTGGATAGCAGGTGGGAACTTGCGGTATATTGCATTATAGTAGCGGCAATTGTTGATGGTATCGACGGTAGAATAGCAAGGATGCTAAATGCAGCTAGCCCATTTGGTGCAGAGCTTGATTCATTATGCGATTTTGCTAATTTTGGTATAGCTCCTGCTTATTTAATATATTTATGGTCTTTTCAGCAATATGAATATAAGGTATTTTCATCAGCAGTAATGCTATTATTTATAGTGTGTATGGCATTACGTTTAGCGCGCTTTAACGTTGGTATTTATCAACCGAAACAAGATAAAAAAACTGAATATTTTTTTACCGGTGTACCTGCCCCATGCGGTGCTTTACTTGCTTTAACTCCTGTAATGATAGATTTTGAAATCGGTACGTTATTAAATATTAATACCCGTACTCATACTATAACAATTAATATATATTTGGTTATTATAGCTTTTCTACTTGCTAGTAGGCTTCCTACAATCTCAACAAAAAATTTGAGTATTAAACCTGAATATTTATCGCTTGCAATGATTTTAATTGCTATTGTGATTATAAATCTTATCATATATCCATGGTATTCACTGCCGTTAATTGCAGTTATATATATTCTTTCTATACCAATTTGTTATTTTTTTAAACATAGAGGGTATTGGTAAAGTTAATTATGCCGAGTATATTACAACAAGCTATCGACAAATACAAACATCATCCATTTACTAAATATGTAATTATTATAGCCTTAATAATATTTATTTATTTGGGATATAGAATGTATGTTTGAGCAAATACACAATCCACGGATAATGCTTACATAGATGCAGATATTTCAAATGTTAGTGCTGAAGTTAGCGGTGTTTTAACAAAGTTATTTGTTACCGATAATACTAAAGTTAATAAAGGTGATCTGATAGGTGAAATTGACGATAGAGATTATAAGGCAAAGCTTGCAGCACTTGAAGCATCTATTGAAGCTTGCATAAAAAATATAGAAATTATATAGCAAAAAACCTCAATAGGGCAGATTAGCCTAGAACAGGCGGCTGAAAAATTAAAGCTTACTAAAATAAGCTTTGATATTGTTTCAACAGATTTTACTAGAGTGCAGGAATTAAATAAGGCAAAATTTGCTAGTTCTAAAACATTAGGTGATGCTAAAAACGCATATCAAAAAGCCAAAACGTATTATAAACAAGCACAGTTAGTTAGATATATCTAAGCAAAATTTACAACTTCTTGAGCTTGAAAAAGCAAGCAGAACAGGCAAAACTTAAAGAGCTAACGGAAAACAAAAAAGTAACGTTAAGGAGCTTAAAAAATACTAAACTTATTGCTATGGTACCCGGTATATTCGGTAATAGTAGTTTAGAAGTCAGAAATTACATAGTACCGGGTAGGGTGTTGTTTTCTATAGTTCAAGATAATACTATGTATATTCAGGCTAATTTTAAAGAAACGCAAATTAAGAAATTTAAGTCTGGTATGAAAGTCAAAATTGAATTTGATGCTTTGCCTAAAAAAATAATTGACGGGAAGATTCGTAATATTGCTCCTGCTACCGGCTCTAAATTTAGTTTAATCCCACCCGATAATGCTACAGGTAATTTTACTAAAATCGTACAACGTGTACCTGTTTTAATAGATTTTGAATCCCCAAATGCTAATCTAGTCCCTGGCATGTCAGCAATAGTATCAATCAGAACCGATCAAAAGACATAATGTTCGTCAAAAAATAGCAATAATTATTCTCTTAAAAGTACATATTCTAGTATTATTTACTTATTACTTAAAAAGCTATATAATATCAGTAATACCAAAAGTAATAATTAATGTGCAAAGATATTTAGATCCCACTAATGATAGTTTATTTAAAAAAATCTTTCGTGATTTAGAAAGGTTAAAGGAATTTATCAATGCAGTTCTTGAATTACCTGAGGGGTTTAGGATTAAAGAAATAGACTTTATACCTGTAGAGCAAGTACCTATTATTGATAAAGGGAAAAAAAGCATATTTGATTTAAAGGTTAAAGATGAAGCAGGTAGCTGGTATATAATCGAAATGCAAAAAAGAAATGAAAGCGATTACTTAAAAAAGAGTGCAATATTATTTGGCTCATTCATACGTACAGCAACTTACTCAAGGAATACAGCATAAAGATTTACTACCGGTAATAGTTATTGCGCTTAGTAAGACTAAAATTTTTGATGATGAAGTACCTTGTATAAGTCTGCATCAAATGCTTGAAACTAAAACAAATAAGCAATATTTATTTGATTTTTCTATGTATTTATAGAGCTTAAAAAGTTTGATAAAGATAAGTTTGATAATACTATAGATGAATGGCTACATTTATTTAAGTGTGCAGAAAACGAAACTAGTCCGCCTGCAAATATCAAGAGTAAGAAAGTATTAGATGTGTATAATGTAATAGAAATGCATAACCTACCCCCGCGAAAAGAGTATGACGCATACATAAGAGCAAAATTAATAGAAGATGCTGAGGAAATAGCTTTATCTAAAAATTTTGAAAAAGGTAAAGCCGAAGGGAAAGCAGAGCGGATACAAATGATGCTAGAACAAGGTAAAACTGTTCAGCAAATAATAGAGTGCACAGGATTATCTAAAGCAGAAATAGAAGAGCTAGAAGCAAAAATAGAAAATTCTAAAGCTAGTTGATTAATTATTTACCGCTTAACTCTGTTAACTCTTTTTTTAGTTTTATTACTAAAGTTTGTAATTTTTCAAATTCTTCGCGAGTGACGTAATTACCTTTAATTATTTTATCCTCAATTATGCCACAGCTTTTATCCGATATACTATTTAAGGCTTTTTGTGCTACGCTGCTCGCTCCAACGGCTACTTTTAAAATATTATTTGTTTTCATATCACCTCTATAGATAAAGCATGTAAGCCGCTATTAAATTCATCGGCAAGTAAGTTATTAATAGTGCGGTGACTTACAATTAAGCTTTTTCCCTGTAATGTTTCTGCAGCAATTCTTATTTTTATATGGCTGTGAATTCCGTCATAATGACTAGCATGTTTATAGCTTTCATCTATTATTTCTTGAAAATGTGGTTTTAACACACTTAATTTTTCTTGTATCCTTTCTATGCGGCTCATATTTTTATTTCATTTACAGTAAAAATGTCCTAATATCCTTAAGTATATAATTTTATGATAAAAATGGCAATGTCAGAATTAATAACGGATTATAAAGATTTACAAGATGAGATAGATAAATTGGAAAAAGGCGTATGTTTTGCTTGTAGATTAGTGAATTATGATGAAATAGAATTTATAGAGCAGGATAAGCATTTTATAATTGAAGATTTAGATCAAATCATTGAGGATGTAAGCAAAGAACTTAATATTTTTTCAAAGTTTAAGAAAATAAAGAAAGATAGAATATTATTTATCCTAAATACTACTGATTCTGACTTAATTAAAAATTTTGCTAGAAAATTATATTTATTTTCGCAGCTTTATATTAATGAACAGAAGCCGGCAATTTATATGAATTGTTATATTGCTAGTATTAAATTTCCAAAAGTAAGTAATAATGCTCAAGAAATTGAAAAAATATTAAATATGTTACTTTCACAAAATAATAATTATTATTACCGTGAATATAGCAGTACAGAACATGATTTGGAAAATATAAGAAAATCTAATCTTCAGCTTAACTTATTACGACAAGCCTTAGCAAAAAATACTATGCGATTTGCTTATCAGCCTATAATAGGTCGCAATACCATGAAAGTGCATTATTATGAATGTCTGCTTCGTATACCTGACGAGAACGGCGTTTATATTTCCGTAGGTCCTATAATACCTATTGCTGAAAATAAAGGATTAATTTTTATAATTGATCAAATTGTTTTGGAAATGACTATTAACGAACTTGCAAGCAACCCAAACTTAATGTTAGCCGTTAATATTTCAAATATAGGAACAGGCGATGAAGCTTTATGGGAAATAGCAGAAAACTTATTAAAAGCTCATAATGTTCGGGATCGTTTAATTATTGAAATTACAGAAACTTCTTTCAATGAGAATTATGATAAAATAACTTTATTTATTAATAAACTACGTAAGTACAGATGTAAATTTGCATTAGACGATTTTGGCTCGGGTTTTACTTCTTTTAAACAACTTCAAAGCTTACCAATTGATATTATCAAAATTGACGGTAAATATGTGCGTAGTATTACAAGTGATGTACAAAGTAGGTATTTTGTAGAAAGATTAATTAAAATTTCAGAAGATTTAGGTATTGAAACAGTAGCTGAATTCGTAGAAAACGGAGAAATAGCCAAATTTTTAATTGATCTAAAAGTCGGTGGGCTACAAGGGAACTTCTATTCCGAAGCAAAATTTGATAGGGTGGAGTAGTGTAAATCTGTCTCGTATGTCATTCCCGCCTACGCGGGAATGACATACGAAGTATAATACTTGACAATCTACATAAAAACCTCTATGCAGAACTCAACTTTAAATAATTAAACTTAGATGCTGTTACTTGAATTAAAAAAAACTAACCAAACTTTAGAAACTATACATTTTTTAGGTATCGGCGGTGTTGGAATGAGTGGTATTGCTGAGATATTACATAATCTAGGTTATAAAGTACAAGGTTCCGATTTAGTAGAAAATTATAATACTAAAAGACTTGAGTCATACGGCATTAAAATATTTTTAGGACATGCTAAGCAGCACATTACCAATGTTTCGTATGTTGTTATTTCATCGGCAATTAATTCAAATAATCCTGAAATAACAGAGGCATTAGAGCGTAAAATTCCGATTATTAGGCGTGCGGAAATGCTCGCTGAACTTATGAGATTAAAATGTTCTGTAGCAGTGTCGGGATCGCACGGTAAAACCACTACTACTTCTTTAATTGCTTGTTTATTTGAGGCTGCCGGTTTATGTCCTACAGTTATTAACGGCGGGATTATAAATAATAAATCGACTAATGCATATCTTGGTTCAAGTAATTATTTAATTGCGGAGGCCGATGAATCGGATGCAACGTTTATTCATATTCCATCAACTATTGCGATAATAACTAACATTGATCCTGAACATTTAGATTATTATAAAGATTTTGAAACATTAATTGGTGCATTTAAAAGCTTTATTACTAATTTGCCGTTTTACGGTTTTGCCGTTTGTTGTATCGATCATAAAATAGTTCGTAAGTTAGTAGATGATATTACTGAAAGGAAGATTGTTACTTATGGAATCGATTCAGAAGATGCTCATATTATAGCGTTTAATATTAACACTGATATTGCTTCCTCTACTTTTGACGTAAAAATTAGTCTACCAAATGTACTAGGTACAACGATTATTGAAAAAATTACTATTCCCACGCCTGGAAGACATAATATTTTAAATAGTCTTGCTGCAATTGCCGTTGGGATAGAATTAGATTTTGGTATTAAAGCTATTAAAAACGGTTTTAATAATTTTAAAGGAGTGAAGAGGAGATTTACTAAAGTAGCTGAATATAATAAGGCGGTGGTTATCGATGATTACGCTCATCATCCTGAGGAAATCAAAGCGACGCTTGCTACGGCTCGAAATATAGCCGATAAGCAAAACGGTAAAGTTATTGCTATTTTTCAGCCTCATAGATATTCAAGGATGCAGCATTTATTTGATGATTTTATGCGTTGTTTTAATGATGCGGATATGGTTTATATTACCGATATATATGCTGCAGGAGAAGAGCACATAGAAGGGATTACAGGTCAAAATTTAGTTAATGAGATTACTAAAAATAAGCATCATGACCAAGCAAATTTTTTAGCTGAATTAGAGGATGTAGTTGGAGTTATTATAGATAATGCGGCTTCCGGTGATATGATCATTATGATGGGAGCAGGTAATATTTCAAGTTTTGCTAATGAATTAGATGAGAGATTGTCATCCCGCACTTGATATCCATGCAACAACGTAATACAAGAAAACAGATGAAAGTAAAAATATGTTAATTTTACCGACAGTAAAGGGCGAGTATAAAAAAGATTATAATTTAAAACATCTGACATGGTTTAAAGTAGGCGGTGATGCCGAAATTTTCTTTAAACCTTTAGATAGCGAAGATTTAGCAAATTTCTTAATACAAAATAAACAAAAATTACCTATAACTACTTTCGGTGCAGGCTCAAATATTATTATAAGAGACGGCGGCATAGAAGGGGTTGTTATAAAACTTGGTCAGAATTTTAGCAATATTGAGTTTATAGATAATCATTTAATAGTAGGTAGCAGCTGCCTTAATTATAATTTAGCAAAATTCTGTCAAGCAAATGCTATTTCCGGTTTTGAGTTTTTAGTAGGTATTCCTGGTACTATCGGTGGCGGTGTTGCTATGAATGCTGGAGCTTACGGCTCTGAATTTAAAGATATTATAGTTAAAATAGAAGCGATTGACTTTGCAGGAAATTTTCGAACATTTACTAATGAAGAAAGCGGTTTTAAATATCGCGGCAACAATTTACCAAAGGATTTAATTATTCTCAAAGCCGTTTTTAAAGTAAATAAAGGCGATAGTGAGAATATATTATTACGGATGAATGAAATCAATAACGCAAGATCATCGACTCAGCCTATTAAAGAGCGTACGGGCGGTAGTACTTTTGCAAATCCTGAAGGGCTTAAATCTTGGGAACTTATTGACAAAGCAGGGCTTAGGGGCTATAGAATAGGCGGTGCTTCGATGTCAGAACTTCACTGTAATTTTATGATAAATAATGGTGATGCTACCGCTAAGGATTTAGAAGATTTAGCTGATTTTGTCCGGCAGAAAGTATTTGAAGATAGCGGCGTTGAATTAAAGTGGGAAATTAAGAGAATAGGGCAGTGTGGTTAAAAACCGTCATTGCGCGCAGTCGTAGACTGCGTGGCAATCCAGTACAAAATGCTATAAATTAGCATTTTGTACTGGATTGCTTCGTCAAAACTTACAGTTTTTCCTCGCAATAAATAATATGAAATATCAAACACATTGGATAGAACATTCTGTAGTCAAGATATTAAGTACTACCGGTAAAAAACATATAGCGTTAGTAGCTGGCGGTATGTCTGCTGAGCGTGAAGTATCGTTAGTATCAAGCGAAGGGGTTCATAAAGCCTTGATTGAATTAGGATATAAAGTGACCTTTATTGATATGGGAGCGGATATTGCGGTTAAATTACAAAAAATAAAACCTGATATTGTTTTTAACTGTTTACACGGTACATATGGTGAAGATGGTTGCTTGCCTGGATTACTTAATATAATGCGGATTCCTTATACTCATAGCGGCGTGTTATCTTCAGCTTTAGCATTCGATAAAATACATTCTAGCAGTTGGTTTGTAACGAATAATATTAATACGGCAGAAAGTATTGTTGTAAGTAAAAGCGATAATATAAAAACTGATCCTATGAAACGACCATATGTAATCAAACCTCTTACGCAAGGATCAAGTATTGGTGTTGAAGTGATATTTGAAGAAGATGATTTTAACTTTGCCGATTATGATTTTCCTTACGGTGATCAGGTAGTAATAGAGAGATATATAAAAGGACGCGAATTGCAAGTAGCGGTATTAAACAGTAAAGCTTTAGGAGTTTTAGAGATTAAATTACTAAAAAATCGTTTCTATGATTATGCAACTAAATATACTGAAGGATTTGCTGAACATCTTTGTCCTGCTCCGCTACCTGCTAATTTATATGAAAAATTACTTATAGCATCAGAAAAAATTTATAAAACAATGAATTGTAAAGGTCCTGCTAGAGCAGAGTTTATTTTAGAAGAGCAGACAAACAAATTATATGCTTTGGAGATAAATACTCACCCAGGTATGACTCTTTTATCAATAGTGCCGGAAATTGCAGCTTATGCAGGGATAAATTTTACTAACTTAATTGAAGAAATTATAAAGACGGCAAGTTTTGAATCATGAGAAAAAAAACAAGCTCCAATAAAAAAAACAAAAAAAAACCTAATAATATCTCATTACGCCGAAAATTAGGACTAATTTACAAAAAAGCAATATTAGGGCTTAAGATTGCTTTAATTATCTTTGTATGTATATTTGTTTTTACAAAATATTTTGCCGGCATAAAAACCTACTTAATAACAAATATATATCAAACAACAACGAAACTTGGGTTTAAACTTGAGAATGTTATCATCGAAGGACAGCAAAATGTCGGTGAGTCTACAATATTAAAGGTTTTAAATACGAATAATGGCAGTCCTATTTTTGCTCTTAAATTAGATGAAATTAGAAATAATTTAAAGAAAAATAAATGGATCAAGGAGGTATATGTCAGTAGAAGATTACCAAATACGGTATATATAAAATTATTTGAAAGAGAACCTATTGCTATTTGGCAAATTAATAATCAGCTTTTCTTAGTCGATGAAGAAGGTTACGAAATTAGTAAAAATATTCAACCTTTTCCTCATTTATTACATGTTGTAGGGGAAGGGGCAAATATCTATGCAGGTAAATTAGTACTAGAGCTACAGAAATATCCGGCATTAATGAATAAAGCTTTAGTTGCTATAAGGGTTGGAGATAGAAGGTGGGATTTAAATCTTAAAGGTAATATAAGTATTAAGTTACCTGAAAAAGAGTTTGAAGCAGCATTAAAGTATGTCGATGCACTAAATAAAGCTAACAAGCTATTTAACCAAAATTATAAGGCTTTGGATTTAAGGGATAAGAACAAGTATTATATTGAAAAGTATTGAGAATCGTCATTGCGAGGAGAATTACGTAGTAATTCGACGAAGCAATTTAGTTAAAAATTCTGATTTACAGAATTTTTTAAATTTTTTTCTAGATTGCCATGTTGCTTCGCTCCTCGCAATGATGTTTTTGGAATAACAAACATAAAAAAATGAAAGAGAAAATATCAAATTTTGTAACGCTTGATTTTGGCAGTAGTAAGATCGCTATAATTGCTGCCTATATTAGTAAAAATGGTGAGATTAAAGTAGCTAGCCAAAATTTGCATCATTCTAAAGGTATTAAATCAGGAGTTATATCAGATTTAAAAAATGCTGAAACTAGCATTGTTTCGGCAATTTATGCACTTGAAAAAGATTGCGGTAAAAATATAAAAAAAGTTATATTATCGTTGTCAGGTGCCGATACTAAATCTTATTATATTAATTATACCATTAAAGTTAACGGGCAAACCGTAACGCAGCAGGATATTAAAAAGTTATTACAAAAAGCATTACTTGAGTTTAAAGTTAAAAACCAAGAAATTATTCATTATTTTCCTCTTGAATTTACTCTTGATAATAATTCAGTCGAGAATCCTATAGGTATGTACGGTAGAGAGCTTAGTTGTGAATTACATATTATTGCAGCTAGTTCAAATATGTTATCAAATATTGTACAATGCTTTGCTAAATGTCATGTTGAAGTCACAAATATTACTCTAGCAATTTATGCTTCTGCTATTAGCTGTCTTACAAATGATGAAAAAAATTTAGGCTCGCTTATTATAGATATGGGCGATAAAACTACCTCTTTCGGCATTTTTTTTGCCGGTAAATTAATATATACATGGCATGTAAATATAGGTAGTTTTCATATTAGCTCAGATATTGCTAAAGTTTTCGGTATTGATCTTGTTACGGCAGAGAAATTAAAAATTTTATACGGTAATGCAATGATACCTTTATTTGAGAAAGATAGTATTATAAATATGGATGATTTTCAGGTTGAGACTCATCATAATTTAAATACTTCCGTAACAATTTATAAATTAGCCGAGGTAATAAGAGCAAGAGTCGAAGAAATATTATCAATGGTAAAAGCCGAATATGATAAAGCAACAAAAGGGCAGGTTGAAGTTTTTAGAGTTGTAATTACCGGCGGCGGGTCTCAGCTTAGAGGGCTTAAAGAGCTTTCAAATAAAATTTTTGAAAAACAGAGTAGAATCGGTAAACCGGAGATTATTGCCGGTTTTACAGAAGACTATAATCCGGCTATGTATTCAGCAACTATAGGAATGCTAAAAATTCATGCTCTAAAACAGCAAAAAGAATTTGCTCATATTAGACTTGATGAAAATAGTAGCTTCTTTAAAAAAGCTTTTGATTGGTTTAAAGAGAATGTTTGAATTCGATTATTATTTTTTCTTGCTACTATTGTCTGAAAAATACCTTGAGAATCATATGTAATTTCAAGGATTTGGAATCCTGCTTTTTTTTAGCTGTGTACGTGTTTTGGCTTCTGTACGAAAAACTTGCTATGTAGCGTTAATAATATTGCAAAAATAGCCTTTTGTTTTAAAGCATTCACAGTATTAACATTTGTCCATGTAGATTTCTTTGATAATGTTAGATGAGGTGTTAAAAAGCTTGCAATTAGTATACCACTAGGTTTAAGCACTTTACTAAATTGTTTATATAGATCAGTAACTTTATCATCATCAAATTCATAGATATTAAGACCATTACTCGTAAGGATATTATATTCCTAGTGAATATCAAGATTCCAAGTATCTTGTTGCCAAAAGTTAACATGCGTAAGATGATGCTTTTTAGCGTTTTCTTGTGCTAGTTCTAAAGAACTAGCATCTAGATCAATCCCTGTCATATAAATTTCTTTTATTTTGCTGTAATCTAATGTAAGCAAATCGTCCATAGTACCGCAAGGAACAGAAATAAATTTCATTCTGTCTTCTAACTTATCCTGTAAAATGTTGTACAATATGTTAAAGCGTTCTTGGGTAGCTTTAACAGAAGGAGCATGGTACAAAATCCATCTTTCTAAAATGTGGAGTTTTTCTTTTGAAAGACCATGAATTATTATATAAGATGTCCAATAACCATTGAGTCCTTTATTTGCCAACAAAAAACGACCTAACTCAAATTCGCGTAATTGATCAAGTAAGGAAAGCTGTTCATCTAATGGCAAAGACTTTCTAACTCTTTTTTAAGTTGTGAAGCATCAAAAGTAGATTTATTTAATCCATGATGCGTTATTAATCTTGGCATAAATTATATAGGGTTTGATTCTATGTTTTAGGTCTATGCTTAGAACAAATTAGTACATTCCCTTTGATTGCAATGATGAAGAGTTGCTCGCCTGTTTTTGCATCGATTTCACTTGGAGCAAGGTAAGCATTCATAATAGCACCGGACCATCTTACTTGTCCTATAGTATCAGAAGAAACGGTAGAACTATAAACCTCTACCGTTTTGCCTATCATATCTGAGTAATTTTCTGTTCTATCAGTTTTATTATAAACATATTTTTTAAGAGGATAATATAATATGCAAAACCAAATAAGCGATAATATACCAAAAAATGTTATTTGATTTGTTAAGCTAACTAGAGGATAGTGATATACCACAAGAGTGTTTGATAATGCTCCAAGCCCAAAGAATAAAAATCCAATATTTGGAACTGCAAAAAATTCAACAACTACACAAATTATGCCGATTATTAACCATATTTCGGTGAGGTGATTATTTATCATGAACATAAGTTTTTAAAAATAATATGACGTCCGCTATGTCTTGTGGTCTTGAGATACCGGCAAAGGACATTTTAGTTCCTGGTGTATAGCTACTTGGTTTATGTAAGAAAGCAAATAAACTATCATCATCCCATATGCCACCGAGTTTTGATAGAGCAGGGGAATATTTATAGTCTGCTATGCTTGCTTTTGGCCTGCCTGCTACATTCCAGAGATGCGGTCCTAGTTTATTTGGACCGTCTTTATCAAGAGAATGACACATTAAACATTTCTTGGCTATTTCACGACCGTTATCGGCATTCGCTGTTTTCATCAATTCCGGTATATTGATTGGTGCTTGCTCTAGTGCGATAGTATCTTGATTTTCTGATGATTCTTGAACCGCAACGCTGTAGCCGCGATGCTGTAACTCTAGAGTGGGTTTATATAATATATTTGCAATAAATCCAACCATCATAGCAATTAAACTAGCAAATAAGATGGCTGCAACAATTTTATTTAATTCTTTTCCAGACATTTATTTTGTTTTTTTATTAGAATTTATACTATAATTTAAGTTGTAAGAGAAGTTAATTAAATAAAAGAAAAATTTATAAAAATATTTGTTCTTTGGAGAGAAAAATAAATGTCTGATTCAAAAAAATCAAGGGTTAGAACAATATTTAATAAGCTAAAATCTTATTGGACTAGTTTTAGACAAAGTAAAATCGGTAAAATATTATTTAGCAATAGTTTAAGTTATACAGTTTCCGTAGCTTCTATAGCAATTGCAGTTTCCGGGCTTTTTACTCCTATATCACCGATAATTATAGCTGTAGCTGTTGTTTCAGGAGTTAGCGTAGGAATTCAAGCTATAAATGAGACTTTGAAAGTGCATGGTTTGCGTAAACTTCATAAAGAGAATAATTTATTAGTACATAACAGAAATGCTAAAAGTCAGCAAGATTATATATTATCATTAGAACCAAGCTTAAAAGATATTTTGAAAAATGAATTATATACGCCGCAAACGGCATGTAAGGATGTTACTCAAGATAAGTATGAGTTAAATGTAAATAAATTGAAAAGTACAGGACGAATATTTGGAAATAATTTGGGTGGAGTCGTAAATTTGGCTGCCTCTATTATTAAAGGTGCTAGCGGTAATGTGCTTGATATATTAAAAGCTACGGGTTACGGTGTAGTTACGACCGTATCATTAATTATCGACGGTCTTACTGAAAAGGAAAAAATAGAAATAAAAGCAATATTTAAATTAAATATAAATGAAGAATATAAAAAACAAGACACTCCTATATATGAAAATTTAGAACTATTAGAGAATTATACTAAAAATCAAGTATTGCAAACGTTGGCTTTAAAAAAATTAATAACGGATAAGAATTATTGGAGTATGAATAAAGACCAAAAAATACAAAAATTTCGAGAAATAAGAGGTAATTTTAATTTTGAAATAGAAAGAAACGGTTTAGAAGAATTTTTTAAAGAAAATAAAATAACAATGGATAATAGACAAGAGAGTTATGTTAAAGATATTAAAAATGTAATGAATCCATTTTATGAAAAGCCTAGTAAAGCCGAAGGATATAGTCCGTTAACTAAAGCTATGGATAAAGATAAAGTTAATAATGCTGAAATAAAAAGAACAAAACGTGAAAATTTAAAAAGGATGCAAAAAAGAAAGCGAAATTTAACAATATGAAATGATTATTATAACTCGTTGCTAGTTACAAATTTGTAAGAGGTAGTATCGCTAAATATTTTATGCAATAATTCATTATTAAGAGCGTGACTGGTTTTGTAGCCTTTAATTGAACTTACAACGCTAGTGCCGCTGGTATATAAATCACCGAATAAATCTAATAATTTATGGCGAACAAATTCATCTTCATAACGTAAGCCGTTTGGGTTTAAGATTTTATCCTGCTCATCTATTCCTATAGCATTCTCAAATGAGGCACCTTGGGCAAGTCCTTTGCTTTTTAAATAATCAACATCTCTTATAAATCCAAAAGTTCTAGCATCCGCAATATTTTTAGTAAAAGATTCTTGATCTCTAAAACTTAGATTTTGTCTACCTATAGCTTTACTGTTAAAATCAATAGTTAAATCTACAGTCATGTGATCGGCAGGAGTACAATATAATTCACAATCTTTATGAACTACTTTTATATCTTTTAAAATTTTTAGATATTTTTTAGGAGCATTTTGTAATTTTTTTCCTGCACATTCAATCATAAATACAAAAGGTTTACTACTGCCGTCCATAATTGGTACTTCAGGACCGTCAATTTTAATAATTGCATTATCAATACTGCATCCCCAAAGTGCTGCCATTAAATGTTCAATTGTTGAAATTTGCACTTTATGCTCATTACTTATAGTGGTAGATAACAAGGTATCGGAAACATTGAAATAGTTAGCTTCAATATAATTATTTTCAGAAGATATATCGGTGCTAATGAATATAATTCCGGTATTTGCTTTAGCGGGTTCTATAGTTAACTGGGTGCGTTTGCCTGAGTGAACCCCAATTCCGTAACAACTAACCGGTTTTAATAATGTACTTTGCTGCATGCGAGACTATAAAAAATATATTTAAATATTAATCTTTAATGCCAAATTATACAAGTTATATTATGTTACAAAATATTACATAATCGTCATTACGAGCAGTAATAGGTATTGTTGTACGGCTCATTTTATGTCATTCCTGCGTTTGCAGGAATGACATAGAGTTAAATTTAAAATCTATACAATTGATACTTAATAAAATACCAAAAATGATAGGCTACAAAACTACCGACTACGGCAAAAACAGAAAATAAGAAATCACTGCCGTTAATAGTGCCGTAAGGTACATGAGATGATAAAGCTCCGGCATATATACCGATGCTGCACATTGAAAAATACGAAAATAAAGCTGTTCTGAGTTCGTAATCTCTAAATTTATCAATTAGTATTAAAATATTGCAAATATAAATGGATCCTAAACAACTACCGATTAGTATTATATATAATATATTAAGGTTTTTACTAGTTCCATGAAGCGGTAGTAAAATAAAGCAGACGAGCAGAATTATAGTTAGTGATAAATTAGCCAAATATTTGTTTACTTTGCTTAATATGTAGCATATAGGAATTATAGAAACACATATTGCTAGGAAAATATATTTTAATATGAGTCTTAAATTAATTAATGCTAATTCTTTCTTTAATGCAAAAGCTTCATAATACCATAATATATCCAAGGTGACATAAGCAACTACGAAGCCTGTCAATAATTGTAATTCGACATTTTTTATTAAGGATGAGAATTTTGAATTTAGATTTAATTTATGAGATGTAGGATTATAATGCAAAAATTCAGTTAGTATATTGATACAATATAACAATGCACAAATTACTATAGTATTATTTGTCGGTTTTATAAATGGATTTAATAAATCTACCATTAAGTTTCCACCCGCCCATAACAACATTATACAAGCTAAAAAAAAATATTTCTTTTCTTTGCTACTCTCAACAATGTCTAATGTTATAGAAGTGAAATATGAAAATGTTCCAAAATTAATTAAAATAAAATTAATTTTAATTAGAGTATAATTATTTAATACAATGAGGTTTATTGTACAAATAATTAATAAAGATAAGCTAAGTAAAATAATTTTTTTATTACTTAACTTATTAATTAACTGTGTTAAGGCAAAGCCTGCGATTATCGAACCTATAAATTTAGTTTGATTTATATGATTTATTTGTTCTCCGCCTAGATTTTTATTTATCAGTAAAAAGATTTTAAAATTATAAAAATTTATAGCATTGATACAGGAAAAAATAAATATTCCCAAAAGCGAGAAAAAAATAGTTTTATAATCGTTTTTTAAAGTCATAAATTAAGTGTTTGCTAAACATAAATACATGGTATATAACTCATTAATTATAATGATTAAGATTATTATCTTAAAAATTCAAGAGATTTGTAATTTAAGTATATATGGATAGTTATTAGATTATCAGCTTTTAATCAAGTATGGTAGTCTTATTTATAATTTGTATATAATTATTGTTTAATTTTAAAAAAATTAATGAATTAAATAATATGAAAATATTTTAATGTAAGAAAAATAATAATATATTTTTTAGTATTTTAAAGAGGTGTTCTTTGAAGTTTATCTAGAATTTACATTTTTGCTCTTTAATCATAGATAAATTATCTATTTAAATAAATTAATACAAGATAAACAATGATTGTTCTTAAGATACAGGCATTATATTAATTATTTGTTCTTCAAGTTAGTGAGCAAGATAAATGAATAAAAAGATTATAATTGATGCTAATTTTCCAAGTGAAACAAGAGTAGTTTTATTAGGACAAAGCAACAATATAGAAGATATTGAATTTCAAACAACTGTAAGACAACAAAACAAAGGTAATATTTATTTAGCAAAAGTTACAAGAATAGAACCGTCGTTACAAGCTGTTTTTATAGAGTATGGAATGGATAAAAGCGGTTTTTTACCGTTTAGTGAAATCCATCCTAACTATTACAATTTGCCTACCTCGGAGAGAAATTTTCCGGTTAATGCTTTTCCTGAAATAGCTCTTTCGAATATTACGGTTGAGGATGATAAAGAGAAACCGGTTGCTATATATGATTCTTTGGTTGATAGTGAAGAAATTGACCTAAAAACTATAGAAGATTTAGTAGAGAGTAAATTCCAGTCAGAACTTAATTTAGAAGCGGCTGATGATATTGAAATTATTCAAAGCGGTACCACTGAGTCAAATATTCCGCAATATAAACAATATAAAGTTCAAGAAGTAATAAGAAAAAACCAAATATTATTAGTACAGGTTACTAAGGAAGAACGAGGAAATAAGTGTGCCGCTTTTACTACGTATATATCTTTAGCCGGCAAATATTGTGTTTTAATGCCTAATAAAGGTTCGCAAAACGGCATATCACGTAAAATATCAAACGGGGAAGAAAGAAAAAGACTGAAAGATATTTTAAATAAAATAGTAAGTGGTGACAAAAATACTTATAGCGTAATTGTTAGAACTGCAGGTAGAGGAAGTAGTACCTTAGATTTGAAGAAAGACTATAATTATTTAGCAAGATTATGGAATAAAATTCGTAAAAGTACTATTAAATTTCCAGCTCCGTGTTTTATCCATGAAGAAGATAGTATAATACGTAAAACCATACGTGATATGTGTGATCACAATGTTAAAGAAGTAGTGATTCAAGGACAGGAAGCCTATGAGGATGCTTCAAGATTTATGCAGGATTTATTACCTTCAGAGCTTGCAAAGCTGAAAGAGCATAAAAATAAAACTCCTATATTTACTAAGTTTCAAGTAGAAGAGCAATTAGTTAAATTATATCAGCCTGTCGTGACACTACCTTCAGGGGGATATATCGTTATTAATCCTACGGAAGCTCTTATTTCAATTGATGTAAATTCCGGTAAATCAACTTCTGAAAACAATATCGAAGAAACGGCACTAAAAACTAATTTAGAAGCAGCAAAAGAAGTAGCAAAGCAAGTAAAGCTTAGAGATCTATCAGGTTTGATAGTTGTTGATTTTATAGACATGAGCGAAGCTAAGAATCGTAAAATCATTGAACGATCCTTTAAAGAGTTTTTAAGTCGTGATCGTGCTCGTATACAAACCGGTAATATTAGTCAGTTTGGACTCCTTGAATTCTCAAGGCAGCGATTACGTTCTTCTTTCTTAGAAACTAATTCGGCTATTTGTTCTCATTGTAACGGTAAAGGAGTCATTAGGGCGAGTGATGCTAATGCTATGTTAATTTTACGTACTATAGAGAATGAAATTTTTGAAGAAAGAATTGATGTAATAAATGTTTTTACCAATATCGTTTCAGTTATTTATCTACTTAATAATAAACGCGCTGAGATAAAATTTATTGAAGAAAAATATAATATACAGCTTAATTTTTATTCTGATCCTAATGCTACATCAGATAGTTATTCAATTGAAAAAGTGAAGCTGTTGAAGAAAAACAACAATAACGTTAATCCTGTTAAGCCGGTGATTCAGAATCATAGTGCTGATTATACTGAAGAAGAGCCGCAAAAAGAACAGTTACGAAAAAATAAACATAAATGGAAGACAGCTAATCATAGTAATAATATTGCTAATGAAGTAAAAGATAAGAGTTTAGAGGCAAAAGAACCGGTAGAGCAAACTGTAAGTGCTGTGGAAGAGGTGAAAGTTGTAGAAAGTAATGCCGGTTTAGAAGAAGCACAAGCTGCTCCAAAAAAGACAAAACGTAGATATCGTAATAAAAAATCAAATAAAAAACGTCCTGCTAATACCGCCGAAGATACGGAAAAGAATGTAGAGTCTTGATTAGGAAGGGCTGAATGTCTTGTTGCGTAGACCGGCTTTTCGTCATTGCGAGAAGAATTACGTAGTAATTCGACGAAGCAATCCAGTGAAAAATTCTGTAAATCAGGATTTTTTTCTTCCTTACTTCGTCAAAACTTATATTTTTTCCTCGCAATGACGACTTTCAGTATCCATGCGACAAGATCTTTGCAGGAATGACGAGATAAAAAACATAAACTGAAAATAAAAAAGTGCAGAAAAGCTTAATTATAAAATGGTTGTTTATAAGCTGTATAATGGTCATAGCAATGATTGTTATAGGGGGTATAACAAGGCTTACAGGTGCTGGTTTATCTATAGTTGAGTGGCGTCCGGTAACCGGTATTTTGCCGCCTTTTAGTTTTGAAAGCTGGCAAGCGGAATTTACTAAATATAAAGCTTTTCCTGAATATAACTCCGTTAATTACGGAATGACTTTATCAGAGTTTAAGTTTATTTACCTGTTAGAGTTTATACATCGATTACTCGGTAGAATTACAGCTTTAATATATATTGTACCTTTCATATATTTTTATTTTAAAGATGTTATAAAAAATTGTGACATGCTACCTTATATAATTGCTTTGTTGTTATTTTGTTTACAAGGTTTTATGGGGTGGTATATGGTTAAAAGCGGCTTATTGAATAGTCCGTCTGTTAATCATTTTCGACTTGCTTTTCATTTAATTATTGCCGTAATTATTTATCATATACTTTTTTATCAATTAATAAAAAATCGTTGTGATATTTTGTTAATCCCATCACAAACAGATTTAAAATTACCACTAATATTTTCCGGTATTGCTATTACTGTAATATATGTGCAAATTTTTTTAGGGGCGATGGTTGCAGGGCTTGATGCAGGGCTGATATATAATAGTTTTCCGCTAATGGGGGATCATGTTATCCCGATGGAGATAAAAGATAGTTTCTTTAATCTTGCAAATTTGCATGATCCGGTTTTTATACAATTTGTACATCGTTTAGGCAGCTATAGCGTATTTTTGGTTGTTGTGGTTTTAGTAATTTGCTTGTTAAAAATAGAACATCCGAAATTAAATAAGATAGCGTATTTTCTAATGATTGCATTATTGATACAGATATCTACCGGGATAATTACTATTTTATACTCTGTACCTATAATAATTGCCTCTATACATCAGCTTTTTGCTATAATCCTTTTATCTATAATAATTTGGTGCTATTTTTTAATAAACAGTAGTTAAAATATTACTGTGGTTAAGTCGGCATTGTTGCGTGGATACCAAGTTGTCATGGCAAGGAGCAAAGCGACGCAGCAATCCAGAAAAAGATTAAAAAATTCTGTAAATCAGAATTTGTATAACTGGATTGCTTCGTCAAAATTTTCAATTTTTCCTCGTAATGACGAAAAAACTCATACATACAACAACACAATAAAAAGTTCTAAATGAACATTGATGTCAATACTCCTATTTCTTCTAGATTAGATAAATATTTAAAACGTCTATATCCGTTATTGACTCAAGGAGTCATAGAGAAAGCATTACGTCAAAAACAAATTACCGTTAATTCTCAGAAAGCAGAAGCGAGTTTAAGAGTAAAGGGTGGCGATAAAATTTTTATTAACGATAAGTTTAATTTACCTGTTAAGCAACCCGAAAAATTAGTTTTTACCGATGCTGAAATTAAACTAGCGCAGAAAATTACTATCGATTATCTGATATATGAAGATGATAATTTAATAGCTATAAATAAACCTGCAGGTCTTGCCACTCAAGGTGGCAGTAAAATAAATTTATCTATTGACTCTGCATTAAAATATTTGAATTATAAAGGTGCTGATTTTAAGCTAGTACATAGGTTAGATAAAGAAACAAGCGGTTTGCTCTTAATAGCCAAAAATTATTTAAGTAGTGTAAAACTTCATGATGCTTTTAAAGAAAAATTAATTGTAAAAACATATTTTGCTGTAACCTATGGAAAGCCAATTAAAAATGTAGGAGAAGTTAGAAGTAATATAGAGAAGAGTAAAGGAAGTACACCTAAAATGACTGATATTGATAGTGAAAATGGTAGACTTGCCATTACTTATTATAAATTACTTAAATCACTTGATAATAACTTATTTTTAATTGAGTTTACGCCGGTTACAGGTAGAATGCATCAATTAAGATTGCATTCTAAATTATTAGGTTGTCCGATAGTTGGAGATGATAAATATGGTAATAAAGAAATAATGCCGTATAGTAAATATATGTTCTTGCATGCTAATAATATATATTTATCTGA
This sequence comes from Rickettsia australis str. Phillips, assembly GCF_000273745.1. Taxonomy (GTDB): domain Bacteria; phylum Pseudomonadota; class Alphaproteobacteria; order Rickettsiales; family Rickettsiaceae; genus Rickettsia; species Rickettsia australis. The sequence goes on from NZ_AKVZ01000011.1 coordinate 60,088, forward strand.
AAAGATTTTTGGTCAAGAGGTTAAGTTAGAAGCAAAATTACCGTTTTATTTTACTAGACGTCTTACATAGCTTGCTGCTAAAGGTAATTGGTACGTCGAGCCTAGACTTGAATCCTCACGTATGCTTTTGTACGCTGCGGTTCGAAGTGCAGTATCTCTGTCAAATTTCTTTATTAGCAAACGTTTGCAAGATGTCTACTGATCAGTTTGTGGAGTGTTGAAGTTATGATTCGTAGATATTTTTTATTGCTGCTTTTTTTAATTACTAATAGTATTGATTGTTTTGCAGATATACAGCAAAGAATCAATGAAGCAGAAAAAGAATATATAAGTAATAGATTTTTAAATGCTGTTTTTATGTTTGCCGATGATTATAAACCTTTATTAACCGGTGCTAAAGGAATTTTTGCTTTAAACGGTGAGCAATTAAAAGCAAATGAAATGATGCCCATTGCTTCTGCAACAAAACCTTTTACAGCAGCAGGAATTTTAAAATTACAAGAACAGGAATTATTAAATATTAATGATAAAATCTATAAATATCTTGATCCAGAAATGTGGGGTGGAAAAGTACCGGATTGGGCATATAAAATATCTATTCATAATTTATTAACGCATAGTAGTGGTATTGCTGAATATTTTAGTTTTGTTAAACTTGATTTAAATACGCCTAAGAAAGAGATTTACAAGAAAATATTACAATTTGTTTCTTCTAAACCTTTAGAAATATCTATAGGGAAAAAATTTAAATATAGTAATACTAATTTTGTTATACTCGGTATGATTATCGAAAAAGTAGCTAAAAAAGATTTAGGTAACTTTTTTTATGATGAATTTTTTAAACCTCTGAACATGAAATCTACTAGTTTTGCTTCATATAGTGCAGCTGCTAGAATTCAGAAAAATGTTGTTAGTTCTAATTATCCGGTAAGATATTTTTTAACGCCTAATAATAGTAATAAACCTATATTTACTCCTGTAACTGCCGATTTTTTAGCAGTTCCTTGTGCAGATGGAGGGATAATATCAACACCAAACGATCTAGTTAAATGGTATAGGGCATTAAATGAAGGGATAATTCTTTCTAAGAAGTCATATAAACTTATGACTACTAAATATTTTTTAGCAAAAGATATAGAAGGGCGTAAGTCTTATATGGGTTACGGTATTTTCCTTACGGATCTTGATTCTAAGCATTTAATGATTCATTATACGGGAAAAGCCCTTGGAATACAAAGTGCAGCAGGATATGTTTTGCCTGATAATCTTTATTTTGCTATACTTAGTAATACTATGATTAAAATTCCTGAAGAAGAAAAAGATAAGATTGACATGAAAAATCCTTTAAATCAACTTGGAATAATTTATTTCAGAGATGCAATAATAGGGGCAGCTATAAAAAAGGATTAAATAAAAACATTAAATGAAGATAGTTACTTGGAATATTAATTCATTGCGTCTACGGATTGATTTATTAAGAAAATTAGTATATGAATATCAGCCGGATATTATTTTACTTCAAGAAACAAAGGTATCGGACTCATTATTTCCTCTTGAAGTTATTAAAAATATAGGTTATGAACATGTAATATATTCAGGACAAAAATCATATAACGGTGTTGCTATTATTTCAAAATTTCCTTTGAATAATGTTTTTTCATTAGAGTTATATAATAGTGATAAAAGGCATATAGCAGCTATAGTTAATGATATAGAAATACATAATTTTTATGTTCCTGCTGGTGGTGATATACCTGATATAGAGGTAAACTTAAAATTTAAGCATAAGCTCGAATATGTAAGGTTAATGCAGGAATGGCTAACTACTAACCGTACTAGGAACGATAAAATTATCATTGTTGGGGACTTGAACATTGCTCCGAATGAACATGATGTATGGTCTAGTAAGCAGTTGAGAAATGTTATCAGCCATACTGATATTGAACGTTCGTTATTGGTAGAGCTACAAAATTCGTTAAGTTTTATCGATAGTAGCAGGCATTTTGTTCCACTCGACGAAAAGTTTTATACTTGGTGGAGCTATAGAAATATAGATTGGAAAAAATCTAACAGAGGTAGAAGGCTTGATCATATTTGGGTGAGCGATAATTTAAAAGATGCATTATTTTCTATGCATTTACTATCAGAAGCACGTGATTGGTTGCCGCCTTCAGACCATGTGCCGTATTTTGTGACTTTGGACGTCATTCCCGTGGAGGCGGGCATCCAAAAACAGATGTCACCCCGTGGCTCTTGACCACGGGATGACAATATACTAAAGGAGTAATTAGTGGATATTAAGTTAGGAAAATATAAGCCGATAAAAGAGGAATATTTAAGAGCTTTTAAGGAAGTGCTATTAGTGCGTCGTTTTGAAGAAAAATGTGGACAACTATACGGAGTGGGAGAAGTAGGCGGTTTTTGTCATTTATATATAGGTCAGGAAGCAGGGATTGCTGCCGTAAATATGGTTAGGCAAAAAGGTGATAGTATGATTACTAGCTATCGTGACCATGCGCATATTATTTTAGCCGGAACTGAGCCTAAATACGTTCTTGCCGAGCTTATGGGGCGAGCTACAGGCTGCTCAAAAGGCAAGGGCGGTTCGATGCATTTATTTGACGTACCGCACAAATTCTACGGTGGACATGGTATAGTTGGAGCTCAAGTCCCTATAGGCACAGGGCTTGCTTTTGCCGAGAAATATAACGGTACGAATAATATCTGTTTTACTTTTTTAGGTGACGGTGCGGTTAATCAAGGTCAGGTATATGAAGCTTTGAATATGGCTGCTTTATGGGGTTTACCTGTAGTTTATATTATTGAAAATAACGAATATTCGATGGGAACGTCTGTAGCACGTTCTACCTTTATGTGTGATTTATATAAGAAAGGGGAATCGTTTGGGATTAAAGGATTTCAGTTAGACGGTATGGATTTTGAAGAAATGTATAACGGCTCTAAGCAAGCAGCCGAGTATGTTAGAGAAAATAGCTGCCCGTTGATATTAGAGGTAAAAACTTATCGTTATCGTGGGCATTCGATGTCTGACCCGGCAAAATATCGCAGTAAAGAAGAAGTTGAGCAATATAAAGAGCGTGACCCATTAGTAATAATAAGAAAAACGATACTTGACAATAAATATGCAACCGAAGCGGATTTAAAAGAGATAGAACAGTCAGTTAAGGAAATTGTGAAAGAAGCAGTAGAGTTTTCAGAAAATTCACCGTTGCCTGATGAGGGGGAGTTGTATACCAATATATACGTTTAGTATTTTATATGTCATTCCTGCGAAAGCAGGAATGACATAGGTATTCACGCAACAATATCATAGGCACTATAGGAATGACACAAACTTTAATCAAATAAAAAAGAAAAATGCAAATAACGGTACGTGAAGCGTTGCGTGATGCGATGCAAGAAGAGATGATAAGAGACGATAAAGTTTTTGTCATGGGTGAGGAAGTTGCAGAGTATCAAGGAGCTTACAAGGTAACTCAAGGATTACTAGAGCAATTTGGTCCTAAGAGAGTAATTGATACGCCAATAACGGAATATGGTTTTGCAGGGCTTGCAGTCGGAGCAGCTTTTGCAGGACTGCGCCCGATCGTGGAGTTTATGACCTTTAACTTTGCTATGCAAGCATTCGATCATATAGTTAATTCAGCTGCAAAAACGCATTACATGTCAGGCGGGCAGGTCAAATGTCCGATAGTATTTAGAGGACCAAACGGAGCAGCAAGTAGAGTAGCCGCACAACATAGCCAAAATTATACAGCTTGTTATTCTCACATTCCAGGGTTAAAAGTAGTAGCTCCTTATAGTGCAGAAGATCATAAAGGGCTTATGCTTACAGCTATTAGGGATAATAATCCTGTTGTTTTTTTAGAAAATGAAATTTTATACGGTCATAGTTTTGACGTATCGGAAACAATCGAGCCTATACCCTTTGGTCAGGCAAAAATTTTAAAAGAAGGTAGTAGCGTCACTATAGTAACTTTCTCGATTCAAGTAAAACTTGCCTTAGATGCTGCAAATGTTTTACATGGTGATAATATTGATTGTGAAGTTATTGATCTTCGCACTATTAAACCGCTTGATACGGATACAATAATAGAATCGGTGAAAAAAACTAATCGTTTAGTTGTAGTAGAAGAAGGGTGGTTTTTTGCCGGTGTTGGAGCAAGTATTGCTGCTATTGTTATGAAAGAAGCATTCGATTATTTAGATGCTCCGATAGAGATTGTCAGCGGTAAAGACGTGCCACTTCCTTATGCCGTTAATTTAGAAAAATTAGCTCTGTCGAGCGAGAGCGATGTAATAGCAGCAGTAAAAAAAGTGTGTTATTATAGTGTTTAGGGTTATTTAGGTTATTCCTGAGACATTGTTGTATGATCTGATGTCATTTCCGCGTAAGCGGGAATTCAGAAAAACCTATAAAAAACTAGTTTTTTAGGTTTATTTGATCAAATATATAATGTTTGTATAAATATTAGGGCTATTTTTTCTAGATTCCCGCTTGCGCAGGAATGATAGTGGGATTCGCTGCAACAAGGTTACATTTTTAACTAGCAATATCTTTCTACTTCGCAGCTCTTTTACGGTCGTTAGGGTCAAGTAGAGCTTTACGTAAACGAATAGATTTCGGTGTTACTTCAACCCTTTCATCATCTTGTATATAGCTGATTGCCTGCTCTAGAGTTAAAAGCATCGGTGGCGTTAGTCTTATGGTTTCGTCTTTTCCGGAAGCTCTAACGTTGCTTAGTTGTTTTGTTTTTAGTGGGTTTACCTCTAAATCATTATCACGGTTATGTTCCCCGATAATCATACCTCTATATACTTTATCGCTAGGGTTTATAAATATTTTACCCCTTTCTTCTAGATTCCATAGAGCATATGCTACCGCTGCCCCGTCACCGTTAGAGATCAGCACACCGTTACGTCTTCCCTCGATAGCTCCTTTATAATCAGCGTATCCGTGGAAAATACGGTTCATAATTCCCGTGCCTCGTGTTTCGGTTAAAAATTGGCTGTGATAACCGATTAACCCTCTAGACGGTCCGATAAACGTAACACGGCTTTTACCACCGCCTGATGGTCTCATATCAGTCATTTCAGCTTTTCTAAGTGCTAAAGATTTTACGACCACTCCAACATAATCGTCATCAACGTCAACCTGGATTTCTTCCATAGGTTCTTGCTCATTACCTTTCCCATCGGTTTGGAATAATACTTCGGGTCTACTGATAGATAACTCAAACCCTTCGCGACGCATAGTTTCGATTAAGATACCAAGCTGTAATTCTCCTCGTCCTGCAACTTGGAAAGCATTTTTTTCAGCTGCTTCGGTGACTTTTAGTGCAATGTTACTCTCAAGCTCACGCATTAACCTAGCTCCAATCAAGCTTGATGTAACTTTTGTCCCTTCACTTCCTGCAAGTGGTGAGTCATTAACGCTAAAAGTCATGGATAAAGTTGGGGGGTCAATAGGTAGAGACGGTATAGCTTCGGTTACTTCAGGTGAGCAGATAGTATCGGCAACGTTGGCGTTTTCAACACCTGCTAAGGCAATAATATCACCAGCTGTAGCCTCATCTATAGCGATTCTCTCTAAGCCTCTAAAGGCTAATATTTTAGTGATACGTCCGGTTTCAAGTACTTTATTCTCACGATTTAATACTTTTACGTTTTGGTTGATTTTGACAGTGCCGGTTTGTACACGCCCTGTTAGAACTCTCCCAAAGAAAGAATTATATTCTCTAGTAGTAATAAGCATAGAAAACGGTGCTTTATCATCGGCTGCAGGCGTAGGTACATGTGTTACTATTAGGTCGAAAAGCGGAGCTAAATCATCTGCTAAATTATCTAAAGGATTTATTTTATCATCAAAGTTTAAAGATGCTCTGCCTGCTCTACCTGATGCATAGACTATAGGGAAATCAAGCTGATCGTTATTTGCCTCGAGTGCTACAAATAGCTCGAATACTTCTTCGATAACTTCTTTAATTCTTTGGTCGTCTCTATCGATTTTATTAATAACAACGATAGGTTTTAAGCCGAGATTTAAAGCTTTAGAAAGCACGAATTTTGTTTGCGGCATTGGTCCTTCAGAAGCGTCGACAAGTAGCACGACACCGTCAACCATGCTTAATATGCGTTCTACTTCACCGCCAAAATCAGCATGCCCAGGTGTATCAACGATATTAATACGGATATCGTTCCACATAAGAGCAGTGCATTTAGCTAGTATTGTTATTCCACGCTCACGCTCAAGATCATTAGAGTCCATAGCACGCTCGGCTACTGCTTGGTTAGCTCTAAATGTCCCGCTTTGTTTAAGCATATTATCAACAAGCGTAGTTTTCCCATGATCAACGTGGGCAATAATTGCTATATTACGAATAGGAGTCATCTTTAAAAATTCTCACAAGTTTACAATAGTTTTCCGTATTATACACTAAAATACCAAAAATTGGAATAAAGTTCTTGAAAAAGAAATTGGTTTAACTGCAAAATAAAAATTACTAAGAATATTTAAACTTTAAAATAAGAGAAATTAATGAACGATAATATAGCACTATTTATATTTGATTTTGACGGTGCTTTAGTTAAGGGGCATTCGCATAATTATATAGGGGAGAGGTTAGGAGGCTTAATAGCACTTAATATACAAAATCGCTTTTTTAGCTTATATGAGGAACGTGCTAAAGAAACAGTTAAGCTTGAACAAAAATTCATTATAGAGCTGATGGAGAAATTTCTAGATAGTGATCATTTAGGTTAGAAAAATGAAGAGCAATTAGTACGTCTTTTTAAGAATATTATATTATCTGGTCATAAAATAGCTATAGCATCATTTAATGATTATCCTCATGCTGTAAAATATGCATTAGAAAGCTTACTGGGAAAGGAAGATGCAGCAAAAATTTATATAAAATCAGCTTGACCTTCTAATCATTTTCAAGAAATACAAATATTGTACTAAAAAAGAATATATAAGAGAAATAACTAATAATACCGGAGTAACTAAATAAAAAAATGTATTTTTCATGGATGATGATATTAAACATGTCAATGCTGCAAAAGACTATGGTATTACAGCAGTTTTGGTTGAGAACAAAGGAAAAGAGCATATTCATAAAGCTTTTAATTTTTTATATGAATTTAATGAACAGCATGAAATTTATGTTGAGTTAAATTATCTTGATACTGCATCTCTTCTTAGTGAAAAAGATTTAAAGCAGAAAATAATAGAAAGTATTGGATTTTAACCTTATTTAAGTGATTATTATTCGGAACATACACCACATGGAAATGATAAGGTACTAACGTTAGGTGACGATTAAGTTTTTAATGATAGACAAATCACCTAATGTGATTTATTCTTGGATTAATAGAGGGGTTGCTTCAATGTTATTCCCGTGTGGACCGAAAAAACTACTCGATGTTATTCCCGCATAGGCGGGGATCCAGAAACAAGGTATCAATGCAGCAAATGTTTGACATTAAAAGCTCGCTTTATGCTGGATTCCCGCCTACGCGGGAAGACATCATTAAATATAACGCTTAAGTCTAAATTATAGGACCAAAGATGATATACCGAATATTATGTGTATGTATATTTATAATAAATTTCTCAATGAGTACGGAGGCACAAAATGTGCCGATTAAAGAAGATAATTTTAAAGTTAGAGTAGCTGTTGCTGATGTACAATCTATATTGGAAGGTTCGATAGCTATAAAAGATTTACGTAATAAAATTGAAAAGCTTAATCATAAAATTCAAGAGGATATTGCAGCAAAAGAAGCAGAATTTAAACCGCTGGAAGAGCAGTTGCTAAATGAGCGTTCTAATTTAAGTGAAACCGAATTTGAGCATAAAGTAAACGAATTTAATGCAAAAGTTAGCCACGTTAGAAAAGAAATTCAGATTAAGAAAACAAAGCTTGAACAAGCACACGCTGAGGCTATGAGTAGAGTCCATGAAACAACTATCACAATAATTAGTGAACTTGCCGAGAAATATAACCTTAATTTAGTAATTCCAAGTGCTCAAGTCTTATATGCCAAAAATAATTTGAATATAACTTCCGAAGTAACTTTTATGTTGAATGAAAGGTTAAAAGAAGTAACAATAAACTATTGATTGTGTTATATATGTCATTCTCGCCTACGCTGGAATGACATAGGACATAACAACGCTATTATTTAACAAGAGTATTTAATATGGCAGAATTTACACTGATTACAATTGCATACGGGGATGGTATAGGTCCTGAAATAATGGAGGCAGTGCTTTATATATTACGTAAAGCTGAGGCTCGTATTCGCTTAGAAACCATTGAAGTAGGTGAAAAGCTTTACAAGAAGCATTATACTTCAGGCATAAGCGAAGAAAGTTGGGAATCAATACAACGTACCGGTATTATACTTAAAGCCCCGATTACTACCCCGCAAGGTGGAGGATATAAAAGTTTAAACGTTACGATTCGTAAAACATTACAGCTTTTTGCTAATATTCGTCCTTCTGTTTCGTTTCATCCTTTTACTAGAACTCTGCATCCCAATTTAAATCTAACTATTATACGTGAGAATGAGGAAGATTTATACGCAGGTATAGAATACCGCCAAACGCATAATATTTATGAATCAATAAAGTTGATAAGTCATACTGGTTGTGAAAAAATTATTAGATATGCTTTTGAATATGCAGTAAAACATAACCGTAAAAAAGTCACGTGCTTAAGCAAAGATAATATTATGAAGTTTTCCGATGGGGTCTTTCATAAAGTATTTAATGAGGTTGCAAAAGAATATCCGCAAATTAATAACGAGCATTATATTATCGATATCGGAACTGCAAGGCTTTCTACTAAACCGGAAACATTTGACGTTATCGTGACTTCTAATCTATACGGTGATATCATATCAGATGTAGCTGCTGAACTTTCAGGTTCGGTAGGTTTAGCCGGTTCTGCAAATATTGGACAGCATTATGCGATGTTTGAAGCAGTACATGGAAGTGCTCCCAATATTGCTGGTAAAGATATTGCAAATCCGTCAGGGCTGTTAAATGCTGCTATAATGATGCTAGTACATATAGGTCAGGGTGATATCGCTACATTAATCGAAAATGCTTGGAAAAAAACGATAGAGGATGGAGTTCATACAGCCGATATATATAATCAGCAGAATTCTAGTAAAAAAGTTGGTACAAAAGAATTTGCTGAAGAAGTAACGAAAAGATTAGGACAGATACCGATAAAGCTACCTAAAGCAGATTATCCGTTAATTGCCGAGAAACAAGAAAGTAATATAGACTATAAAATTGATACTAAAGAGGTTAAAAAATTGGTTGGTACGGATATATTTGTGAATATAAATGTATCTTCCGCTCACGATATAGCAGATACAGTTAATAAGCTTGAGCTTGGTAATGTTGAGTTAAAAACAATCTCGTCAAAAGGATTAAAATTGTGGCCCCGTGATACAAGGTTTGAAACTGTTTCCGATCATTGGTGTTGTCGTTTTATGAATAAAGACGGCACGGAAATAAAGCATTTAGATATAACAAGATTGCTTGAAGCTTTAAGCAAAGCAAATATCGATTTTATCAAAGTAGAGAATTTATTTGAGTTTGACGGGGTGGCAGGGTATAGCTTGGCTCAGGGTGAGTGATATACTCGATCAGCTTCAAAAATTGGCTACGTCATCCTACAAGTACTGCGGTGCTCACGTATTAAGTATACGCTCCGCTCCTCGTCTTGTAGATTCCTTGCTCTTTTTGAAGCTGATCGAGTATATCAATGCTAAATAATTAATAAGATTAACAAAATGATATTATATTATATCGGAATTGTATTAGTAATTATTGGGTTATTTGCTATATTTTCAGGGATAATCGGTTTTTTTAGATTTCCTGATTTTTATACTAAATTACATGCAGCAAGTGTTATTGAGAGTTTTGGGGTGCCTGTTTGCTTAATAGGTTTTGCGTGCATTGAATCAGATATTGTTAACTCTGGTAAATTAATTTTAGCGGCTTTATTGATTTTTCTACTAAATCCAGTAGCAACCCATGCACTCGGTAAAGCATCGCTACTTTCGATGTCATTTCTGCGAAAGCAGGAATCCAGAAAAAAATTTAAAAAGACTGGATTCCCGCTTTCACGGGAATGACATTAGACTATACAGTTAACTTCTTATAAAACTAATGAAAACAGCTTTAAATTTTGATCTCGGCAATTACCTACTTAACTTAATTGCTTTTTTATTGATTTTAATATCCATAAAAATAATTTTTGCTAAAGATTTACTAAACGCAGTGATTGCTACTTCTATATTTAGCTTATTAATCGGTGTATCTTATCTTATGATGGATGCTCCTGATGTCGCTATGACTGAAGCTGCACTAGGAAGCTGCTTATCAACATGCGTATATTTGAATTTGTTACGTAAATTACCTTCTGATTTAAAGAATATAGAGAGAACTAATATTATTTCCACAAGTTTAATATGTTTATTATTTGTAGTAATTCTTACTTATATGGGGTTAGAATTACCGAGTTACGGTGATGATAATGCTCCTATTCATATATATTCAAGTAAATATTATATAGAAAATACCTTTAGAGATATAGGAGTACCTTCCCTTGTTGCAGCTATTCTTGCAAGCTATCGTGGCTATGATACTTTAGGTGAAACTAGCGTAATTTTAATTGCAGGAATTGCTGTGCTGTTAGTATTTGCACAGGAGGGTGTCATCCCGTGGCTTGACCACGGTATCTCAGGACACGGAATGAAATACAAGATCCCGCGATCAAGTCGCGTGATGACAAATCCGATAATAAAATATATAACTAGTTTTATAATACCTTATATAATTTTATATAGTATATATATTCATCTTAACAGTGAGTCTTCGCCTGGTGGTGGGTTTCAAGCAGGTGTTATATTTGCATCTAGCCTTGTTGCTTATGATTTAGTTTACGGTAATCAAAAATTAAGCAGATATTTTCCTCCTAACGTGCTAATTTGTATTGCTGTTTTAGGTGTAGCAATATATGCAATTGTAGGAACAATATCGTTATTTTTTAACGATATTTATTTAAATTATGATTCACTAACAAATTTTATCAATGATAAGCTACTTGCTCAGCATATCGCTATAGTTATTGTTGAAATTGGTATAGGTTTAACTGTTGCAGCTATTATGTATTTAATTTACAACGTATTTAACTGTATACTCGATGAACTTTAAAAATTGGCTACGTCGTTTTCAAGCATCAATGATGCTCACGTATTAGTATATATGCTCCACTCATTGACTTATAAACTCCTTGCTCTTTTTAAAGTGGATCTTCGTCTACTAAATAGAGAGTAGAATATGTTTTTATTAATTAAGCGTGAATTTATAGTGCAGAATCGTATTAATAATATAATTAAATATATAGTTATATTTTTTTATTTTGCATAATTAGTACTGTTTTAATTAACAACGAGAAAGATATTAACAAATTCGGTTTAATTTTTTCGGTAATTTGTTTATTAATTTCATTAATCGGTTTTTCTGCGGTTATATTTAAATCTGATTTGGAAGACGGAAGCTTAGAGTTATTATTATCAATTGTTAGTTATGAAAAAATTATATTAGCTAAATTTTTTGCTATATTTATCAGTAGTACGGTAGGGCTGGTTTTTGTTTTGCCCATTATTTATGTTTTTTTTGATCAAACTTTGCTTGAGATAATATTTTTCTTTATTAGCGTATGGATGATGTTGGTTTTATTAAGTAGTTTAGTAGTTTTATCAGGTAGCGTGCAATGTTATTTTAAGAAGAATGCTAACTTTGTCGGTACGTTTGTCATGCCGTTATTAATGCCGAATATTATAATGACGGGCTTAATATTACAAGATAATAACTTACAATTAATTTTTATTATGATAGGAATTAATTTAGTATTTTTACCGATTGCATTCTTCTTGAGTGCCTATTTAATTAAAAATATTTATAATATTACGTGATTTTGCTTTATTTTTACTAATGTAGTGATATAAAATAAAGATGAATATGATTAATAAATTTTTTTGAGAAAAATATATGTGGCAGGCTTTACGAAGGTTAATTGCAGCAAATCCTATGGGATTTTTTCTGTGGTCTATTATCACTAAATGGTATTTAATTATAGCAGTTGCTTCCTTAATTACTTTATATTATACAGTATTGGGCTTAAAAAAAATTGGGTTTATAGATTATTTTACTGAAACTACAGTCGAGATATTAGATACAACTAAAGCAGTTGCTCAAAATTGTACTACAAAACTCGGTCCTAATTGGAATCGTTTAGTTAGTTTTTGGAATTGCTTAAGTAATCCTGGAGAATATAAGCATGAAGAAGGGACAGGAGCAAAAGTGCTAGAAGATGAAATAAATAAGCTGACACCAAAACAAGCAGATAGTGCTGCAGACGCTGAACGTCCTATAATAAATCCTTATGAAGAACTAGAAAATCCAAATAATCTTAATAATATCCAAAGCGGTAGTAATAATAATCGTTAATTTATGTTACTTTAATATTATATGTCGGATACTGAAGATAATACAAACAAACAAACAACACGTCGTGATTTTATGGTTCTAACTGCTAGTAGTGTTGCAGCAGTTGGGGCTGTGTGTACGCTTTGGCCTCTCGTTGATTCCTTAAACCCTTCTGCAGACGTGCTTGCTTTATCATCGATTGAGGTTGATTTATCAAATATTGCGGTAGGGCAAACAGTTACGGTTAAATGGCAAGGTAAACCGGTTTTTATCACTAATCGTACTCCTGATAAAATAGCTGAAGCAAGAGCTGTAAAGATGTCGGAGCTTATTGATCCTGAAACAGATGAAGCACGTGTGAAAGCAGGTCATGATAATTGGCTTGTAACGATCGGGATCTGTACGCATCTAGGTTGTGTGCCGCTTGCTGATCAAGGTGAATATGATGGATGGTTCTGTCCGTGCCATGGTTCACAATATGATTCTTCAGGTAGGGTTAGAAGAGGTCCTGCTCCTTTAAATTTAGCAGTGCCGCCTTATAGTTTTATTAGCGACAAAAAAATTAGAATCGGGTAGTTATTTATGAATGAAGATATGACCCCTAAAAAGCCTAATGCTACTAGAGTTCTTGCCAAATTAGCTTATAGAGGAGAAGTTGAAGGAAACACGGAACACAGCACCGCAGTGTACAAAAGCATACGTGAGGATGCGAGTACCGGATTGACGCACACATTACCTCTAGCAGTAGAGTTTGGGAAGAACTCTATTATTGAGTGGATAGATTATCGCCTACCAATTTTCTCTTGTCTAAAGCATTTTAGTCATTATCAAACTCCAAAAAATCTTAGCTATTTGTGGAATTTAGGCTCGATTGCCGGTATTGCGTTAGTAATTCAGATCATTACTGGTGTGGTACTTGCTATGCACTATACGCCGCATGTTGATCATGCTTTCGATAGTGTTGAGAGAATCATGCGTAATGTTAATTACGGCTGGTTACTGCGTTATACTCATGCGGTAGGTGCATCGATGTTTTTTGCTGCCGTATACTTACACATAGCAAGAGGTTTGTATTACGGCTCTTATAAAGCTCCTAGGGAATTGCTGTGGCATATCGGTATTATTATTTTTCTAACCATGATGGCTACTGCCTTTATGGGTTACGTGCTTCCTTGGGGGCAGATGAGCTACTGGGGTGCTACGGTAATTACTAATTTATTCTCGGCGATTCCGCTAATAGGGGAATCCATAGTTACGTGGTTATGGGGTGGTTTTTCCGTTGATAATCCAACATTAAATAGATTCTTCTCGCTGCATTATTTATTGCCGTTTATTATTTTCGCTCTTGTGATGCTGCATTTAATAGCTCTGCATCAGCATGGTTCAAATAACCCAAAAGGTATAGATGTTAAAAGCCCTAAAGATACTATTCCGTTCCACCCTTATTATACCGTAAAGGATTTTGTCGGTTTCGGAGTTTATTTCATAATATTTACCTATTTTGTTTTTTACGAACCGAATTATTTAGGACATCCCGATAATTACGTTCCGGCAAATCCGTTAGTTACGCCTGCCCATATTGTCCCTGAATGGTATTTTTTACCGTTTTATGCGATCCTTAGAGCCGTACCGTCTAAGCTTGGTGGAGTCTTATTAATGTTCGGAAGTATATTCGTGTTATTCTTACTACCGTGGCTTGATACTTCAAAAGTCAGAAGTAGCAATTATAGACCGATATATAGAATTGCTTTTTGGATCTTTATGGCAGATTGTTTATTGCTTGGTTATTTAGGCGGGCAGCCGGCAGAAGAGCCGTATATTACAATTAGCCGCTTTGCTGCTTGTTATTACTTTTTCCATTTCTCAGTAGCCTTGCCGCTGATAGGTATATATGAGAAGCCACTGCCGCTACCGGAGGAGTTGTAATACTGTTATGCTAATCGTCATTGCGAGGAGTGAAGCGACGCGGCAATCCAGTAAAAAATGCTAATTTATAGCATTTTTTACTGGATTGCCGCGTCAATTACTTCGTAATTTTTCTCGTAATGACGGCTTGGATATCCACGCAGATAATGCTATGTAGTAATAACATCGTCACTAAGATATAAAAAAAATTCATGAAAACAAAACTACTTATCTCTATCATCATACTACTCACTTCGTGCTTAAGTTTAGCCAATGAAGAAGCATTACATCCAAAAAAGATGAAATGGTCGTTTGACGGCGTATTTGGCACAGTTAATCGTGAAGCAGCGCAAAGAGGTTTTCAGGTCTATAAAGAAGTTTGTAGTGTTTGCCACGGTTTAAACAATCTATATTACCGTAATCTTAAAGATATTGGCTTTGCAGATGATGAAATAAAAGAGATTGCCAAGGGCTACACGATACAAGACGGACCTAATGATGAGGGTGAGATGTTTGACCGTCCCGCTCTGCCATCTGATCGTTTTGTACCTCCTTACCCTAATGAGCAAGCAGCAAGGGCAGCTAATAACGGAGCATATCCGCCTGATTTATCGCTGATAATAAAAGCACGTCATGACGGAGCTAATTATATATATTCACTGCTTACTGGTTATACCGAACCGTTGGCAGATTTTAAGCTAATGCAAGGGGCTCATTATAATCCGTATTTCCCTAACGAGCAAATAGCAATGCCGCCGCCGCTTACAGATGGGCAGGTAACCTATATAGACGGTACTAACGCAAGCGTAGAGCAGATGTCGCATGATGTTGTAGTATTTCTACAATGGGCAGCTGAGCCGGAAATGGAACATCGTAAATCTATGGGTCTTAAAGTTATGATGTTTTTGGTAGTGTTTACTATCTTTTTCTATATTGCTAAAAATCGCATTTGGTCTAATCTGAGGTAGTTATTTAGTGGATCAATTTTCCTATTATTGGCGTTATTGCATGGATCATTAAACATGTTCGATGTCATTCCTGCGAAAGCAGGAATCCAGTAATAATTGTCATACCGCGACTTGTGAGCTAGATCAAGTTGTTGTGAGTTTTTTTCTGGACCCCGCCGGTCAAGCTACGTGGTGACACCTAATGTGCTTTTGTCTGGATTCCTGATTTTAGCTAAGAATGGCATAGCCCATGCTGCCCTTTTTTTTACTCTATCTTAGTGCTGTAATTAATTTTTGCTATACTTATACTAAAATTTATAAATAGGTATTTATGATTACTTTACTTGCAGTAATAACAGGATTTATTAGTTCAATAATTCCTGAAATTTTAAAAATGTACAAAGATATTAACGACAAAAAACACGAGATAAATATTTTAGATCGTCAAATTGCTAACAATAAACTAAATCAATCTAAAATTTTTACAGAGCTTACCCTATCGTAAGAAATATCAGAGCAATATTTTCTTTATTCAACATATAGATCGGGTGTAAGTTGGGTTGATGTTTTAAACGGTTCGGTAAGACCTGTGCTTGCTTATAGCTTCTTTGCAATGTATGGAGGAGTTAACTATGTTCAATATAAATCGTTAAAAAGTTCTGCCCTGCTAGTTGAGTATTTAGATATATTATGGAGTATTGAAGACCAAACTATTTTTGCAGGGATTATTAGCTTTTATTTTGGGCAGCGTACTTTTAGCAAATTATGGAAGTATAAGACTTGAATTTTATAGATAATGTTATATATTCAAATATATAACTAATAAACATGGAGATAGTACTATGTTAAAATATATTCCGGCTATAGGAGCTGTTATTTTATCTAGTAATATTGCAATAGCTAATAAGAATTATGATTCCAGTAGTGCAATGCCGCTGCGTCAGGTAGCAGATTTAATAGATAATCAAATTACAAATATTGATAATTTATTTAAAAATAGATTACCGCTTTATGAGTCTAATAGCATAAAAAGTAATTTTATTACTAAAGATAAGCAGTATATTATTATTATGGAAGTACCTGGCTTTGATAAAAGTCAAATTAAGGTTAAAGTGAACGGCAATAAATTATTTATTACAGGGAATATAGAAGAAAAAAATAAAGCTGATTATTCAGATAATTATATGAATAAAAATTTTAATTATGTAATATCATTATATGAAGATGTAGATCAGACAAATATCTCTTCAAACCTTAAGAATGGAATACTTACTATTATTCTACCTCGTACTGAGATTAAAGAACAAGAAGCAAGAGAGATACCGATTAATTAATTAGCATTTAATTTTTCTGCAACAAAACCTTTCTCTATATAGTTAGGTAATTTGAGCAATTCTTATTTTAAGTCGTTATAAGTGCCGGGAGCTTCAAATTGCCGATCAACTAAAGATATTATAGGTTTGGTGTTATGAATAAAGAAGAAGTCAAAATTCGGTTTGTTATCAAAATACCTGTTAACACGCGAAAAATGATAAGTATGGGTAACAATTGAAATTTCAGCGTTATTTAAATCGGTATTACCGTTTTCATGCTCTTTATATAGAGTTTTAAATTCTCCGCCTGTATTAACCTGCCCCTCAGGTAAAGTGAGTATATAAAAATTTTCTTTTAGTAAGCGCTTATCATAAGCCCAGCCATTAAATAAAATTATCGGTCCGTATTTTTATAATTTTTCATGTTATCTATCAATTTATTTTCTAAATCTCGTTCTATTATTTTACCTTGAATATCTAAAGATTCTAAATTATATGGGTCTTTTATAATTGATCTTGCTAAATCAGACTGAAATTCAGGTAAAATATTAGAAAAGTTTTTATACCTTTTTCTGCCTTTTCATGTAAATTACTTTTAATG
>NZ_AKVZ01000012.1 GCF_000273745.1 Rickettsia australis str. Phillips
GTTTGCAAAGATAATACATTCCTTGACCAACCATTTTCAATGGTTTGTTGTGCATACCAAAATATTTTTTAGTTTTGAAAGAATAACAAGAAATATTTTGAATAACTTTTGCCACCCATTTCTCTTTATTCTGATGTTCTAAAATTAGTTTTCCTATATTCCAATAAAGAACCATTAATTCTTTATTAACTGCTAAATGGGCTTCTAATACTAGCTTTACTGATTTCTTGTTTTAAATTTTTAATTAAGTCAGTATATGATTCATTAATTAAAATATTGCTTATTGATTGTAAAACTACCTCTTACCACACGCATTCATAGCAAGGTTTGCTGAGACAAATTCTTCAAGGTCACCGTCAAGCACTCCTTTAGTGTCGGAAGTTTCGTAATCGGTGCGTAAATCTTTCACCATTTGGTAAGGCTGTAGGACGTATGATCTAATTTGATATCCCCAGCTATTATCGGTTTTGGCAGCATTCTGCTCGTTAACGCTGTCTGTACGTTTTTGCATTTCAAGCTCATAGAGTTTTGCTTGAAGCATCTTCATAGCTTGAGCTTTATTTTTATGTTGCGATCTATCGCTTTGACATTGTGTTACCGTACCGGTCGGTATATGGGTGATACGTACGGCAGAATCGGTAGTATTAACGTGCTGTCCGCCTGCTCCCGATGCTCTAAAAGTATCGATTCTTAAATCTTTATCCTCGATAGTAATTGCTATATTATCGTCAATTTCAGGGTATACCCAGCTACTTGCAAAGCTAGTCATTCTTTTACCTGCAGCATTAAACGGGGAAATACGTACCAGCCTATGAACTCCTGCTTCGGTTTTAAACCAGCCGTGAGCCCTCTTGCCTATTATCCTAATCGTGCATGATTTAATGCCTACTTCTTCACCGTTAATCATATTGATTATTTCGGTTTTAAAGCTGAGTCTTTCTGCAAAACGCAAATACATGCGCATCATAATAGATGCCCAGTCGTGGCTTTCAGTTCCTCCTGCACCAGCATTAATCTCTAAAAAGCAGTTATTACCGTCCGCTTCACCTGAGAATAAACATTCGGTTTCAAATTTGGCAGCAATGATGCTTAAATTTTTTAAGTCCTGTTCAATTTGTGAAAGTGTTTCTAAATCGTTTTCGGCTTCAGCCATTTCTTCAAGTTCTAAAGCATCTTTTAAATTGGATTTGAGTTTATTAAAAGCAATGAGTTTTTCTTCTAGATTACTTTTTTCTCGAAGTAATGTTTGTGCGTTAGCCTGATCGTTCCATAAACTTGGATCGGCTGTTAATTCTTCTAGTTCTCTTAGTCTTTCAGTTGATGCTTCAACGTCAAAGTGACCTCCAAAGTAGTTCTAAAGATTGCTCAATTTTTTTTACGTAATTTTCTATCTCGGCTCTCATTATTTTTTCCTGTTATAAATTTCGATTTTGTTATATATTATCGTGGTTTAGTGTCATACCGTGGCTTGATCACGGTATCTTGTATCACAGCTTGTGTCCTGAGATTCCGCGATCAAGTCGCGTGATGACACCGCTCCAATAAACAAACGAAAATTATATCACAATAATTATGAATAATCAAAAATATATACGGAACTTCTCAATCATTGCACATATCGATCATGGTAAATCTACGTTAGCTGATAGGTTAATTGAGCATTGCGGCGGGCTTCAGGCTAGAGAAATGAGCCAGCAAGTGCTAGATTCGATGGATATCGAAAAAGAGCGAGGTATAACTATTAAAGCACAAACCGTGCGGCTTGTATATAAAGCTAAAGACGGTAATACCTATTATTTGAATCTAATGGATACTCCTGGGCATGTCGATTTTGCTTATGAGGTCAGTAGGTCGCTTGCTGCTTGCGAAGGCTCGTTGTTGGTAGTTGATAGTACGCAAGGAGTAGAAGCCCAAACGCTTGCCAATGTTTATCAAGCAATTGAGCATGATCATGAAATTGTACCAGTGCTTAACAAGATTGATTTGCCAGCGTCAGAACCTGAGCAGGTTAAGCAGCAAATAGAGGATATAATCGGAATTGATGCAAGTGAAGCTGTGCTAATCTCTGCTAAAAGCGGTATAGGAATTGATGTAGTTCTAGAAGCAATAGTCAATAAATTACCTCCACCAAAAGAAAGTAGCACGGATATCTTAAAAGCGTTACTTGTCGATAGTTGGTATGATCCTTATCTTGGGGTAGTGATTTTAGTACGTATTATTGATGGGACTTTACGTAAAAACATGCGGATTAAAATGATGGCAACAAATTCTGTTTATACCGTTGAGAATGTCGGCTTTTTTACTCCGAAAAAACATATGTCAGATGTTTTATATGCAGGTGAAATCGGTTTTTTTACTGCTGCTATAAAGCAAGTAGCGGATTGTAAAGTCGGGGATACTATCACGGACGAGAAAAAACCTTGTGAGGAAGAACTTCCCGGCTTTAAGCCGAACCTACCTGTAGTGTTTTGTGGGCTTTATCCGACAGATAGTGCAGAGTTTGAACATCTAAAGGATTCGCTAGCTAAATTACGTCTTAATGATGCTAGTTTTGAGTATGAAATGGAAAGCTCTTCAGCTCTTGGAGTAGGTTTTAGGTGCGGTTTTTTAGGACTATTACATTTAGAGATAATCCAAGAACGTTTAAGTAGGGAATTCGATTTAGATTTAATCACTACTGCTCCAAGCGTGGTATATAAAATTCATATGAGGTATGGTGAAAGCTTGGAGATTCATAACCCCGCAGATTTGCCTGATTTGCAAAAAATCGAATCGATGGAAGAGCCATGGATTAAGGCAACTATAATGGTACCTGATGAATTTTTAGGTACAGTATTATCGCTTTGTACGGAAAAAAGAGGGGTTCAACTTGATCATAGCTATATAGCGAATAGAGCTAAAATAGTTTATAAATTACCGCTAAATGAGATAGTGTACGATTTTTACGATCGTTTAAAAAGCTGCTCTAAAGGTTATGCAAGTTTTGAATGGCAAATAGATGTTTATGAACCTTCTGAGCTTGTTAAGCTTGGTATCCTGGTTAACGGTGAGGTAGTTGATGCATTATCGACAATCGTACACCGCTCACGTGCCGAGCAAAGGGGTAGGGTGTTATGCGTAAGGTTAAAGGATTTAATACCAAGACAGCAGATCGATATAGCCATTCAGGCAAGTATCGGTAGCCGTATTATTGCTCGTGAGACTATTAAAGCCCTACGTAAAGATGTTTTATCAAAATGTTACGGCGGTGATATAAGCCGTAAACGTAAACTACTTGAGAAGCAAAAAGCAGGTAAAAAGAGAATGAGACAGTACGGTAATATAGAAATCCCGCAATCTGCATTTATCGCCGCTTTAAAAATAGGTGATGAATAGACAGAAACTCTATTTTAGAGGTAATTTGTACGTCGTTCTGTTACTCGAATGCTCATGTACATTTGAGTACGTTGCAGTTCAAGGTGAAGTATCTCTGGAGGGATTCCTCTCTAAATTCTCGTTTTTGCAGAGGTAATAAACTTTTTTTATTTTGTATAAAGAAAACGCTAGACGTTATAGAAAAGATTTGTTATAAGAAGTTATCTAAAATTTTTTAGATGTTTTCACTTATTCCTCGGTAGCTCAGTGGTAGAGCAAACGGCTGTTAACCGTTCGGTCGCTGGTTCGAGTCCAGCCCGGGGAGCCATTCCTCAATTTTCGACAAATTTACGAATGAATCAAACGGCAAGTGCAGCATAAAGTTAGGCTTTTTGCCTGTTAATTTAGTTGTTGAAAACACAGTTGGTACAGCCCAATTTATTTGGGAGAGCTATAGTAAAGAGTCAGGGTTCGGCTATTTAAATGGTTACAAAGTCGGTACAACTAACCAAATGCCAGTGGATACGTTATTATTCGGTAATTTTGCTAATTTAGTTATCCGGACAATGGGGAGTATTAGAAGTACTAGTTGACCTTTATGCTCTTGGCACAAGTGGCGGCATAAGAATAAAACTTATGCAAGATATCGACATTGCCATCAGACACCATGAATCCTTTGCGGTTGCTAAGAAATAACTAACTTGCTATTCTATTTACTTCCATTGTACGAATACGATTTTTAATATGAGACCATTCGTTACGCTGGGCTAATTTTAAATCATATCTTGCTTGTAAATTGATCCATAACTGAGCTGAAGTTTGAAAATATTTCCCGAGTCTCAGTGCTATATCAGCCGTAAGGGTTCGTTTGCCATGCACTATAGGCGTGAATACGGCTAGGCGGTACATCAATATCACGAGCTAAATTTAAACTTGTTTGTGCTTTCTCATAGCCGAGCATAAATTCTTTATACAAAATTAAATTGTAAAGAAATATATACTGTTTAAAATAAAAGTCAATAGGAATTTTCGCTTTATACGATAAATAAGAAAGTGCAGTGCAACTTATTATTAATTTATGTTATCAATTTTATCAATATAATTGAACTAGTTTAAAGTGGTATGTCCGTGTACCTGAGCATTCATCACAAGTCCAAAGCCTATTAGCATGGATGCGATCATTGTTCCGCCGTAAGAAATAAATGGTAAAGGTACACCTACTACAGGAAGCAAGCCCATAACCATAGCTATATTAATAAATACGTGACTAAATAAAATCGAATTAATACCTATTACCATTAATTTACTAAAAATCTTTCGGCAATTTGCGGCAATTAATAAAGAAATAGTTATAAGTGCAAAATATAATATTAATAAAAATATCCCTCCTATAAAGCCGAACTCTTCGGCAAAGGTAGCAAAGATAAAGTCTGTTTGATGTTCGGGAAGAAAATCTAAATGACTTTGACTACCCTGATTTAAACCTCGTCCAAATAGGCTACCTGAACCTATAGCGATTTTAGACTGAATAATATTATAACTAGCACCGAGCGGATCATGTTCTGGATCTAAAAAAACCATCACTCGTTTTTTTTGATAATCATACATCATATTCCAAGCAATAGGCAGGCTAATAAGAGTAGCAACAGCTATTATTATAAAATATTTTATTCTAAAACCTGCAGCAAAAAATATAATTGTCGAAACAATTAAAACAATCATTCCAGTACCTAAATCAGGTTCTCTAATTATTAGAAAAGCCGGTATTAAAACTCCTATAATTGGTATGATAACTTTATGAAATTTTGTTAGATCATCAATTATTAGTGAATGGAAATACCTCGCAAGCATTAGTACAACGGCAATTTTTATCGGTTCGGAAGGCTGAAGCTTAACGATACCGATATCGATCCATCTTTTTCCGCCCATGGCAGTTGAGCCAAAAAGCTCCACGGCTACTAGTAAAGCGAGTACGCAAAAATAAAAGATATACGATAACCTAAATATTATTCGTAAATCAATTAATGCAATAATAATGGCTAAAGGCAAGAATATACAAAAATTTATAATTTGTTTGTAAGCCCAAGGCTGCAAATTGCTATTCGCGGCAGAATAAAGTACAATGAAACCAATACAGCAAATTAAGATGATTAGTAAAATTAAAGTGAGTGGTAATTTTTGTAATTGTTCTAGATAATTTTTATTCATTGTTTTTTATATTTATTCTGTCATACCGTGGCTTGACCACGGTATCCAGTCTTGTTTAATTTTTTTTGGATCCCGCGATCAAGTCGCGGGATGACAATAAAATCTTTAAACCTTCACGTCAAAAATCTTAAAAATAAATACTAATTCGTCAGTTATCTCTTTCAAATAATCAAAGCGACCGGCGGAACCTTTATGCCCTGTATCCATATTTATTTTTAATAATAAAGGATTATTGTCCGTTTTTAGATCTCGTAATTTTGCGACCCATTTAGCCGGTTCCCAGTAACCGACTCGAGGGTCGGATATACCGCAAGTAATGAATAGAGCAGGGTAGTTTTGTACTTTTACGTTATCATAAGGGGAATATGATTTAATATATTCAAAATATTCTTTCTCTTTCGGATTACCCCATTCATTATATTCCAAGAGAGTTAGCGGTAAGCTTTCATCAAGCATGGTACTCAAAACATCAACAAATGGTACATGAGCGACTGCC
This sequence comes from Rickettsia australis str. Phillips, assembly GCF_000273745.1. Taxonomy (GTDB): domain Bacteria; phylum Pseudomonadota; class Alphaproteobacteria; order Rickettsiales; family Rickettsiaceae; genus Rickettsia; species Rickettsia australis. The sequence goes on from NZ_AKVZ01000012.1 coordinate 6,059, forward strand.
GCTCTATAAGTTTCCGGTTTTTCGTTTAGTACGTAACCGATTAACATACCGCCGGCACTACCGCCCATTATTACTATATTGTTGTTACTTGTATATTTTTCTTTAATTAAAGCTCTACTACAAGCTATAAAATCTTCAAAGGTTCTTTTTTTAGTTAAAAACTTAGCTGCTTCATACCAATCATGACCTAAATCGTCGCCGCCTCTAATATGCACAACCGCATAAATAAAACCACGATTTGCAAGCGTTACTGCCATGTTGCTAAAATTAACAGGCATGCTAATCCCGTAAGCTCCGTAACCCATTAAATATAAAGGATTTGAGCCATCTTTTTTAAATAAAGATTTTTTATAAAACAAGGTTATGGGTACTTTTACATCTTCATTATCTACAAATATCCTCTCTACTTTATATCTTTTTGGATTAAAGCCTGAAGGTATTTCTTGGGTCTTTAATATCACTAATGTATTGTTATCAAAATCGTAGCTATAAGTGGTATTTGGTATTGCTAGAGAAGAGTAGTCTACTCTGATATCGTCTTCCTCAAAGTTTGTAGAAAAACTATTTGCTTGGAAACTTTCGTCATGAAAGCGAATTATTTTTTCTTGTAAATCGTTAAATTGCTTTATTTTAATTAGCGGTAAACCTTGGTCACGATAATTTAAGATTAAATAATTATTTGTAACCTCAAAGCTTTTTAAATATTTGTCCTGTTCTTCTTTAATATAAATATCATCCCAGCTAGTATTTTCAAAATTATTTATCGGCAGTTTTACAGCATGGAAATTTTTAGCTTTATAATTAGTTTTAATATAAAAATAATCGCCATTATGTTCTATTTCATAGAATATTTTATTTTCTGCGGCTCGTACTAATTTAGGCGTAAAATTATCATCCTGCATAGAAATTACGTAAATTTCATTTTCATTATGATCGCCTGAATTTATAAAAATATATTCATGACTTGCTGATTTTTTACAGTTGATAAAATGAAGAGGGTTTTTTACCTCGAATATTAATTTGTCCTTAGTAATATCTTCCCCTAAATGATGGAACATTACCTTATTCCAGCGTTGATTCTCATTAATAGTAATATAGAAAAAGCCGTTTAGTTGTTCATGCCAAATCACAGTAGGAGCAACATCCTGTACTTCATCAGGTAAGTATTTTTGCTCTTTAAGATTGTATATTTTGATATTGTATTGCTCATTACCCGTAAAATCAACGCTATAAGACATTAAATTTTGATCAGGTGACATTGCAAGCTTAGCAACATCGGTAAAACCACCGTTTGAAGCAAGAATGTTAACATCTAATATTACTTCTTCTTCTGCTTCCATGCTATTATGCTTCCGGCAATATATAGGATAATTTTTATTCCACTCTACTCTATGGTAATAGTAATAATCTTTTTTCTTAACATATACCGATTCATCGTCTAATTTGACTCGTCCTCTTAATTCTTCAAAAATCTTTTCCTTATCCTTTTGTAGATCGGCAAAGAAATTTTCGGTATATTTATTCTCGGCTTTTAAGTAATCTAAAATTTTAGAGTCTGCTACATTTGGCCATTTGGGATCACGCAGCCATTGATAATCATCGTTTATTGTTTGTCCGTGGGCTTCAAAGCTGTAATTTTGTTTATTTGCGATGGGTGGTTTCATGTTTTTTATTTTTTTGAGTGTTATACCGTGGTCAAGCCATAGTATGACAGAGCGTTAAAATCAAACTAATTAATAGAAATAATACAATAAATATAGAAATTTGCTGATTATGCCAAGCAGGTATTTTGCTTGAAATATTATTCCAAATAACCTTAAAATCAAGATATTCTTCTCCATCTTCGTTACTGTCTGTTGTGTCTTTATATTTATCGATACTGAAATAGATAAGTTTTTCGATATATTGGTATAAGTCAAGATTGATATTTTCTGTTGAAATGCGTGGTATTTTTCTAAATATTAAAGCTAATAATATTGAGATTGCAAGGATAACTAGTTTAAAATTAGCAGTATGTGATATTTGAACAGGGTAGAATAAACATACAGATAAAGTTATGATGCACGAGGAGAGGTAGGTTATTGGTGTCATACCGCGACTTGATCGCGGTATCCATAAATATTTATTATCATTGTTTATTCTTTTTCTGGATACCGCGTGATCGCGGTATGAAATATTGTATAAACTCTCCATTAACAACCTAAATAACACGGTACAAGTTGCTATCTTGGAAAATATAATAATATTATTTGTATCTAAAAGATTGGCAATTCCGTCTTTGATATAAGAAGAATTAATAGGCAGTATAGATGTATATATTAATATGCTAACTACAAACCCACCTAATAAAATCAAATTAATTTGAGTATTCTGAAGATCTTGGTAATTTTTAATACTGTATTCATCTTCTATATAAGTAAAATATAAAGCAAATAACCCATTATATAGTATATGTATGAATATAAAGCTTGTAATAAGATAAGCTATGTTTGGAGAATTTATACTAATAGCTGATAATATAAAACCAAGCTGCGAAACTGTAAGATAGCATATTAATCGTTTAAGGTTTTTCTCAATTAGAGAAAATACTAACCCGTAAATAATCATTAATATTCCACAAAACTTTAGTATCTCAAGACCGCTAAATAATTTTAAAATGATAATTAAAGTAACTTTAGTAGTAAAACTAATTAAATATACAACACCGCTACTTGAAGCTGCAGGATAGCAATTAACCACCCAACCGTTTACAAAGATAATCGAAGCATTGATCAAACAACCTGCAAGTATAAATATCGCCGGTAACTCAAAATTATTTACTGATTCCGTTAAAGAAGTAAAAGCAATATTACCTGTTGTTTGGATTAGAAGAGTTGTACCGATTAAGATTAGCCCACTGCTGAATAAATGAGTGAGGAAATATTGACGAGCAGGTTTTATCTTTAATTGGTCACAAAAAACAATTATGCAGGCAAAAACCGTCATGAATTCAAGCGAGATTATCATAGAAATAAAATCAGCTGCAAATACGCATATAATAGAGGATAAACAGTATAAACTACCTATTAGCGTCTCAAATTTTCTATTGTGGGAAATTGTATAAAGATTTAAGATAGCAGTGACCATTAGAAATGCTAAGGCTATTAGCTGATTTTGTGGATTAAAATCATACATAAGCTCAAAATTAGTAAGCGGAAATGTAAATCTGGTATTTTGAATAAACATTTTAATCTTTAGAAGAAACTGTTAAAACCTCTATTCCTTGAATCTTTTTAAATTCTTTTACATTTAGAGTTAATAAAGGATAACCATGCGTTATTGCCGTTGTAGCAATTAGCATGTCATTAGTATCGATAGTTATCTTTTCTTTACGTAAATTGTCTATAATTTTTGCATATATACGGGCTTCTTCAGTCTTAAAATGTAATATTATAAGTGAATTGATTATATATTCGATAAAAACTAAACGTTTAATACGTCTATTTTCATTATCGGCTCTATCTGCACCTATTAATAATTCCGTTAAAGTAATAGGACTAATATAGCATTGTTCATATTCTTCTAGTTAATCTACCTCTCTCTAAATCCACTAATATAGAGGTATCAATCACTACTTGCATTTATCATCTCTTTTAAAATCATATTTTTGACGTGCTTCATACACGACTTTTTTAAATTGTTCGGCATCATCAGGATCTAATATAGGTGCATGCTTAAAAAACTCTTTTAACGTTTTTTGTGGTTTGTCAGCTGCATGCATGTACAGGCGTAATTCTTGCTACGATATGGTTCCCTTTTTGAACATCAAAAGTCTCACCTTTATAGTAAACTCTGTTCATAATATCTGCAAAAGATCGTACAAATTCTGTTGCTCTAATAATTTGTGCCATATTTATCCTCAAAAAATTGTATATTGTATGATTATATGTAGATACATAAATTATGTAAATACATATTTATGTAATGTAAGCTAAAAATTCTCTAATTAAGATTTGCATAAAATAGAAGAGAGTTACAGCACAGCAGCAAATTATTATACTGATTTGCATAGAGTAGGGGAGTGGTTTTGTTACACTAGATTCTACCAAAGAAGGTTTATAAATAGAGCTTAATATTTTAAGAAGGTAAAGGCTTGAGAATATACTACTAGCTATTATGACAATCATAACGATAATTTGATTTTGTTCGCTTGCGGCAAGTAAGATTGAGAATTTGCTAATAAATCCGCTAAAGATAGGTATACCGATTAACGATAATGAGGAGATAAATATAACAAAAGAAATTAAAGGCAATTCTTTGGATGTACCATGTAAATTCTGTATTTGATCGGTTTTCTTTAAACTGTAAATACTTCCCATACTATAAAATAAGCAGATTTTTGTAAAAGAATGTGAAACTAAATGTAGTATTGCGGCTCCAAGTGCCTTAGGTGTGAGCATGAAAGCACTAAGTAAGGCAAGGCTTAATTGGTTCATAGTGGAGTAGGCGAGTATTTTTTTAATATTATCCGTGCCTAGTGCTTTGAGTGAGCTGTAAAATATGCTGACTATCGGTATGAAGATTAACCAGTTAAACTCGGCAAATATCATTTGTAAATACGATAAACCGAATATATATAATAAGACTTTGTAAATACAAAATAATCCGGTTTTTACCACTATTACAGCATGCAGTAAGCTACTAACGGGGTAATGTGCAACCATTGCGGCAGGAAGCCACGAATGCACCGGAAAAATTGCAGTTTTGGCAATACCGAAAATAAACATTAATAATAAAATAATTGACTGATTTCTGGAAAAATAATTTTCTATTAAGCTGCCGCTTGCAAAATCCCCGTTACCGGTTTTAGTATAAATAATTATCACTGCCGGTAAAAATAATATTGTGGCAGAAATCATCAGAATTTTTATATATTTATATAACCCGCTAAGTATTATGTTATTTCTAGTGTGTCCTATTAAAAAAGCTGTAGAAATAGTTAAAAGCTCGTAGCAAATAAACATCGTGAATAAATTGCTAGATAAAGCAATTAAAACACCGATTAGAATAGTTAAGTTAAAGAAAAATAAGAATCTCGAAGAGTGTTCTATATTATTAATAGCAAGATATTTTGGAGTATAAAGTAAAGCACAAATCCATAAAAAGCCTATTAAGCTCAAGAATATAAGCCCTGAGGGTTCAAGATGAAATCCTATAGAGTAATTACCGAATATATTAAATTCAAAACCTGCTCTAATACCTTTTAAAAACAACCAGTCTATAATTAAAATATTACCAAAGAAAAAAATAGCGATAGTAATAAGCAAAAAATTACGTATAAAACTATCTTTTTTAGTGGCATACGGACTGGTTAAGTTTAATGCACCAACTAGCAAAGTTGATAGAATCAAAAGACTCGGAGTAGTAAATTGTGTAATCATGTTTTTCCTTGTTGCCTAGTTTGTTTGACCTTATAGTATCGGACAGTTTTGAAAAGTCCAATCATTGCGAGGAAAAACTGTAAGTTTTGACAAAGCAATCCAGTAAAAAAATCTGTAAATCAGAATTTTTATTGTTGTTCTGGATTGTCGCAGCCACTTTGTGGCTTCGTAATGACGGCCTTTAGTATCTACTCAACAACGTCTCCTCGCAATGACGAGTGATTTTCATAATGTCAAAGGTTAATTAATTCTTCCAAAAAGTAACTTTTACCATTTTATAATGATAAAATAGTGATCCTACGGAGCTGAGTAAGATTATAACAAAATCTAATAATAGTTTTTGTCTAAATAATAATTCGAGAATATTTATTTTGATAAAAAATAATGGGCTGATAGGTAAGCCGCAGCTGCAAATAATAATAATTATGGTTAAAACTTTGTTAGAATTCTTTTTATAGCTTTCATTATAAGCATCTATCAAGAAAAGAGCTATTTTATTTATACTGTCTGCAAGTAATAAACTTGGTAAAATTATTATACCGCCCTCAGTAACATATAATAGAAATACATAACCTATTTGAGTGCAACATGAATAAATTATAATATTCTTGAAGCCTTCTGCTCGGTAAGCAAAATACGGAGCTATAATAAGAGTAGCTAAAGCAATAGGTTTTATAAAATTTGTAATAGAAGTTTTAATCGTCTCATAGCCTATAATAATATAAGTAAATTTGTATATTATATATATTCCTATTATAGTAGAAATCCCTGCTAAATATACTAAAATAACTGAAGCCGTGTTATTATAAGCTCTCATCATCCAAAAGTGCATAGGGAAAAAAGCAGTTTTTAAAATAGCTCCTGTTAAGAAAAAACCGATAGCTATAGTGATTATGCGGGAATTAGTATGTTCCTGTAAATAAGCTGCAACATCATACATATTTAAGCTACCAGTAATGCTTAGTAAAAAGCCTATGGCTATAAGAATAAGAGTTGCACTAATACTACCCATTATCAAGTAGTCCAAAGCTCCGATTAAAGATTTTGGATTATTACCTGAGGCTATTAATACATAGCTACTAAGTGCCGAAATTTCTATAAACACATATAAATTAAAGAAATCATTAGTAGCAATCATTCCTAAATAGCCCGTATGAGCGAATAATAATATACCGTAAAATAAAGATTTTCTATTATTGTTGATATATTTTAAGATTGTGCTATTAGTAATCTTATGACAACAAACTAAAAAGAATAATAAAACTAAGTTAAAATAAATAATAATTGCTTGGTTTAGTGAATTTAGCCGATATTCTATTCCTATTTTTGAAGTCCATCCTCCTATAGTGTAAGATAGTTCCGTATTGTGTACAATACTATATCCATAAACACTGACCAAAAGGCTAGATAAAATGCAAATAGTAGTAATTACTCGTGCAAAGGTAATAAAGCGAAAAGATATTATTGAGAGTAAAGCCCCAAATAAAGGGAATAATATTTGTATGATAGGGAAATGGTTAGCTAGGATCATTTATCAAAATTAATTTCATTTTCTGATATTGTACCAAAATGTTTATAAATTTGATATATTAAACTTAAAGCTACGCTAAGAGTAGCAAACCCCACTACTATAGCAGTGAGCATTAATACATGAGGCAAAGGGCTATTATAAGTAGTTAGCCCATCTTGTAAAATAGGTACACCGCCTGTTTTAATTTTTCCGATACTTAAATAAAATACTAATACCGAACTTTGAAAAATTCCAAGCCCGATAATTTTATGAATATAATTACGGCTTGTAAGCATTATAAATAAGCCGCTAGTGAGTAAAATCAAAGTAAGAAAGTATATTAAATGTGACATCATTATATTGTTATTGTAAGAAAAGCGTTGTTACGTGAATCAGTTTCATCGTCATTGCGAGAAGAAATTGTAAGTTTTAACGAAGCAATCCAGTGAAAAATTCTGTAAATCAGAATTTTTTTAATTATGTTCTGGATTGTCACGTTGCTTCGCTCCTCGCAATGACGTTGGTAGACATTAATATGTTTTGAAAGACTGATTAAATACACATGTGATTTTCTTACCCTTACGTATAGCAAGCTTAGGAAAGACCTGTTCAAGTATCACCATATTAGGATTATCTTGAGCAAGGCGATAATTTACTAAAGATTCTCGAAGTGAATCATCTACAGCAAAAATACCAGAAATTTCAGCGTTTTTATCTCTAAATTGTAGATAAGTAAATTCGCCGTCGTCAAAAATTTTAATAGGAGCTATTTCTTCGCTGCCGCTAATATAGTAATTAAAGTTATATTTTTCAGGATGAGTAAGATCGGGACTGGCTAGGGAAGCAGAAAAAGTTTGCATATGACCGCTCATATTGTCATTTTCGTCATCCGGATAAAGAAATTTTACGTTAAAGACCATTTCAGGATCACGCATATCAAGAGTTTCGGCGGCATATAGTTCAAAGAAATAAGTCCGTTTATTAGTAATTAACGTCATATTAGTAGTAGCATCGGGTTCCATCGGTTTAATAAAAATCCTATGACCGGCAGGTACTATTTGCCATGAAGTAGTATCTCCCATAGAAATACTGACTATTTCCTCGTCTCTTGCTAGTTCTATACTTGCTTGATAGCCGTAATATCCTGTGAATTTGAAAACATCGTCAGGGTTATAAGTCATAACTCTTAGACGCGGGTCTCGACCTAGAGGTCGTGATATAGTAAGAGCAAATATATCTAATGTCAGTATTATAAAAGTACAAAATATTATTAGTTGCTTCATATTATTTCTGATTTTTATTCCTTAATAACTTTAGCTTGTAACTAGTAACGGTAAAATTGAAGGGCATATCAGGTGATGTAGTTGTACTGATAGAATCCATTATAAATCCGATTCTTGCTTCCCATACCATATTTTCTAAAATTTCACCCGTACTATTTTGGGCCAATGATTCAAAAGTAACAACTGCCTCGGTATCGTTTATATTGTTAATTGATAATATATTAATTGAGCGCCTATATAGTTTTTGATATCTTATGACCGGTGATAATGAGTTATCAATATTCATAAAATTAGCAAATTGCATATAAACAATACTCGTAGAAGCATTCTTGATAAAGGTAAATTGTTCTTTTAATATATCGTAATTGTATTCTTCTCGTTGTTTTACATAATTCTGAAGCATAATATTTGCAACAGAGATATAAGGATTGGCGAGTGTTGAATGTTGAGTACTAGTAATGGTAGCGTGTTTTTCGGCATCATCTTTTATTAAATAACTTACTTTTTCTTTTATTGGTAACAATATGTTGATATTTATACAAATTAAGATTAATAATAAGGTAAAAATCATGCATATTAAAAGCAGAAGACTTCTATGACTTAATGGTAAGATATACTTAAAATTATACCATTTTCTTGCATCAATAAAATATTCGCCGGATTTTATATATTCTTGTATTGCGTTGGTTAATGGGTCCATAATTACTAGATTAATATCTAATTTTATTCTGTTTTAGCTCTATCATAGTTATTATCATATGATTATAATTTGTTAATTTAATGTTATTTAAGCTATAAAATAAGTTTATATTGTTGCTACAATACCAAATATTGTTTAACTTTAAAATTAAAATAAATAAATTATAAATTAAAATTATACAATAACAATTATTGATGGTAGTTATTATGTTATACTCGTCCCACTTGAAAAATTGGTGATAATGTCTTTAATAAGTCCGCAGATAGCAACGTATTAAGATACGCTCTTCTTCCAAGTTGAACTTCGTATAACTACTCTTTATTTACTGCAGAGTATAATAGTTTACAATCTTTTTAATATTTTTTTATATTTATAAATAGATTTTTTCAAAAAATGCTTGTGAACTATTGTATAGTAAGGTAATTTTAAAACAGTAACAAGAGAATTTAATAATGTATAATTAGAATGTTAAAATCATTAAAGTTTCTATTAGTATTAACTATGCTTGCTCAATTACTGTCATGTACCCCTTCAGCTCCTTATGAAATTAAAAGCCCGTGCGTTTCTGCTGATATAGATGGTGGATCGAGTTTAAGCGTAAATCCTTGTATAAGAAGACCGGTTAATTCAGTAAATATAGCATAAAAGTAATAGTTTTATACAATAACAATGTAATAATAAAAATACCTTTGATATGAATAATATATTTGGCTTCTTTAAATCAAGTAACAACTCGAAAAGCGGTTCAGGAGATACACAAAATCAAGAAAGTATTAAATCGGCTAATCCTTTAAAAATTATTCAGAATTGGTATGAAGAACGATATGATAAGTTAATTGTTCAACGTAACTTACTTATCATATTAATAATACTACTAACCATTTTTATGGTTGTATCAACTTTAGTAATAGCATTTGTAGTAAAATCTAAACAGTTTGACCCTTTTGTTATTCAGCTTAATAGTAATACGGGGCGTGCTTCGGTGGTAGAACCTATTTCATCACCGGTATTAACGGCGGATGAGTCTCTCACAAGGTATTTTATAAAGAAATACATAACGGCACGGGAAACATATAATCCAGTTGATTTTACGACGATAGCTCGTACGATAATAAGATTATTTTCAACAAGTGGTGTTTATTATAATTATCTTGGCTATATAAGAAATAAAGATTTTGATCCTACGATAAAATATAAAGAAGATAATACTACATTTTTAGTAATAAAATCATGGTCAAAAATCGCAGCAGATAAATATATAGTGAGATTTTCCGTAAATGAAACATCAGGAAGCCAATTAGTTTATAATAAAATAGCGGTAGTAAGTTATGCTTATGTGCCTATGCAATTAACAGATTCAGAACTTGACATAAATCCGGTAGGGTTTCAAGTTAACGGATATAGGGTAGACGATGACAATAGTTAGATTTTATTTTTTAGTTTTTGTATTATTAAGCGGTTTTACAGTGCAACGAGAATGTCCGCTTGTAGATGATCCATGTAATAATAGTAGCAATAATTATATAGATGATTTATCTATAACTAAAGATAATAGGATAAAAACTTATATATATAATCCAAATGAAGTTTATTTATTAGTTTTGCATTTTGGCTTTCAATCGCATATAGAATTTGCTAAAAATGAAGAAATACAAAATATAATTCTTGGGGATGCGTATGCTTGGAAAATAACTCCTTTGGCAAATAGATTATTTATTAAGCCTCTTGAAAAAGATATTCGTACAAATATGACTATTATAACTAATAAAAGAACATATGAATTTGATATCGCTTCTACGGAACTTATGATGGGTAACGAAAGGGATTTAGTATATGTAATTAAATTTTACTATCCTAAGAAAAATAGTAATTACATAGCAAGGTTTTAATTGATGTTATTGCTGTGTGGGTGGGACTTGTCCGCACTGCTCGTTTTATGTCATTCCCGCCTACGCAGGAATTACATCTGGTAGTTTTTGATCCACGCGGGCAATGACAATAAACACACTTTAACTAATATAATTTAGATATGGCTGAAGAGCAAAATAATAATGATAATAATAATACCGGTTCTTTATCAGGAGCAGATGCTCCTGAAGTACAAAGAGAATTATCAAAAGTTTCGGTTAGCTTTAATAAGAGCATTGCGATAGTAGTCGTAATTTGCGGTATTTTTATATATATTTTTTATACTCTTTTTTTCGCTACTAAAAAAGAAGAAATACCAGAGACTCAAGTGCCGACTAATATTGTCAAACCTGTTACTGATGTTGATGATAATATTCCGGAGATTCCAAAGTTACCTGATCCGCCTAAGCTTGAGACGCCTATTGCTCCTCCACCACCACCTCCTCCGGTAGTAGAAGTTCCGCCGGTCTTACCTCCTACTACTCCTGTAGAAGAGAATAAAGACAAAACGCTTCCATTGCCGCCGGTTTCGTTGCCTTCCACTTCAGGAACGTTAGTTGAGAGTGATGCAGAGAAGCAACGTCGTGAAGCAAAAAGAAAATCAGCTATAGTGTTAGTTGGTGGTGTAGAGCCTAAAAAAACACCGGAACAGATTACGGCAGAAGCGACCTTTAAAGATCGCGGTGATATGTCTTTGGTTCTCGGACGCGGTAAATTAATTGATGCAGTACTTGAGACGGCAATAAATAGTGATCTTGGCGGTGAAATAAGAGCAATTATTAGTAGAGACGTATTTTCTGAGAAAGATAAAGTTATATTGATACCGAAAGGGTCAAAAATATTCGGTAAATATGCAACCTCAACTTCGTCAGACAGTTACGGTAGAGTTTCTATAATATGGGATAGAATCGATTTAACTAACGGTTATACTATAGAATTCGACTCACCTGCAGTTGATAATTTAGGTAGACCGGGACTACAAGGGAGAGTTGATAATAAATATAAAGAACAATTTGCAAATGCCGTATTACAATCCGGCTTTAATATAGGTCTTGCTAAAGTCCTGGATAAGTTAGTGCCGCCTCCTATAGATTCGCAGGCAGCAGCTACCAATAGTGCTACGGCAACGCAATTGTTAAATACTGCTCAAACTATTGCGTCTGATACCGCTATGGATGCAAATACTAGGATAGTTACAATTTGTACTAATATACTTGCTGCTATTACCGATAAAACTTCGACTGCTTATACTACTATGACTCAAGCATGTACAACAGCACAGACTGCTTCTTCAGCGAATACTGCTGAGCAGAGACTTCAAACCTTAGTACAGGCAGTTAATACGGCGGCTTCAAGTTTGCTTACTACTACCTCTATAGCATCAACTCCGACGCAAGCACAACAAGCTTCCACTCAAGCTTTTACGGATGTGACGAATGTTGTACAAAATATGATAACTCAGCAGCAGTTTAAGCCGACGACAACGGTTAATCAAGGTACGCCGGTTAGAATATACGTTAATAAGGATTATAAATTTCCAAAAGCCGTTTTATTAAAATCGAAGGTAATGAAATGAATGAAGAATTTGCAGCATTAGAGACGTTTTTACTTCCTTTTAAAAATTTATTTGCTGAAGACGGTATTAACGAGATTATGGTTAATAAGCCTGGAGAAGCATGGGTTGAAAAAAAAGGCGATATATATTCTAAGCAAATACCGGAATTGGATAGTGAGCATCTACTTTCATTAGGGCGTTTAGTTGCTCAATCTACCGAACAGATAATTTCGGAAGAAAAACCTTTACTTTCTGCAACTTTGCCGAACGGTTACCGTATTCAAATAGTATTTCCTCCTGCTTGTGAGATAGGACAAATCATTTATTCTATAAGAAAGCCTAGCGGTATGAATCTAACTTTAGATGAGTACGCTAAAATGGGAGCATTTGATGATACTGCAACAGAGAGTTTAATAGATGAAGATACAGTAATTTTAAATAATTTCTTAGCTGACAAAAAGATTAAAGAATTTATTAGACATGCAGTTGTTTCAAAGAAAAATATCATAATTAGTGGTGGTACTTCAACCGGTAAAACTACTTTTACTAATGCAGCACTTACTGAAATACCTGCAAGAGAAAGATTAATTACTGTAGAAGATGCTCGTGAGGTTGTGCTATCAAGCCATCTTAACAGAGTGCATTTACTTGCTTCCAAAGGAGGACAGGGGCGTGCAAATGTTACTACTCAAGATTTAATAGAGGCGTGTTTGCGTTTAAGACCGGATAGAATTATAGTAGGTGAGCTTCGAGGTAAGGAAGCTTTTAGTTTTTTGCGTGCTATTAATACAGGTCACCCCGGTTCAATATCAACACTGCATGCCGATAGCCCTGCTATGGCTATTGAGCAGTTAAAGCTTATGGTTATGCAAGCAGATCTTGGTATGCCGCCTGAAGAAGTAAAGAAGTATATTTTAACCGTTGTAGATATCGTTGTGCAGTTAAAACGCGGTAGTGGTGGGAAAAGATATGTTTCGGAAGTGTATTATAAGAAGAATAAGAACGCTGAAGGTATGGTGTAGCTTACTTACTGTCATCCCGTGGTCAAGCCACGGGATCCATAAAAAAATAAAAAAAACTGGATTCCGCGATCAAGTTGTGGGATGACACTGGAAAAATTACTTCACGCAAAAACTAACATATAAGTAAAAACTAGGAAGATCAATTCATGGAATGGCATAAGATACTTAAAGTTACTAGGAATATATTTGGTCATGCTATAATTCATCCGGTTGTTATTTTTTGTACCATTTGGATAAGCGGTGCATTTGTTGCAATTTTTACTAACGAAGTTAGAGCTTTAGGTGGAGATATAAATGCTATAAATATTGCTTATAAGTGGACTTACTGGCTTATTAACGTTTGGGGGCAGTTAAAAATTGCTGACTATAATTATTTAAAATTGAAGCTACTTGCAGCTCTTCTTGGTCCCGCTATTGTTATCATAATATTTTACATTAAAAATTTTGCAAGAATAAAATCATTACAATTTTTTGAGCAACCGGAAAAAGTATATGGAGATGCTAGCTGGGCTAATCCGTCAGATATAGAGGCTGCTGGTCTTAGATCCAAAAAAGGTATGTTAATAGGTGTTGATGCCGGTGGATATTTTGTTGCAGATGGGTTCCAGCATGCTTTATTATTTGCTCCTACAGGTTCAGGTAAAGGTGTGGGTTTTGTGATACCTAACCTGTTATTTTGGAGTGATTCAGTAGTAGTACATGACATAAAGCTCGAAAATCACGGTTTGACGAGCGGTTGGCGTGAAAAACAAGGTCAGAAAGTTTTTGTTTGGGAGCCTTCTAATCCCGACGGTATTACGCATTGTTACAATCCGATTGATTGGGTTAGTACTAAGCCCGGGCAGATGGTTGATGACGTTCAAAAAATTTCAAATCTTATAATGCCGGAAAAGGATTTTTGGAATAATGAAGCACGAAGTTTATTCTTAGGTGTAACTTTATATTTAATAGCTGATCCTACGAAAACTAAATCTTTCGGTGAAGTAGTGCGTACCATGAGAAGTGACGACGTAGTTTATAATCTAGCGGTCGTACTCGATACGCTTGGCGGTGTAATACATCCTGTTGCATATATGAATATTGCTGCGTTTTTACAAAAAGCCGATAAAGAGCGTTCGGGCGTAATATCTACAATGAACTCATCGCTTGAATTATGGGCAAACCCGCTTATTGATTCGGCTACTGCATCTTCTGATTTCAACATACAAGAATTTAAAAAAGTAAAAACAACCGTATATGTAGGATTAACACCCGATAATATACAGCGTTTGCAAAAATTAATGCAGGTGTTTTATCAGCAAGCGACAGAATTTTTAAGCCGTAAAATGCCGGATTTAAAGGAAGAGCCGCATGGTGTAATGTTCTTACTTGATGAGTTCCCGACGCTTGGAAAGATGGATACTTTTAAAGCCGGTATAGCTTATTTTAGAGGTTATAGAGTTCGGTTATTCTTGATTATTCAAGATACGCAGCAGTTAAAAGGAACATACGAAGATGCAGGGATGAATTCTTTCTTATCTAATGCAACATACCGTATTACTTTTGCTGCTAATAACTATGAAACGGCCAATTTAATATCGCAGCTTGTCGGTAATAAGACGGTAGAACAAAGATCATTTAGTAAACCTTTATTTTTTGACCTTAATATTTCTACTAGAACCCAAAACGTTTCTCAAGTTCAAAGAGCTTTACTTTTACCTCAAGAAGTAATACAGTTACCGAGAGATGAGCAAATTGTGTTAATAGAATCTTTTCCGCCTATAAAATCTCGTAAAATTAAGTATTACGAAGATAAATTTTTTACTAGTAGATTATTACCACCGACTTTTGTACCTACTCAAGTACCTTTTGATCCTAGGGCAAATAATAATGAGGCTTCTGAAGAGACTGAAATAACAACTGCTCCGGAAAATAATGAGTAAGATCCAAAAATGCGTTCAGCTATTATTGATATCGGTTCAAATGCTTTAAGAGCTGTCGTTTATGAAAGTGATGAGCTTGGAGCTCCGGAAATTTTTAATTATAAATTTAGAAATTATCTTACAAATTTACTTAATTTAGATAATTTAGACGTAAAACATCAAACATATTTATCTCTACAATATCTTATCCATGTTTTTACCAAACTGTCCGTTACTAATATTAGATGTGTTGCAACAGCTATACTTAGGGGGCATCCTAAAGCAAATGAATTCAAAGCTATAATTAGAAAGAGATTCAATATTGATATTGAAATTATCTCAGGTGAACGTGAAGCTTATTTAACAGCTGCCGGATTAATTTCCGGTATTAGTGATGCTTTCGGTATTGTAGCAGATCTTGGCGGCGGAAGTCTTGAGCTTGCACAGATTGGAAATAAAAAAGTCGGTAAATTAAAATCATTGCCGCTCGGTACAAAAATTATTGCTAGTAGCAATTTTGGTGATGTTGGACTGATTACTAAAATGTTAGAGGAAGAATTTGGAGCTGCATATCATCCTAATTTATATTTAATTGGCGGGGCATTACGTCTAATGAGCCGTATATATATGGAGTCTATAAATTATCCCCTTAAGAATTTACATAATTTTGAAATAAATCGTGTAGAGTTTGAGTTATATTTAGAGAAATTATCACAAATCGATAAATTAAAGCTAAGTTATTATGAGCAGAAAGCCATAAATTATAATGCAGTGCTAGTAATAAAAGCAATGATTAAGGTATTTGCACCGGAAAAGATTATTATCTCAAATTATGGTTTAAAAGAAGGAGTAAGATTTGACTCATTACCGTCTCATGAAACAGAAAAAGATATTATTTATGAGAGGGTGAAGAGATTAGTAAAATTTGATAGAAATATATGTAAAATTGAAAAATATATTGAAGCAGTACAATATCTTTTAATTAATTCCGATGCCACTACTCTTATTATTATTGAACTCGCTATCATGCTAGCACAATATAATAAAAATATTGATAAAACGCTCAGAGCAAATTTTGTTTCAGAATTTATATTATCTTCAGACATTCCTTTCAGTCATAGACAGCGTCTAATGCTCGGCATTGCTCTTACGGTTACTTATACTGCTAAAACTGATATGCAGATTAATAAAATAGCTAAGAAAATGATTAGTAAAAATGATTATTACAACAGTCATATAATCGGTTATTATATAAAAATTGCTAAAGAAATTGATGGGCCAGAATTCCAAGAACCTTCTTTTTCGATTAAATTAAAAGACGATAAATTTTTACAAATTAATGCTTCAAATATCTTGCCTAAACAAGTTTTTGAAAAGGTTTGTGAACGTTTAAAAGATATAAGTATTGCTAGAAAAAATATTAGTTATAATTTTAGTGATTAATTGTTTTTTGGATCTCGTGGTCAAGCCACGGGATGACATCGAGTGCGTTTTCCGGTCTACACAACAAGACATTCCTGCTTTTGCAGGAATGACATCGAAATCTCTTTGTTAAAATATTAAATCAATGAGAAATGTTCACAGAACCTAATATCTTATCTAATTCTAACCTCCTGATTAATATATTAATAGCCTAAAAACTAATGTTGTAAAAACACCTCATCAATTTAATAAATTTATAATGTCAAACGGTGCAGAAATAGAGGTTAATGATAATATCACCGTGACTGATTGCAGGTGAACATGAGAATGACGGTACTTTAACATTAAACAACACAGTTCCTATTAATATAACCGGTACCATAGGGAATAATAATAGTTTAGGTATAGTAGAAGTAGCTGATAAAGATTTTACTATTACAGGTGAATTAAAAGACCAAGCTATTAACTTCTCAAATGCAGGATAAGAAGCGATATTAACGCTACAAGCGGCAGGTGGAGTTACTAATATTACTACAGCAGGAAATAATCTTCACACTTTAGCAATAACAGATTTTGACACCGGTAATGGTGCTATTGGGACTGAAGATCACAGATTAAAAGCAATAGAATTAACAGGAAACGGTTTAGTTACGGTAAATACTAAGAATTTTTATTCAGATGTAACTACTGCGCATAACGGGCAAGGTAACGTAAAAAACTTAATATAGAGGGTGGTACTACTTATAATTTAGGCAGTAAAAATAATAGTTTAGCAAGTGTACAAGTTAGTAAGAATAGTACTATTAAAGGTGAATTCTAAAGAGATTAACATTGATGCAGGTAAGAATATAGATTTTGAACGAGGTAATAATAGAAATGCTAAAAATATAATTATACAGGATGTTTTAGTAGATAGAGATCTCCTGCCTCGTTCGCTTCAGTTATTTGCTTATTTAACTGATATTAAAGTAGATAAGCTGCATTTTGCAGATGCTGCTGTACATTTTAACGATGCGGTTTTAGTAAATGCTGAAATTGACGGCAGCGGTGCTATAAAATTTAATGAAAATGTTTGGTTAAAAGAAGAAATCAAAAATGTAGAGCTAGAGTTTGGTCCTGAGAAATTTGCTATTCTTGAGAAAAATATTAAAGCAGCTAATTTAGTAGTAAATAAAGCAAATATAGTATTATTGGATAATTTAGGAATAGATGATGATTTACAATTTACGAATAGTGCTTTAGATTTAGCTACTTACGAATTAAAGCATACAGGAAATGTTACATATAACGGTACTCTTGAGATTATTACGTATTTTGATGTGACTGCGCAATCGGGAGGGCATATATTAGTCGGTAATGGGGCTAATGTTGATATGTTGGCTTTAGATAGTGTAGTAATAATTAAAGTCAAATCACGCTCTGATATTACTAAAATTACTCCTGATACTAAACATGAAGTAATACTAAAAGCAGCAGGTGGAAATGTTATTCCAGTTACTCAAAATAAAGTTACTGTTGATACAGGTGGAGAATTAAACAGGTTAATAAAATGGGTAAGCGATGAGAATGGAGTTGTATTACTGAATAATAATGATAACGGTGGCGGTAATACCGAAAACCTTGATCTAGGAGGCGGTGATCCAGAGAACCCAGGTGACCAGCGATAACGGTAGAGGAAATCCTGGAGACGGAGAAGGTGGTGTAATAGTGCCTATTTTTGATCCAAAACCGATAAGAGATGAGGTGACGGGTCCTATAGCTCCCGGTCTTGTAGAGCAATTAATTGGTATTGGTATTGGTAATGAGAGTGATGCAGGTAAAGTATTGAATAATTTAGGATTGTCGAAGAATGTATCGGAAACTTTAAATCGTTTAGGAGGAAGAACAGATGTACGGGAAGTGAGTGAAGGACTTGGAGAGTTTAATAGGGGAGAAATAGAGGATGTATTAACTGATATTTCGATAAATATGGACAGTTTTGTTTCTTCTTGGATCAATGCTAGACTAGGTGAGGTCAATAATAAGGATGAGAGTACATTTAAGCTAAACGGTTTAAATAAACCAAATGCTAGTGAAAGTCTTACTAATCAAGCAGCAGTAGCTGCCGGTGATGAGGATAATATCGATACGGGCATTTGGGTAGTTCCTTTTTACGGTAAGGCTACGCAAAAATCCAGTAATAACGGAGCAAGTGGTTATAAGTCTAAAGCTCAAGAAGGAATAATAGGTTTTGATTATGCTCTAAGTGACAGTGTAATAGTTGGAGTTGCTTATACTAGAGCCGATAGTAAATTACGCCATCAAGATTATAAAGTTGGTGATAAGACTAAAGCTATAAGCGATATATATTCTATCTATGGGCTTTATAATTGTGAGACAAGTAATTTCTGTGTTGAGGCTATCGGTTCATATGGTAGAAATAGAATTAAAAATTATGAAAAATGTAAGGTTTATACGGGCGATCAAACTGCAATCGGTAAATTTAATAACACTTCTTATAGTGGTGAATTACTTGGCGGTTATAATTATTTAATCTCTAACCTCACGGCTATAACTCCGATGATTGGAACTCGTTATGCTACATTTAAAAATAATAGTTATAAAGAGACAGTTACTACTTTCCAAAATTTATCCATTAGCAAAAAATCATACGATAGATTTGAAGGTATAGTAGGGTTAAAATGCGTAACTAATTTCTTTGTAAAAGACGTAACAATAAAACCGGAATTGAATGGTTTTGTAAATTATGATTTTAAAGGAAAATTACCGAATACCGATGCACAGCTTGATGGAATAGATGAGCCGCTTACAACAGTTAAATTTAAACCTATAAAACTAAATTATAATTTAGGGTGGGAGCCTTTCTATTCAATATAATATGATGGAGTTTGGTATTAGATATAATTTCTTTCTTGTGAAGAAATATATAGCTAACCAAGGTTCTTTAAGGCTTAAGGTAAATCTGTAAGTTTATTGAATGCGAACTATGGACAAGGCACTTATTTATAGTTCGCATTAAGTAAATATAGCCTCTAAAGTCTTAAAAACTAAATGTATAGTTTCATTGTCTAAAGTTCCAAGTTTTTTTATAATTCTAAATGTATCTATAGTACGAATTTGATCTAACACGATATTGCCTTTTTTACCGTCAAAAGTAACCGTAACACGAGAGTTGGATAGTTTTTAATTTTACTCGTCATAGGAGCAACAATAAGAGTATTAATATACTTATTCATTTTATGAGGAGAAATAACAATGCAAAGTCTAGTCTTATTTATTTTCGTTCCTTTTTAGTCGGATCACGAGAAATAAGTAATATATCGCATCTGTTAATATTTACCATTCCTAGCCTTCTCGTATATTTTCATAAGGAGTTATTATAAGTTAGTGGTTTTTTACCGCTAAATTTACTGTACTTTTTATTTTGCATTGTTCAAGAAAAGTTTTAGGAATCCGTAAGCCTCTAGAATTACCGATTTTAATAATTGCTGCATACATATTTATTACTGGTATATATTAATGCCTTAATATTGTAATTATTTTATATATACATATCAAGTAATTTTTATAACCTTAAATTTTTTAAAAATATAAATTTCAATTCTAGATTATTAGATTTTCCTGCTATTGTGCGAATATATTACTTTAAATAACGTTATGTCAGAAAAAGTAAAGCATGATAAGTTTTTTCAAAAAGCTTTAGAAAATCCTTTCGTCGCTAGAGAATTTTTTAATATGCATTTACCGTCAAATATAAAAACTTTATTTTCCCCTGCTACTTTAACGTTGGAAAATGATAGCTTTATAGAGCTAAGTCTTAAAGAATCTATCACGGATGTTTTATTTTCTGTTGAAATTAATAATAGCGAAAGTTATTTATATCTACTACTGGAACATCAAAGTGGTTCCGATCACTTAATGGCTTTTCGCTTGTTTAAGTATATGTTAAATATCGCTGAGCGGCACTCGAATTTGTATCCTAACTCCAAGAAATTTCCGTTTATATATCCCTTAGTATTTTTTAATGATAATCAAAAATATACTGCTCCTTTAAATTTATGGGATTTATTTGAAAATAGTGAGTTAGTAAAAGTTACTTGGAGCAATGCTTATCAACTTGTAGATTTACAAAATATACCTGATGAGAAATTAAAAGAAAATCCTTGGTTAGCTGTTTTACAGATTCTAATGAAATATATTCACGAACCTAATTTATTTGATAAATGGCAAGAAATATCTAGTTGTTTGACAATAATTGCTAATTCTAATACCGGTGTTGATTACATAAAAAGTGCTTTGAGTTACTCTTTGACTCAAATAGATCAAACTGATAAAATAGAGTTAGAAAATATGCTTAAATCCAAAAATAGAAGAGGAAATTATGGGAAGTATCGCACATCATTGGCTTCAAGAAGGTATAGAAAAAGGGATACAAATCCAAAAAGCTAAAGATATGGAAATGGTAAAAGCAGAAAAAATTACCTTAGCTAAAAAAATGTTATCTATAAAAGAACCTATAAACAAGATTATAGACTTTACCGGTTTAACCAAAAGAGAGATTGAGAAATTAAAATAATTTCTAATTCTTGCAATTTTATACAGCCTATAATCCCGCTTTGTTTTGGAAAGTAATTTCTATAGGTGATAGATTACCGACTTTAAAATATATTTTTTTACCTTTTAATTTGCTAGCTACGGGAATGATATTAAAATTCTTTTTAAGTAAAATAAAATCTTCGTGTTGAAGATGAGAGCAAACTAAGTTTTGAGTTGTAAATTCTCCTCTAACTATTTTGCTTATTTTATAAGTATCAATATCTAATTTTTGCCATCTTTTGAATTTTATAATTTCTAGACCGAAAGCTGCCAAATTCCAATCATCATTAACTAGCTTTTCAAGATTTTGACAGTTGATAGTAAGAGAGTCTGAAGCAACACTAACAACGCTTCCTATAAAAGTTCGGTGAGTTAAATTTACTATTTTGGTGTAATCTCTGCCATCTGTAGATACATATAAAGCTCCATTAATAAAGCTTCATTAATATTACTCTGTAAATAAACGGCTAGATAAGGCTGATCATTTCCTGCTACTACATTAAAAGGTAAGTCAAGTATAATATTTAACTTGTTCATTTATGGTTTGCTTAAAACTGGACAAGATATTTGCAGCAGGTAAATAATAAGAAGATAAATTATCTATAAGGCCTTAAGAAGTTAGAGAAAGTAGTTGTATGTTTACTATTCTAATTTGGTATTTAAGTTTGTTATAATGAAGTATCAAGAAATCCCCTGGCTTAAACTCATTAAAAATTGTCGGTATTAAGAATTTAATTGCCTTATTTTCTATAGAAGCATTTTTTAAGATTAATCCTCCTATTTTCTCTATTTCGGGTATGGATCAAATAATAGGAATTTTGACGTTAAGGGTTGGACTATTTGAATCTGTTTCATTACTTACGTAACAATAGGAATTATCATAATTATTAAACCTGTCGATAATTAATACTAAGCTTGCTAATAATATGTGCGTCAGGTATTTCTATTTGCTTTAAATAGCTATTATCGCTCAACTTTATTAAGCTCTCACTGCTTAGATACTCTAAATTGCCTGATCCTCGTTTCAGAAATTTAATTTTTTCACAATCGCTTGCTATTATATCACAAAAGTAAAATATTCTTAAAGAATTGATCACATCTATTGTAGATAAAACTTTATTCAAAATAAAGCCGTCTACCACTTTGTCAATAGTAGAAATATCGATTTTTTGTAGGTCAATACCGCTTCTAGCAGATAGCGCAAGGATTATCTCAGCAAGACTACAAGAGCCGAATTTGCCGTTAACCCAATGCCCTTTTTCCCATAAATGATTATCGTTCCAAATATTATCGTGCGGCCATGCATGGTAGGGGCGTGTGTCCCAAGTTCATAAAAACATTTAATAGTCGTACGTTGCCACTGAGTAATCTGTGCCTGCCGAGGAATATTTAGGACTACCGCCGTTCGTGTATTTAGTATCAAAGAACACGTTTGGTTGATTTAGAGCTTTATCTATTGACGGAAAGCCAAACTCGGTCAACCATATTTTTTTTCATTTTTGGCTCCCAAGCCGTTCGCTTTCCATCAGGATTATAGTAATGGTTTTTCCACCAATAATCTACGTTTTTCCAAGTATAAGCAGCAGATAGAGGTTGTTTATTACCATTACCGTCTAAATAATAATCATATCCTTCGCCGGTGTGGCAACCTTTCATAATTTCTTCTTTAGTTATCTGAGAACTTAAAGAATTAGTTAAAGGGAAATAAGCATCTATACCTACAAAATCGATATAAGGGGAGGCAAATAACGGATCTAAATTATACCACCCGCCGCTAGTATGATGATATTCCGACCAATCAGCGGCATAAGTAACTTGTACATTACTTCCTAATATTTTTTTTACTAAACGAGCAAGATTTATAAGTTCTAGCACTGCCAGAAAATTATTTGCTGAATCTTTTATAGAAGTGATACCGATTAGTTCTGAGCCGATTATCAAAGCATCAACGTAACCTTTAACAAGCCTTGCATAGTGAAGAATGACGTTATTATCACCGTCCGCTTTATGAAAAAAAATTACTTACTGCATTTGCAGAACCTGTTACATGCCCACGCCATGGTTTACCTGATAGATTCATGAAAAACATTGGATAAAACATAATTTTTAAATTACGTCTTTTCAGCTCTATTAGGTAACGCACTACACTAGCATCATTAACCGTGCCACCGTAATTAGGGTTGTTATGCTCATCTTTAGAGATAATTTTAGCATTCTCTCTATTCCTACTTGCTAAGTGCATGAATATGAGGTTATAGGGTCGTTAAACTCTATAGCCGGTTTTATACGGCAGTGCCCTATGTTTAAACTATCGCCGAACCAAGAAACTACTGGTGTTATCCATTTAATATTAGGGCAGGTATTTTGTAATTGATTAAGACTAAATAAACTATCTGCAATATTATAATGATTATGGGAGTTAATAGCCTCATGGCTTATAACACCGTCGTAAGAACTTGCTTGAGCTTTATATTGTACTTCCGTATCATAAACAAATTCATCTGAGCCGGGTATCATGTTAATGCTACTTATTAAATTTTCAAGCTTTGCATAATTATTAGGTAGATAAATATTGGGTTTTCTTGTTACTTCAAATGAGAAATTTGGAATAATATTGCTGAAATCTTCTAGAGGTAGTTCCTCAAATACTATATAGCTAAGAGATCTCAAAGCAAGAGTTTTGCCGCTGCCGAGATAGTTTTCAATTAAAGGATCGGGTGGATTGTGTTTCTGAGCCTTTATATAATCTAAATTATACTTACCTAAATTTATTACCTCATCACCTGCCCATAGTCTGTTAATTTTGGTAATTTCTCCCTCACAAATCCTAACTGCAAAAGAAAAGAAATAGCTATATTCAGTGAAATTAGTAACGGATTTTAAGTTATGAAAATAAGAGAAATATTCTTTATACGGAGTACTATGTTTTATCTATTTAATTTGATCTGCCCAAATTATTTTTCCGTTAACTCTTGCAGTACTGAAAATTAACGGTATAGCTGCACCGTAATTAGCTGTTACATATTTAAAACTTTCTTTGAAATTTTTAATATTGTCATGTTCTATCGGTTTGTGATTTAATTGATCTAAATACTCACCAGGCATTTTACCGGCAAATCTGCCTACGCTTGAAAATATACCACCGCCAAATGCATTTCCTATGCCGCCACCAAGCGAACTAAAAAAACTTCTGAACATATTTACTGTATTATAGTTTAATATGGATTGATATTAGCACCATGATGTGGTAACACTAATATATACTCGTTTAATTTGAAAAATTGGCTACGTCGTCTTATAAGTTCTGCGGTGCTCACGTATTAAGTATACTCCGCTCCTCGCCTTATAGACTCATTGCTCTTTTCCACATTAAACTTCGTTTATCCTATACAATAATAAAATTTTAAAAATTATGATGATATTCAAAAAATCTTTATTTATCTTGCTATTATTTATTACTTCCTTAGTTAACGCAGCGATTATCGAAGTAGATAACTTAGATAAAATAAAACAAGATTTTAAAGAAAATTATAATAAAAATTATGTACCTCAGGATTTATTAGTAGTAATAGTTTTAGATGAATTTTTGTTTAAGTCTTTAGTGCCTATAGGTGAACAAATTGACAAAGATATTTATCTTACACTAACTCCTCTTTTGCGTAATATTAATAAAAATCCAAAAGCTATTTATATAGACCAATTAATTTTAACTAATGATAGTTATAAGAAAGAACTACAAGCATCTGATTTTCCAAATTTTGTAAATGAAATGAGTAATAGTAACATCCCTATAATAGCAGTAAATGATGGATTTACCGGTTATTTTAATAATATTCCTAAATTTGAAATATGGTTTGCCGATTATTTAAAGAAAAATTTCGATATTGATTTTTCAAATAGTTTTCCAAACAATAATTATGTTATTTTTAACAATTTAGACAGTTTTGCTAATACTTATCCGGTATTTTATAAGGGTATATTGACGAGTAATAATATATCGGAAGCGGAAATAATGCTCAATTTTCTTATTCACATGGGATTTATGCCTAAAGCTTTTATAATAATTAGCAGTAACATAGAATTATTAAAATCAATGGAGTGTCAACTTAATAGTTATAGTGCTAATATATTATTTATTGGTTATTATTATAATAATAACAATCCCCCGGAAAATAAAGATGCTGCATATTATACTAAAATCATTAATGATTTAATACCTCAAATAAATAAGATAAAAAGAAATAATCCGCCTCTAAAAACTAACAAGATAAAAGATAAAAATCCTTATGATAAAAATCAATAAAGTGTTATTGAGCGTACTTTGCTTAGTTATTTCGTGTGTAAGTTATGGTCAAATTATTCCTACTTACTCTGTAGATTCGGTAACAATGAAAAATTTATTACCGAAGATAGATGCAGATACGCTGGTACTTATAAATATAGATAATACTATCATAACACCGAAATCCAAATTATTTCGATATCAGGATAATTCTTATATAAATTTTACTAAATATTTATATAGTCTTGCAGCGGATAATGCATCAGTTAATAAAACTATTGCAAAATTAATAGTGCAGCGTCAAATGATTCTTGTTGAATCTAAATGGATAGATTTAATTAATAAGATGAAACAGCAAGGTGCAACAGTTTTAGGTCTTCAAGAAATAACTGCCCCATGTAATTTAATTGAAAATTATGAAGGATGGTTATATACATTACTTTACGGTCTCAATATTAATTTTACTAATAAAGTTAATGATAAAGATGTATTTAGATTTAACCCAAGTGATGCTGGTGCCCCTATTTTTTATTTAGGTATAATATTTACCGGTAATATAAATAAAGTAAAAACTCTTATAGAGTTCTTAAGAATTATACCGAAACAACCTACACAAATAGTAATTTTTGCGAATAATAAAAAAGATTTAGAAAATATGGATTCTTATTTAAGCATGGTTGATATAGGATATTATGGAATTGAATATTTGGGATGGCAAATGTTACCGGGATCACCTGATAATCGAATCGCTGAGTTGCAGCAATCTACGTTTTTAAATACCGGTCAGTGGTTAGAAGATGATGTAGCTAGCGAGATGTTAAATATTCCCGATAGCAAATTACATAAGTAATATTTTATTGAGAAATCGTCATTGCGAGGCAAAACTGTAAGTTTTGACGAAGCAATCCAGTAAAAATTCTGATTTACAGAATTTTTTATTATTTTTCTGGGTTGCTATGCAGTCTACGATTGCTCGTAATGACGGGGTGGTATCCACCCAACAACTCCGTGACTGTAAGAAGCGTGGCAATCTCATGAAATTAAAACTAGATTGCAGCAAAGCTTCGCTCCTTTTGCAATGACCATTTTCAGTATCCATGAGGGCAATGCCTACGCAGGAATGACATAATTCGCATTTAATAAATATAATATGAATAATAACTTAATAGCTGCTTTAAAAGATTTAATTATTAATACCGGCAAGGTTGCACTAGATATAAAAAAGGTAGGAATATTGACTGATATTAAATCAGATGGGTCAGTAGTCACTAATGCCGATAAGGAAATTAGTAAAATAATTTATCAAACTTTACGAAGCTTAACCTCTCAAATAGCTATAGTATGTGAAGAGCAGCCGCTACCTATATTAAGCAGTGATACTTTTTGGTTAATCGATCCTATTGATGGGACACGGAGCTATGTAAACGGTAAAAGTACATATACGGTAAATATAGGGCTTATTGAAAACGGTTTTCCAACCATCGGCTTGATATATCACCCTGAAACGGCAAAGCTATATTATACCGATGTAAACGGTCGGTTAAAAATCGAACAGAATTCTAAAGACATATTTGTTAATCATGAACCTAAACATGAAGAGCTTAATGCGGTAATAGGTTTTTATAATTCAAATAAAGCTACTAAAGAATTTTTAAGTAAATATTCATTCAGTCAAATAAATGAAATAGGCAGTTCAATTAAATTATGCTTAATTGCTGAAGGGGCAGCTGATATATATCCAAAATTCGGTCAAACTATGGAATGGGACATAGCGGCAGGTCATGCTTTAATTAAAGCCGGCGGCGGTAATATTTTAGATACACATGGACAAGAAATTACTTACGGTAAAGAAAATTTCGCTAATCCTAATTTTTTCGCCTGCAGTAAATATTGGTTGGAAAAACGTCCAGCCTGTCATACCGTGGTTTGACCACGGTATCCATTAGAAACATTTGTAGTAGTTAAATATTCCTGGATACCGCGATCAAGTCGCGGTATGACAATACAGACTACTGAATCCATGCTTTTGCAGGAATGACATCTTAACCCAACTTCTTCAACTCATAAATCAACTCAAGTGCTTCTTTAGGGGATAGTTTATCAGGGTCGATAGTTCTAAATTGTTCATCTAATTTACTTCTTATAGTAGTTTTATTAGGTTCAAGATTGAATAAGCTCAAATTATTTGATTCCGTTGATAAAATGTTTTTTCCTTTACCGGTAGAAGTTTTCTCAAATTTAAGCAGAATCTGCTCAGCTCTGTTTATAACGCTAGCAGGGAGCCCTGCTAAAGCTGCAACATGAATACCGTAAGATCTATCGGCAGCACCTGATATAATATTATGTAAAAATAGAATATCTTTACCTGACTCCTCAATGGCAATAGTATAATTTTGCAAAGCCGGCAGGAAATTATTCATAACAGTAAGTTCATGATAGTGCGTAGCAAACAAGCAGCGACATTTTAGTTTATCATGGATATATTCAAGCACCGACCATGCTATAGATACACCGTCATAAGTGGATGTACCTCTACCTACCTCATCCAGTATTATTAGTGAGTTTTTTGTAGATTGAGCAAGAATTGCCGAAGTTTCAAGCATCTCTGCCATAAAGGTTGATTGTCCCTTAATTAAGTCATCAGCAGCACCTATTCGGCTAAATATTTTATCGACTACCCCTATTTTGGCACTTTTAGCAGGCACAAACGAACCTATTTGAGCAATGATTGTAATAATGGCGTTTTGACGTAAAAAAGTACTTTTACCTGCCATATTAGGACCGGTAATTAACCAAATACGCTTAAGTTCCGATAAATGACAGTCATTATATACAAAGCTTCTGCTTTCTAGTTGTAGTACTTTTTCTATCACAGGATGCCGTCCTTTAACGATATCAAAGCTTAAATCATCGGTAAATTCAGGCTTAACATAATTATATTCATCAGCGATGTAAGCAAAATTACAAAATACGTCAAGCACGCTTAAGGAGCTTGCAAGCATTCGTAAATAGGCAGCTTTTTCGATTACTTGGCTACAAATATCGGCATATAATTCTTTTTCCAAGCTTATTACTAAGGTTTTAGCGTTGACTAACTCGCTTTCAAGCTTTTGTAGTTCAGTAGTAGTGTAACGGACATTATTAACCGTTGTTTGACGATGAATAAATTTGGGATCAAGGATTTTATTAACATTTTTAGCGGTAATATCGATAAAAAACCCTATAACATTATTATGAGATATTTTTAAACTGTCTATGCCCGTTTCTTTGCGATATTGATCTTTTAGCTTTTCAATATGTAATTTCCCGTTATTAATTAAATCATGTAATTGAGCTACTTTCGGATGGTATTCATGTTTTATTATACCTCCGTCATTTAAATTATTCGGTACATCTTCTCTTATGCTCTCGTCTATTAAATGATATAATTCTGCATCGCCTGAGAGAGGTTTAATAATTTTTTCGATAAAATCAGGTAAATTAAAACCGTAAGCGTCAAAAAATACTCTTTTAATAATCGCTGCAGCTTCCAAGGTATATTTAATACTAAGTAAATCACGACCTGAACTTCTGTTCATTGTAATACGTGTTAGACAGCGTTCTATATCACTAGTTTTTTTTAGAAGTTCTCTAATTCTTTGTACTATTTCTAAGTTGGAATAAAAGAACTCGGTAATATTTAAACGATGATTTATTTTAACAATGTTGGTTAAAGGACTGGAAAGAAAATTATATAGTAAACGTCCGCCTTGTTTAGTAACCGTATGATTGATGGTGCTTAGTAAACTTCTGTTCGAGCCGCCTTGTGAGTTTGTTACAATTTCAAGGTTATGTCTAGTAGAGAAATCAATAGTCATATAGCTATGAAAATTGATAATTCTAGGGATTGGTAAATGAGGAATGTTTTGTTTTTGCGTTAACGATAAATATTCTAGAATGCTGCCTATGACACAAATTTGACTGCTAGATATCTCACCGATTCCTTTAATATCTTTCATTTTATAAAAGTCTAAAATGATTTTTTCGCATTT